>NZ_JAAKXY010000002.1:300000-600000 GCF_011043775.1 Natronolimnobius sp. AArcel1 | reverse complement strand
GACGGAAACGGATATATGAAGAAAATAACAGTGACTTAGCAAGCGAGTGAAACAACGCTCGAGCGCGAAAATCGAGGAAGCGGTTATCCGAACGGCCCCATGCCGCCCATGCCACCGCCGCCACCGCCACCGCCCTGTTGCATCTGTTGCATCATGCGTTGCATCTCCTGATCGGAGCCCATGCCCTGGAACTGCTTGATGGTCTTTTCCATCATCTTGTACTGCTGGAGCAGTTGGCGGACCTGCTCTTCGCTCGTCCCGGAACCGCGGGCGATGCGTTCGATCTGGCTCGCGCCGATGGCTTTCGGATACTCCTTTTCGGCGTCGGTCATCGAATCCATGATGACGCTAAAGGTTCGCATCCGCTCCTGGGTAACGTCCATCGCATTATCTGGAAGCTGGTCTTTGATCCCGCCGCCGAACCCAGGGATCATGTCCATGACCTGATCGAGTGGCCCCATGTTGTTCATCGCCTCCATCTGCTTTTGCATGTCGTTCAGGGTGAACTGGCCCTTGAGCATGTCCTCTGGGTCCCAGTCCTCTTCTTCGATCTCAGTCTGCTCCATCGCGCGCTCGACGCGCTCTGCGAGCTGGCCGAGATCACCCATCCCGAGCAGTCGGGAGATGAAGCCGTCGGGCTCGAAACGCTCGACGTCCTGTACTTCCTCACCGGTCCCGAGGAAGGCAATCGACGAATCGGTCTGATCGACTGCCGTCAGGGCACCACCACCCTTTGCGGTACCATCCAGTTTCGTGATGACCACGCCGTCGATGCCAATCGACTCGTCGAACTGAGCGGCTTGATCTTTCGCGCCCTGACCGATTGCTGCGTCGAGGACGAGCAGGGACGTATCGGGCTCGACAACGCCTTCGATCTGCTCGATTTCGTCGATCAGGTCGTCCTCGAGTGCGTGGCGACCCGCCGTGTCCACGATGTGAACGTCAGCGTCGCTCGTCTCCTCGAGTCCCTTGCGGGCGATGTCGACCGGATCGTCGTTGTCCGGGTTGCCGTAGAAGTCGACCTCGGCGCGTTCGCACATCTCCTTTGCCTGCTGGTAGGCACCGGGTCGGAACGTGTCGGTCTGGATCACTGCCGGGCGCAGGCCCTTCGTCGAGAACCACCAGGCCATCTTGGCCGAGGAGGTCGTCTTACCAGACCCCTGCAGACCCGCAAGGAGGATGGTCTGTTCCTCGAGCGGAAGGTCGGTCGAGTCACCGATCAGATCGACCAGTTCCTCGTAGACGATACGGAGGACGAAGTCACGCGCCGGCGTCCCGGCGGGTGGTTCCTCCTCGAGTGCGCGCTGTTTGATATTGCCCGAGAGTTCCTGAACGAGCGAGATGTCGACGTCGGCGGAGATCAGCGACCGTTGGATCTCCTTGACGATTTCCTCGACGTCTTCCTCGCTGATCCGGGACTTGCCACGGAGCGTATCGAGCGTGCCCCGCAGTGAACTGCCGAGATCGTCGAGTACCATTTGTACCCCCTACGAGACGACGGCGTTAAAGGCTTTTTCTACCCGCGACTCACTCGAGGCCAAGATGAGTGGCGTTTGTCGACTCGTGTAGCGAGTGTAGAGTAATCAATACAACTGACCGCGACTTTTTATCCACCCACGAAAAAGAGGGTGTAATGGCCTCAGACGTTGAACGCGAGGGGGAGCTCATTACTATTTTACTCGTTGAGCCAAACCCCGGAGATACGCGGCTCTTCACGGAATCGTTCAAAGACGCGCAGCTCACAAATCAGTTATACACCGTTGCTGATGCCGATGACGCTCTCGATTTTATCAACCAGCGCGGCGAGTACGCGGCCGATCCGAAGCCGGATCTCATCCTACTCGAGCCAAAGCCACCTGGGAAGAACGGGACAGACGTCATCGCCGAACTAGATGCCGAGCCGACACTGTCAGATATTCCTGTCGTCGTTCTCACAAGTTCGAAAACTGGTGAAGACATCGTCAAATCGCACGGCATCGATGCAGATCATTACATCCAAAAACCGGTCGAACCCGAAGATTATCTGGAGTTTGTACAGGAAATCGAGGGGTTCTGGATGGGCATTCTCCAGCAAACGCCAGCAGATAACTGACAGATTCAGATACCAGTCTGTAACTCGTTTCGGTACTACCCCTGCCAGTAGCGGCGAGAAGGGTCTGGGAACACCAGCGGTATATGGTCGACCAGCGTGACTATACCTGAGAGTCACACCCATGGAATACACGACACTCGGCTCGACCGGCATGCAGGTCAGCAAAATCTGTCTCGGCTGCATGAGCTTTGGCAGCGGCGAACCCTGGATGCTAGACCGCGAGGAGAGTCGCGAACTCATCGAACGCGCCATCGACCTCGGAATCAACTTCTTCGATACGGCAAACATGTACTCGAGCGGCGAGTCAGAACAGATTCTCGGCGATGTGCTCGCTGACTACGACCGCGACGAGCAGGTCGTCGCAACGAAAGTGCGATTCCCCTCCGACAGCGACCACCCGAACGCTGCCGGACTCTCGAGAAAGACCATCGAACAGGAACTCGAGGCCTCGCTCGACCGATTGGGAATGGACACAATCGACCTCTATCAGACCCATCGCGTCGATCCGAACACGCCGCCAGAAACCACGCTCCGCGCACTAGACGACGCCGTTCGCCGCGGGAAGGTCAGACACGTTGGGACGAGTTCGATGTACGCCCACGACCTCGCAGAGCGACTGCGCACGAGCGAGCGCGAGGGCCTCGCGTCCTTCGAGACGATGCAGAATCACTACCATCTCGCCTATCGGGAAGAAGAGCGCGACACGCTGCCGATGTGCGACAAAAACGATATCGCCGTCATCCCGTGGGGGCCACTCGGCCAGGGCTATCTCACCCGCCCCGTTGACGACCTCGAGTCCACGACGCGTGGTGACCCCGAAAATCGCCACAATCCAGCACCGGAGTACGACCGCGGCGGCGGGCGCGAGATCAACGCCCGCATTCAGGAACTCGCAGCCGACAAGGGCGTCACGATGGCCCAGATTGCCCTCGCCTGGCAGTTCCAGAACGAGTACGTCGACGCGCCAATCGTCGGCACCTCGAGCATCGAGCATCTCGAGGACGCGGTTGAGGCCCTCGAGATCAACCTTTCCGACTCGGATGTGGAGTATCTCGAGGAGCCGTACGAACCACAGCCAGTGATCGGGATCTAACCCAATCCCACGCTGTCGATGCGTATTTCACCCGCGCGACCCGAGAGCGGAGTATGAGTTCCGACGGAGACGGCGAAGCCGAGCCAGTCGACCCCGACGAGTACGACGAACTCGTGGATGCAGACGTCGAAACGTGGGTGGACGAGAACGGCCTCCACATCGCCGAAGACGAGATCACGGGCGTCTCGAGCCAAGGGCCGGACGAGCGAACGGCCGTCGAAAATCTCGCGGCCGCGGTCGAAACCCACCGCGAAGCGGACGAAGACACGACGGGAGACAACTGGTTATAAGACACGACCGTCAGGGTCGTGTGGGCTGTTTCACAGCGAGTAACCGCGAGTAACGCCTACTGCAGCCGGCATCATTTCGTCCGGCATGACAGCCGCTGGAATAGCAGTTGCAACCGATGACAATGGAGCGGCGGCCCTGGCAGTTGTTCTCCGGTCCGCCGAAGAAGGTGATGGCACCGTCGCCTGGGCCGATGTCAGCACCGATATCGAACGTGAGCACTGGGGAGCAATGCTCGAGCAGGGCGTCCTCGTTCCAGCAGAACGCGAGAGCGACGCTGATCGGTTCGTGCTTGCAAATCCGACCGCAGTCGCCGAGACACTCGAGGCGCGCGAGTTCGTTCCACCCGAACCGAAGGGGTGGTCCCGCGCCGATTTCGTCGCCGCAGTCGGCGCGCTCGCACTGCTTGCGAGTTACTGGGTCGGCGCGACTCGAGGCGCAATTGGAGCCACGCTGGACCTCGCGCTGGGACCGGTTGCGACGCTCCTCCCGTTTCCAGGGCTTATCCTCCTGTGTGCGGCCACAACAACTGCCGCCGCACTGATCGTCCGCCACCGAATCGACTCGCCCGATGTAGACGGCCTGCGCCACCGGAGCCGCGAACTACAGGCGCGACTCGCAGCCGCTCGAGCGCGAGGTGACGAGACGACAGCGACCCGGCTCACGACACAGCGCCAAGACCTACTGGAACGGCAAGCATTCCTGCTGGCCAACCAGCTCAGAGTCCTCGTATGGACGATGCTCATGACCGTTCCCGTCATCATCTATCTCTCCTGGGTGGTAACCTCGCCCGCCCGCGCGACCGCGCCGCTGGTGACCGTCGCCCCAATTCTCGGCGACATCGTCTGGACCGCCCGCGTCGTCGGCCCCGTCCAGGCGTGGCTCGCCTGGTACGCGCTCAGTTCGCTCGCCTCGAGTCTCGTCGCCCGGGGTGTTTCTCGAGCGATCCCGGACCGGTTCGCCGCCAGCGCGTAGCTGGCACCAACCCGGCTGGCATCGCAGGTCTCGGTTTTACCCCGCAGACGGTAGACGCACTGCCCATGACCACCACAGCGTACGATGTCGTCGTCATTGGCGGCGGCTCGGGCAGTCAGGTAGCGACCGCAGCGGCCGAACAAGGCCTCGAGGCGGCCGTCATCGAGCCTGGCCCGCTCGGCGGCGCGTGTATCACCAGAGGCTGTATCCCCTCGAAGGCGCTCATCCACCGCGCGGACGTGGCCGAGACGGTTCGACGCGCCGCAGAGTTCGGGATCGACGCCACCCTCGAGTCGGTCGACTACGGCGCGTTCACCGACGCAATTCACGACACCGTCTACGAAAAGGCTGAACGACAGGCAGACAGTCTCGAGGACAATGAGCACGTCACGCTCTACCGCGGCGAGGGGCGATTCGTTGACGACCACACGATAGCAATCGAGACAGCAGACGGGCGCGACGCGGTCGCAGTCGACGGTGCCGAACGCGGCGAGGGTGATGAGGCGCTCGAGATCGAGGGCGAATCAATCGTCCTCGCGGTCGGGAGCCGACCCGTCGTGCCGCCAATTGACGGCCTCGAGGACGTGGATTTCCTCACGAGCGACGACGCGCTCTTTCTTTCCGATCAGCCCGACTCGCTCGTCATCGTCGGCGGGGGCTACATCGGGGTCGAACTGGGCTACGTCTTCGGTGCGCTCGGAACGGATGTCTCGCTGATCGGGCGCAGCGAACAGCTCGTCCCGCGAGAGGACGACGAGATCAGCGCGGTCGTAACCGAGTCGCTCGAGCGCTACTGCGATGTCTACACCGGCTACGAGGCGAGTGACGTTGGCTCGAGCGAGAACGGCGGCGTGATCGTTACCGCAGAGTCGACTGACGAGAGGAGCGACAAGAAGAACGGCGACGGCGACAGCGAACCCGCAAGCGTCGATCTCGAGGCAGACGACCTCTTGCTCGCCACTGGGCGTCGTCCCAACACTGACACGCTCGCCCTCGAGAACACGGGTATTGAAACGGATGAGTCGGGACACATCAAGACGGATGCCCGACTCGAGACGGCAGTTGAGGGCGTCTGGGCGCTGGGCGATATCGTCGGCGAGGAGCCCTACAAACACGCGGCGGACTACGAGACGAGAGTCGTTTCAACGAACGTCTTCGACGATGCAGCGAGCGAAGTCGACTATACGGCGATGCCCCACGCGATTTTCACGTCGCCGCAGGTCGCGAGCGTCGGGCGGACTGAGAGCGAACTCGAGGACGATAGTCAGGAATACGAGTCAGCGACGGTCCCGTTTACCGCCGCGCCGCTGGGACTGATCCGCGGGGCGGACGACGGACTCGTGAAAGTTCTCGCTGGCCCGGACGGCGAGATTCTGGGCTGCCATATCGCCGGCCCCGACGCATCAACGCTGATTCAGGAGGTCGTCGTCGCGATGGACAGCGGGTCCGGAACCGTCGACGACGTAGCGGACCCCGTCCACGTCCACCCCGCGCTATCTGAGGTGATTCACGCGGCGTTCGACGAACTGTCCTCTCGGCCGTACTCGACCGCGCCGGACTGGCAAGATGTGGCGTAGTCGACCGAATGCAGCCCCAGTCTACCAGTTCCAGGGGCCGTGATCGGCGTCGATCACGCGGTGACGGCGCTCAATTGAGTCGATCAGGTCGATATCGTCGTCGTCCAACTCGAGATCCGCCGCAGCCAGATTCTGTGCCATGTGCTCGCGGCTGCTGGCTTTTGGAATCGCGGCGACGTTGTCGTGGCTCAGTAGCCAGGCGAGCGACACCTGCGCTGGCGTCGCGTCGTGTTTGTCGGCCACGTCCTGAATCTCGGGCACGTCAAACACCTCGCCTTTCGCCAGCGGCGAGTAGGCGACGAGCCAGTGGTCGTGTTCCTGCGCGTAGGCTACCAGCTCCTCCTGCGGAAGCAGGGGATGCATCTCGACCTGATGGGCAAACAGCGGGGCCTCGAGCACCTCACGGGCCTCATCAAGCAACTCGGGCGTGAAATTCGAGAGGCCGACGCGGCGCGTTTTGCCCGCCTCGTAGGCGTCGTTGTAGTGGGGAAGCACCGTCTCGTGGTCGTAGATTCCCGACGGCCAGTGGACGTACAGCAGGTCGACGGCGTCGACCCCGAGTCGCTCGAGGCAGCCGTCGATAGCGTCTGGCACGTCCGCAGGGTCGTCGGGCACGTCGTGGTGAACGGTCTTCGTCGAGAGGAAGATATCATCGCGGTCGACAGCACTCGAGCGGAGCCCCTCGCCGACGTACTGCTCGTTTTCGTACACCTGTGCGGTGTCGACGTGGCGATAGCCGCTCTCGAGGGCGGTCTGGACGTTGTCGGCCCACTGCTCGCGGTTGTCGTCAGAGTACGTGCCGAGTCCGATCCGTGGGAACGAGTCGCGTGGCATTGGATCGGCGTTTGCGAGGCGGGCGGTTTACTCTTCGGATCGCGGAACTATAGTAGCCACTGCAAGTCACTGCACACCTGATCGCACAGCCGTCGTGCGATCAGTGTGTAAATAGTTGCAGTTGTTACTATATAGGCGCTCGAGCGTCGCAGTGTCACGATCTGAAACTGCTGTAGCCAGTCACAAAACACTTGTTTGATTACTTGAATGAGGGGGTATGCAACCAGGTCCCCGTTCATCAAGAGGAAACTCAACGAGGCACTCGAGACGGCCTTCGTCTACAGGCGGAACGGACCGCCCACTGGGCGTTACAATTATTTGCGGACTCGGCATCCTCGGCATCCTTGTCTCGTTCCTTCCAATCTTCCAGTTACTGGGGATAGGGGGCGTCGCTGCCACCATTGCGCTCTTCCTGTTCGGACTCAATATTGCCCACCTGGTCGTCATTATCGGACTGTTGAACATGAGCGCAACCGCGCTGACGTGGGCGTACGTGTTCTACGGGATCGGTCTGTTATTCGACCTCATCATGTTCAACCTGATCGGCGTACTCGTATCGGGTATTATCCTCTTTTACCTCGCGTCCGTCTCGCATAAGTTCACGTAACGACCGATGCCGTCCAGTCACTCGCTCGAGCCCGTCACCACCTCGCCATCATTAGCCAACCACTCCGTCAAACTCCCCTCGTAGAAGGCGACATTCTCGTAGCCGAGCGCCCGGAGGACGACGTAGGTGTGGCTGATTCGCCGGGCGGTGTTACAGTAGAGGACGATCTCGCGGTCGGGCGTAATGCCGTGCTCGGCGAGCAAGTCCTCGAGTTCGTCCGCGGGCTTCAGTCGACGGGTTTCGTCGTCGATGACCTCGCGCCAGTCGAAGCGTACCGCACCCGGTAGATGAGCCTCCTCGAACTCGGCCTGTTCGCGCGTATCGACGAAGACGGCGTCGCGCTCGAGCGCGTTCTCGACCGCCTCGAGGCCGACGAGTGGGCTGTCGTCGCGCTCGAGCGGGTCGGCTTCGTAGTCGGTCGGAGCGACGTCGGGTGCGTCGCTCGTCGTTTCGTGGTCGCGGTTCCAGGCGCTGTAGTCGCCATCGAGCAGGCGCACGTCCGCGTGGCCGTACACAAGGGCGGTAAGTACGAACCGAGCGGCGAAGACGCCGTGGGTGTCGTCGTAGGCGACGACGGTGTCCTCGGGAGTGATCCCGGCGTCGGAGAGCAGTGCAGCGAAGGCATCGGCTCCCGGCAAGGTGCCTCGATCCACGTCGGTTTCGTCGCGATAGCTGTCGAAGGGAACGGAGACAGCGCCGGGCACGTGCCCGATGCCGTCGTACTCCCAGGCGTCGCGAACGTCGACCACGCGAACGTCGGCGTCCTCGAGATGTGCGGCGAGCCAGTCGGGGGAGACAACGAAGGAATCGTCCATTATCTCGAGGATATCGCCGCGACGCCCATAACGCACCGGTCGCGGCACCACTTCCCTGGGTACCGAGCTCGCGGCATAATTCTCCGGTTCGGGACGACTCGCTGGGTGCATATGACGGGTCCCAAACCAGGGTGATAGCGAACCGACAGCAGGGAGGACGCTCGCGACAATCGCCGAATTCGGCCCACCCGAGATAGCGGCAACTGTCACCGACACGGTCGACCAGTGTCTCCATTAACCGCTTCGAGAGGCCCTATAACTACTGCATCCATAGGAATTGGTATGGCAACAGACTACGCCAACGACGTGCTCGTCACGGCTGACTGGGTCGAGGACCGACTCGAGGAGTTCCAAGACGACGACTCCGACCTTCGACTCGTCGAGGTCGACGTCGACACGGAAGCCTACGAGGAGGAACACGCCCCCGGTGCAATCGGCTTCAACTGGGAGACCCAACTGCAGGACCAGACCACTCGAGACATCCTTTCGAAGGAAGACTTCGAGGACCTGCTTGGCAGCCACGGCATCAGCGAGGACTCGACGGTCGTCCTCTACGGTGACAACGCCAACTGGTTCGCCGCCTACGCCTACTGGCAGTTCAAGTACTACGGCCACGAGGACGTCTACCTGCTCGATGGCGCTCGCAGCTACTGGCTCGAGAACGACTATCCAACCACGGACGAAGTTCCGGAGTTCTCGGCAGTCGAGTACGACGCCGCCGGCCCGCGCGAGAGCATCCGCGCCTACCGCGAGGACGTCGAAAACGCAATCGAACGCGGCGTCCCACTCGTCGACGTTCGCTCGCCCGAGGAGTACAGCGGCGAGATTCTCGCCCCACCAGGACTGCAGGAAACTGCCCAGCGCGGCGGCCACATCCCGGGCGCGAAGAACATCTCGTGGGCCGCCGTCACGAACGACGACGGCACCTTCAAAACGCGTGAGGAACTCGAGGATCTCTACGGCGAGGAAGGCATCGACGGCAACGAGACGACCGTCGCCTACTGCCGCATCGGCGAGCGCTCCTCGGTCGCGTGGTTCGCCCTGCACGAACTGCTCGGCTACGACGACGCCGTCAACTACGACGGCTCGTGGACCGAGTGGGGTAATCTCGTGAACGCGCCGATTGAGAAGGGCGAGTAAGCACCGACACACCACCGGCACTCGAGCATTCCTTTTAGCACAGATATACGCGCGGAGAAACACATATGTGTGTTTCAGCCGAAGGTCCGGTATGACCGACGTCGACGAATCACCGACGAGCGTGGCGACGGACTGGACGGACGACCGGACGACGTTCCAGCGAGTCTACGACGTGCTCGTCGGCACGACCGACTCCGCATCCGCACAGCAGTTCGCCGAGTGGGCAGACTGCTCCGAAACCGGCGCGCGGAAGGCTCTCGAGCAACTCGTCGAGATGGGGATTGCGACGCGGACGGAGACGCGACCCGCGACCTACCGGCGCAACCCCTCGTATTTCAGGTGGAAACGCATTGAGCGCCTCGCAGCGGACCACGACGTAAGCGAACTCCGAACCCGCCTCGAGGAGTTACTGGCCGAAGATAACGCATTGCAGGAGGAATACGGCGTTCCGGAGCCGGACGCCGTCGTCGTCGGCGAGGACCCCTCGAGCGACCACGACGAACTCCACGAACGGTGGGATGACCTCTCGACGTGGCGAACGATCCGACGCGACATCACGCTGGTACAACGGGCCATTCAGCGAGCGGAGTCGCGCAGCGACCGTCGGGCTCGAGCCTGAGCGATGGCGGACCGTCCCGAAGAGCCAAGTGGCCCGCTCGATATTCCGACGCTCGAGGTGCTCGCCCGACGCGGGGCATCGCATCCACTCGTCACCGACTGGACGTTCCAGCCGGATTCGCTCTCGCCGCGTGTCCTCGAACTCGAGGTTGATCACACTCAGTATCCAGATGAGATCGTCGAGGTCCGACTCGACGTCCGGTGGTTCGTCGGCGGTGACTACACCGTGCACTATCTCGAAATTCGTGACGACGAAGAGACTCCCTGGCAGTGTCGCTGGGATCGCCATCCCAAGCCGAACGCGCCGCGGGCACACTTCCATCCGCCGCCCGATGCGGAGAGCGTCGACTCCTCGTCACTGGATTCGAGTCACCATCTCGCGGTGCTATTCGGCGTCCTCGAGTGGGTTAGTGACCGTCTTTCGGACACCCACAGTTGAAAACGTGTGCAGGAGCCATCGGAATCCGTATCATACTCGAGTTGGATCCTCAACTAATGAGCGATGCAAATCGACCGTGGCTCTCGAGTCGGAAAGCGACGAATCAGCTCCTGCTGGTACTGATCGCCGTCCTCACGGTCGGCTTTGTCAGTCTCGGCGGCGACGGATCCGCCGGGATTCGGATCATCGCTGATCTCATTCTTGTTGTCGTCTTTTGCGGACTGTTCGCGGCTGTGATCGGATATTTGGTTGCCCCTAGACAGTAGGGTCGCCGAGTACCAAACTCCGCTGGAATCACTCGAGATGACGATAGGCCTAACTCCCGCCCGCCCGAACGCCCGTCCATGACCGATGCAGACGCCTTCCTCGAGACCGTTCGCGACGAAAATCAGACCGCCCTCTCCCGATTGGGGTCGTCGAAATCGTTGTACGCCGACACCGGCGGCGACATCGACACCGAACCCGTCCTCGAGGCGACAGCAGACGCCGAACACGCCGCCTGGCAGACCTTCAGCGCGTGGGCCGACGACGAGGACACCGACGCCGCAAGCGAGGCGTTCGCGACCACGGCTGACGAGGAGCAGGAACACTTCGAGACCGTCCTCGAGCACCTCGGGAACGACGAGTACGAGCCCCAGAACGTCCCCGACCTCCACGAGTACCTGCGCGGCCTCGAGTCGACCGTCGAGCGCGTCGGCGCGTTTGCGGGGCGCGTCCTCGCGAGCAAGCGCTCGAAAGAACAGGTCGTCGGCTACTTCGTCGGCGATGCTGACCCACAGACCGCCGGCGTCTTCCGCGACTTTGGCGACGATTTGGACGCCCAGCTCGAGCGCGTCAGTGACCTGCTCGAGGACGTCTGTGAAAGCGACGACGACTGGGACCGCGCCGAAGACGCCGCGACGGGTGCAATTGAGGCCGCCTACGGCGAGTACGTCGAAAATTTAGAAGCGATGGGCGCGAACCCGAAGCCGGTCTGTTGATTACTTGATGATCGTCACCGGCACCGTTGCCTTATCGACGACCGTTTTCGCGACGCTGCCGACGACCTGTTCGCGTTCCTCCGAGAGGCCGCGGTGACCGACGTAGATCATGCGCGCATCGGTCGCTGCAGCGTGGTCTGTGATCGCGTCAGCGGGTCGGCCCGCGAGCAGTTCCGTCGTGACCTCGAGGTCTCCCCCGGAGCCAACGACGGCGTCGGCCGCGATGGTTTGTGCCTGCTGGACCGTCCGCTCGCCGTATTCGACGGCCTCGTCTTCGCCAGGGAGGACGAGCGTCCCGTCGACGAGTTCCGTCTCAGGCGTCAGGACGTGGACGATCTCGAGGGGCTCATCCCACGCGCGTGCGGCCCGTGCGGCGTGTTCGATTGCGGTATCACTCACTTCCGAGCCATCGGTTGCGACGAGGATGGTCATACATATCTCTAGGACGCCAACGCGTATAGCACTCACACCTGTTCCTACAGGCTGAGAAGAGTCGGTATCCAAGAGCGATCAGACGCCGGTGACAGTCTCTCGAAACGCCCGGATCGACTCGAGGGCGTCCTCAACGGACGTGGCAACGTCACCGCCTTCCTCGTCGGCGATCTCCGTCAAGATGTGCTCGTGTCGGGCGAGCGTGCCATGGTCGGGGCCACGGTCGGCCGTCGCGTGGTCTGCGAGTTGGCTGGATTGAGTCTGGAGACGATCCCGTGTTTCCTCGTCTGTGGCTGCATCGGCCGCATTTTGGAGTGTCTCGGCAGCATCCTCGAGATGTTCTCGTGTCATAGGCTCTCGTTCAGCAGTCGCGGATAAAATGGTTTCAATCAAGAGTTGGAAATCCGACGTTCCCGCCTACTCGAGCAGTTCGACTCGAGCCTCGAGATCAACTGACTCGAGGTCGCTCGCCGACAGGTTAGCAACTGTATCGTGGAACGCGGTCCGATAGCTCGCTGGTCCCGCATACTCGGCGTCGGCCGCGCGCTCACCAGCGATTCCGAACGCGAGCGTCCCGTAGACGGCAGCAGCCGCGTCGTCCTCGAGTGCGCCGCGGAAGGCCGCGATGGTGCCACCGAGCATACAGCCGGTGCCGACGACGGTCGAGAGCATCTCGTCCCCTGCTGCGATGCGGACAACGGTGTCGCCCGTCGCGACGACATCCTCGACACCGCTTGCGACGACGACCGAGCCAGTCGACTCGGCGAGCGAGCGGGCCGTCTCCTCGATGTTGTCGTACTCGCCGACGGACTCGACGCCTTTGACCTCGGCTTCGACGCCCGCGAGCGCGCTGATCTCGCCGTAGTTGCCCTTGATGATCGCAAACTCTGTTTCCTCGAGTAAGTCCTCGGCGACGCCCTGGCGCGTCGGTGTCGAACCGACACCGACCGGATCGAGAACAATCGGCACGCCGCTCTCGGCGGCCGACTCGGCCGCGTCGTGCATCGCATCGACTCGGCGTTCTGGCACCTGTCCCGTATTGAACAACACGGCGTCCGCGATGGATGCCATCTCGCCTGCATCGCCGTCTGAGTCGGCCATCACCGGCAGCGCGTCCCAGTGGAGAATCAGGTTCGCCACGTCGTTCATCGTCACCTCGTTGGTGATCGAATGCACGAGCGGACTGCCCGACTCGAGCGTCTCGAGTGCGTCTGCGAAGTCGTCGCCAGTCAGACTCGACGGGTCGAAGTCACTACTCATTGACTTGCCCTCCGTTCTCGAGTGCCGTTGCCCTTTCGACGGCCGCTGCAAGCGCTTCGGTGGCGGCTTGGGGATCGTCGGCGGCGGTGATTTCGGAGATGACGGCGACGCCAGTTGCACCGGCTTCAACGACTGGGGCTGCGTTGTCGGCGGTAATGCCGCCGATGCCGACGACTGGGATATCGGCCGCGTCGACGATTTCGGCGACGCGTTCCGGGCCGACGCCGTCTTTGTACCGACTCACGTCCTTCGAGGAGGTGCCGTATATTGTCCCCACGCCAAGGTAGTCCGCGCCGTCGGCTTCAGCCTGCTCGGCTTCCGCCACGGTGCCCGTCGAGCAGCCGATGATCGCATCCGGTCCGAGCAGATCGCGAGCAACCGCGACCGGCAGGTCCGACTGGCCAACGTGGACGCCATCAGCATCGATTGCCTGTGCAATATCGAGTCGGTCGTTGACGACCAGATCGACGCCTGCCTCGGCCGTGAGTTTGCGCAGTTCGCGGCCGACTTCGTAGCGCTCGAGCGTGTCACTCTCCTTTTCGCGCAGTTGCACGGCATCGACGCCGCCGGCAATCGCGCGCTCGACGATTTCGGCTGTTGAACGCCCAGCCGAGATCGACGCCTGCGTGACGAGATAGGTCTGCCAGTGCGGGAAATTCACGGCTGGTATTCGGCGGTGATTGCACTAAGCGACTTCGGTCGCTGCTCGAAAACGTCTCGCTCGAAGCGACAGTCAAAGCGTCCTGAACGGTTGTTTATGCGTGCTCGTGGCCTAGAGCGCTCGATGGGCCCAACTGGAATCGACCGGCGGACGGTCCTCGCCGGCATCGGCGCGACGACCGCAGTCGCGGTCACAGCGGGCTGTCTCGGAGACGACGCAGACAGCGCCGCGGACGACCCCGTCGTCGACATCGCGGAGACGACCGAGGGTGACACCGACCCTGAGGCGTGGGCAGATGTCTCGAGCATTCGCTTCGACGGCTACGTCGGCGGCTGGGTCGGGCGCGACCCCGCTCCAATCGAACTCGTCGAGAACCCAACGCTGGTGCTTCTCGAGGGCCACGAGTACGACCTCACCTGGGAGAATCAGGACGGCATGCACCACAATATCGCCGTCTGGGACGCTGAGCAAGAGGTCGTCAACGACTACACAACTGACGGCACCGATGTCGAAGGCGAGCGCGAAACACTGACCTTTGAGGCGACAGCCGAGATGGCGACCTACCGCTGTGAGTACCAACAGGAGGGCCAACGCGGCGACGTGACCGTCCTCGAGTCCGCTGACCTCGAGTGAGAGTAAGAGTAAGAATGAGCCTTACAGAAAGTACAGGCGAAAGCCCACGGCTTTAGCCGTGTGGATGAAGCCGTCACTGCTGAATCACTCCACGTTTCACAACAAGCTGGATATTCCACGTTGCACGATCCATACCTTCAAGTTGGTTTCTCCACATAGGTTACGCATGGCGAAACAGGTCGTCACCCGCACCTACACTGCTTCCATCAGGAACCAGTCACAGGTGTCTGACGACCTTGATTCGCTCGGGTTCGCCGTCTCAAAACTCTGGAACGTTATCAGACTACGTCTGATAGCCCGTGAGACGTAGTCTCACGACGTCGGACGGTGGACAATCAGTCGTGTCTGGGACGAAATCGACTACATCCCTGAACACGACGAACTCACCGCGTATCTCAAGAGCCACGAACGCTACGATGACCTCCATTCTCAGTCAAGCCAGCGCGTTCTTCAAGAACTCGCTGAGGCGTTTAATGGCTGGTACGGCAAACGACGCAACGGAGACAAACGAGCGAACCCGCCCGGCTACCGCAAACACGGCGACGACCATCCGCGAAGCACGGTCACATTCAAAGCCGCTGGCTTCAAACTCGACACCCAGTACGACCGCGTTCGACTCTCAAAGGGGTCGAACCTCAAGGAAAACTGGTCGGACTTCATCCTCTGTGAGTACCAGACTCGTCCGGACGTTGACCTCTCTGAAGTTAAAAGTGTTCAACAAGTACGAGCGGTCTGGACGGGTGACGAATGGGAACTCCACTTCGTGTGTAAAGTCGAGATCGAAGTGGCCGAAGCACCGGGTGAGAAGACCGTGGGTGTTGACCTCGGCATCACCAACTTCGCCGCACTCGCCTACGAAGATGGCCATGCCGAGCTGTATCCGCTGAACTGCCTGAAACAGGACGACTACTACTTCAGCAAGCGGATTGCCCGGTGTGACGACGCCGACTCCAAGCAAGCGAATCGGTTGCATCAGAAGAAGTCGGCTCGCCGAACCCACTACTTCCATACACTCTCAAAGCACATCGTTGAACGGTGTGTTGAGGCGGGTGTTGGAACGATTGTAGTGGGTAACCTCTCCGGTATCCGCGAAGATGGGGGGAACGGCGACTCAAAGGACTGGGGTACGCACGGCAACCTCGACCTGCACTCGTGGGCGTTCGATCGCTTCACCGACCTGCTCGAATACAAGGCGGAGATGGAAGACATCACGGTTGAGCACGTATCCGAGCGGGCTACGTCGAAGTCGTGTTCGTGTTGTGGTCAGGAGCGCAAGGCAAACCGTGTTGAACGCGGCTTGTACGTGTGCGATGACTGCGGGGCAGTGATGAACGCGGACGTCAACGGCGCAGAGAACATTCGACAACAAGTATCTCCGAGTCTCGCCTGTGATGGGGGAGATAGGAGTAACGGCTGGTTGGCACAGCCATCGACGTTCCTGTTTGACAAGGAAACTGGTGCATTTGCACCTCAAGAACAGATCACGTCGTAAACCACAATATCCCAACGCGGAATCCCACGGCTTCAGCCGTGTGGAGGATGTCAACGGACGACAGTCACCGAGACGGGCGAGCGGCGGACGACACCCTCGGCAACGCTGCCGAGCAGGACCCGCGAGACGCCTTCCCGGCCGTGACTGCCGATGAGAATGTGGTCGATATCGTGTTCCTCGGCGTAGACGACGATTTCTCGAGCGGGGTCACCGCTTGCAATTTCGGTCCGCAAGTCGACATCGCCAGCACTGAGATCAGTTATATCAGCGTGAAGTTCCTCGGAGGCTTCCTCGCGCCGGGTTCCGAGCATCTCTTGGACCGCCTGCATGCTCATTTTGGTGAAACTGTCCGCGACTTCGACGACCCGGAGGAGAACGATTTCCTCGTCGGGATAGTCGTCAAAGGCGCGCCTGACTGCCTTCTGTGCTGGTTCCGAGCCGTCGTACGCGACGAGAATTGCCATACAGCCAATTGGTCTGCGAGAAAGATAAATCCGGGTACTCGAGACGGTTTCTGCTCGAGTTCGCTTCGCTCACCCTCGCGTAAAACCGCCCTCAAAAATTACCGATTTCTGATGGTCCCACAAGCGCGTCGCGCTTGTGAACTTCGATGAAAAGGTCACGATTCGCACTACTCGTCGCGGGTGTTACTCTTCGAACACGAACGTCCCAGTCCGAACTTTTCCGCGTCGGGTTCACTTCGTTCACCCTCGCGCAAAACTTCGATGAAAAGACCGCGACTCGCTGCGCTCGTCGCAGGTCCTACTCTTCAAACACGAACGTCCCGTCTTCTTGGACGACCTCACCGTCGATTTCGATGACCGAATCCTCGCTCATATCCACGATCATATCGACGTGGACGGCGGAGTCGTTGCCCTCGTTGCCCTCACCAATCGTATCATCGTAGGCCCGACCCACGGCCATGTGGACCGTATCGCCCATCTTCTCGTCGAACAGCATATTGTAGGTGAACTGGTCGATATCGCGGTTCATCCCGATACCGAGTTCGCCGAGTCGACGCGCACCCTCGTCTGTGTTCAGGACCTCGGTCAGCGTCTCCTCGTTTTTCGCCGCCGAGTGTTCGATGACTTCGCCGCCCTCGAACTCGAGATACACATCCGTGATCTCCCGGCCCTGATGGTACAGCGGCATGTCGAACAGCACCTCGCCCTCGACGCTGTCGGGAATCGGCGCGGTGAAAACCTCGCCGCCGGGCAGGTTGTGCTTGCCGTGGTCGTTCAGCGTCGGGTTGCCCGCGATGGACATGGTCACGTCGGTCGTGTCGCCGCTTTTGATGCGGATCTCGTCTGCGCCGTCCATGAGATCGACCATGTTGGCCTGGTGTGCTTTCTGTTCGTCCCAGTCCTTGTTGACCGCATCCCAGACGAAGTTCTCGTAGCCCTCGGTGCTCATCTCGGCGAGTTGGGCGTTCGCCGGCGCTGGATACTGGGTGAGACACCATCGCGTTCCGAGGCGTTCCTCGAGAATCGGCTGATGGGCCTGCTGATAGGCGGCCTGCGTTTCGGGGCTGACGTCGCTGCTCTGTGTGACGTTGTCGCTGGAGCGAATCGCGATGTAGACATCGGTGTTCTCGATGAGCGCGAGTTCGTGGTCGGGCGTCTCGAACTCGTCATCGCTGGCGCGGAGATACGCGCGCTGGCTGCGTTTTCCGGTTCGCTGACTCGTCGTCACCGGGTTCGCGCCACGGTCTCCGATAACCTCGTGCAGCGCAACGACGAGGTCCTCTGCGACGGGATGGGCGTCGATAACGACATTGTCGCCTGCCTCGAGATCGACCGAGTGATTCGCGATGAGTTCGGCGTGTTCGCGGATTCGCGGATCCATGTCACACGGTACCGGAGACGGCGGGATACCGTTTTCGAATCGAAACGCTCCCGTGGACGCCGCTACTCGCCGTCGCCGCCGTCAGCCAGAAAAATACCCAGGTAGATCGAACCCAGCGCACACGCGACGCCCAGTCCAAAGGCAAGCGTGTACGGCGACTCGAGGTCGACATAGCCGGCCTCGAGCCAGCCCACGAAGCCGACAATGACGAGTGCGAACGCCGCGAGCCGGAGCACAGAAACCAGTTGTCGGGCACGGCTGGTCGACGCTGGGGTCGTTTCGGGTTGCTCGTCGGTCATGGAGGTGTACTCACCCGCTCGCAGCCGTCCCAGTTGTTCATATCGGTTCTCCACAGTGACGAGATAGAAAGGGTAGGATACCGGCTCTACTGCCAGGACTGGGCGTCACGTGTACCAGTATCGGGTTCCGAGGAGTCGTCGTCGACGAGTTCCTGACAGAACGACACCGTCGCACCCGTCAAGATGAGCGAAAGCGGCACAACGACAATAAGAGCGATGAGCACGCCCACGCCACCGCCGCTTGCGAGCACCGATAGGACGAGCGAACAGATGCCAGTGACGACGACGTGCCAGAGTGCAAAGGAGAGGTAGGGGCCGCCAGAGAGCGCGAAGCTGTAGGAGCGCCGGAAACTCTCGAGGACGCCTGCATCGTCGACAATGAGCAGGAATGGCACTGCATAAAAGAGGTAGCCGATGAGGATGAGAAGTGGGATCGCGAGGAGCAACAGCGAGGGTGCGATCAGCAGGATTGGAAGCGCGAGGAGCATCGCTCCGAAGAAAACGGCGTAGTACAACAGCATCCGCGGCGCAAACTGGGCGATGCACGTCAGCGGTGCGGCGCGCTCACCGCGGAGTCGACGGTCGATTCCGCCGAGGTAGCCAGCAGTGATAGCAGCGCCGATGACGCCGTAGATGGCTATCAGGAGCGCAATCCAGCCGAATATCTCGAGGCCGAACGATTGGGCCGGCATGACAACGCTCTCAAACGGCGTGTCGATGGTGAACTCAGAACTGGAGCCCGGCCCCGTTCCGGTTGCGAACGGGTCAGATCCCGGCGTGCCCGGCGACGTTGGCTCGCCAACCGTCATGGACGTGACTGGCTCCGGTGCGTCGATAAACGACCACAAATCGAGAATCGGTGACGGAAACTGGAGTTCAAGATTGATCGAAACCCCGCGGCGTGGCTCGAGCGTGCGCATAAACTGCTCGAGCGGGAACAGTGACAGGACGAACGGAACGATTACGAACGGAAGAAGGCTACCAAACCGATCGGACGCTCGAGAGACGTGTCTCGGGAACGGGCTGCCTGACTGGGTGGCCGATGAGGCGTCTGAGTTGGAGTCGAGATCGTCACCGGGCGGTTCGTCGGGTGTAGGGACCATACGTTCGACGAGAAACGATAGGATATTCAACGTGTTGATGGTCGGCGACGACTCAGGATACACTCGCGGCGGGCCGACATGGTTCGGAACATTACAGGAGGGAAAAATAAATACAGATACGTTTCTGAATTTGAATAGACAGCGGGCAGTCACGCGACAGGTTCGCGTTCATCCACCCATGGACGACAAAACGAAATACGCCCTCATGATCGTTGCCGGACTGGCGGTACTGTGGTACGGGTACGCGGACTACCAGACCCAGGATGACCGCCTCGAGAACGCCATCGAAGTCGACGCGACGATCCTTGAGACAGACATCGACCGGCGCAGTTCGAGCAACTCGGGCACGAGTTACTACCCGGACGTGGAGTTCGAGTACGAGTACGAGGGCGAGACCTACATCAGTTCGAACATCGACGCTGCCAGTTCTCGAGCCGGAGACTCCTCGCGCTCTGCAGCGCAGTCCGTACTTGATGAGTATCCTGAAGGCGAGGAGGTAACCGTCTATCTCGACCCCAGCGAACCCGACGAGGCGTTTCTCGAGAACGACCGCTCGTATGCCCCGCTCTTGTTCGTACTCGCCGGAGCGGCCATTGCGATCGCCGGCGCAGTCTATCTGTTCAGGACAGTCCGCGAAGAGCGCCAGCACGATGGGAGCGACGAGTACTCACTCGAGTGAACTAGATTGGTGATTTATGTCCGAGCCGGCCGTCTCCGCGAGTAGCCGATGAAATCCGTTCGCGTCTCGCTCGGCCACGATCAGGAGGCGCTCGCGCCGATTCACGAGGGCATCTGTGCGTCACCCGATATCAGCCGCGAACTCATCTTGGGTGGGCACGCAGTCGACGGTGTCGAGACGATCACCTCGTTTGTTTACGGCGACCGGGAGGCGTACGAGTCGCTGCTGGCTACTCTCGAGTCCGTCCGCGAGTACGAGATAACGCCGGCCGAGGAGGGGTTCTTTCTGTACCTGCGCCGAGATCTCGGCCCGGACGGTCGGTCGTTGCTCGACGCACTCACACAGGAGACCGTCGTCGTTGTCCCACCGATGGAAGTGCGATCTGATCGAACGATTCGCCTGACACTTGTGGGCGACTCGAGTGCGCTCTCGAGCGTGATCGAGGACGTCGCTGCGGGCACAACAATCGATATTCTGTGGACGAGTGACCGCGTGACGACCACTGAGACACCCGTCTCTGACCGTCAGCTTGCAGCACTCGAGACAGCCTGGGAACTGGGCTACTACGAGGTTCCGCGACGGAACGGCATCGAAGCGGTCGCCGAGGAGTTGGACTGTGCAGTCTCGACAGCCTCGGAACTCCTCCGGCGCGGTGAGGCACGGATAATCGGACAGACACTCGAGCGCCAGCGGTGACCGTCGCTACGACTCGGCCGTGCGACACAGCGCCGTATAGGTCGTTCCGGCGGTGTACGTCTCGAGCACGGTACACTCCTCGAAGACGGCAGAGAGCGACTCGAGGACGTTCCCGTTTGGATTCCAGTTGGCATACCAGCGCAGGAAGCGCCACAAGAGTGGGTTGGCAAGCCGTCCGGGACCGGACTGAATCGGCCTGATATCGAAGACGACGAACGGCTCGCCAGGCTCGAGCAGTCGGTGGACGTTCTCGACCGCGGCGCGCACATCGGGCATGACGCTCATCGAGAGGCTGGCGATTGCGGCGTCGAACGGCTCGTCGAAGTCGACCGTCGTCGCGTCGGCACGGCGAATATCGACGTTGGTCCAGCCGTGGTCGTCGACGCGAGCGCGTGCTTTCGCGGCCATCGCCGGGCTGTAATCGACGGCGACGACCTCCCCTTGCTCGCCGACATCGGCGTGCAGTCGCTCGAGGTTCACGCCCGGCCCGCAGCCGATATCGAGGACGCGATCACCCGGTCGTAACTCGAGGCGGTCGATTGCGTCCTCGCGCATCGGCTCGAAATCTGACTCGCTCAAGGCGTACCAGTTACTCCACCGATCCCACTGCGTGTGGCTTCGCTCGAGGTGGTCCTCGTACGCCTCGGACTCTTGCTCGGTGTTGGTGTGCATACTCGTACTCGAGTCGACCGCGGCGTGTAGATTATCGCGAAGCCTATCGGTGTTTTATAAGTAGAGAGGAAATCACTCGAGAGAGTGGACCGAGCGATCCGCCGCCTATTTGCGCGTCGCGGCGGTAGCGCGCCTATGATCGATCTGCGCTCCGATACCGTGACGACGCCCGACGAGACCATGCGCGAGGCCGCCCGCAATGCCGACGTGGGTGACGATGTCTACGGCGAGGATCCGACGGTAAACGAACTCGAGGCCCGCGTGGCCGACCGGCTGGGAACCGAGGCGGCGCTGTACTGTCCGACGGGGACGATGGCGAACCAGATCGCTGCACGCGTCCACACCGAACGCGGACAGGAGGTGCTCGCAGACCGGAAAAGCCACGTCGTAAAGTACGAACTCGGCGGCCTTGCCCAGCACTCGGGCCTGCAGATTCGCATGCTCGAGTCAGACAGAGGCGTGCCGACCGCAGAACAGGTCGCCGAGAACGTCATTGACGAAGACCTCCACCGGGCGGGAACTGGGTTGCTCTGTCTCGAGAACACGCACAATGCCCGCGGCGGACTTGCAATCGAACCAGCGAATATCGCGGCCGCGGCTGAGGCGGCCCACGAGCGAGATGTCCCGGTTCACCTCGACGGTGCGCGGCTGTTCAACGCCGCGACGGCACTCGAGGTGCCAGTCTCTGATCTCGTCGCCCCCGTCGACTCGGTTATGTGTTCGCTCTCGAAGGGACTCGGCGCGCCCGTCGGCTCGATGCTCGCCGGCAGCGAGGAATTCATCGCGGATGCACGCCGAACCCGCAAACTGTTCGGCGGCGGCATGCGCCAGGCCGGGATCATCGCCGGCCCCGCACTCGAGGCGCTCGAAAACGCCGGCGACCTCGAGCAAGATCACGAACACGCCCAGTTGCTCGCAGACGGCCTTACCGCGCTCGAGGGGTTCGACGTACAGGAACCGGAAACGAACATTGTCTTCGCGGACGTCTCAGAGACGGGGCTCGAGCCCGAGGCCGTCCTCGAGCGCTGTCGCGAAGAGGACGTACTGGCAACGCCGTTCGGGCCGACGACGATCCGGTTCTGTACGCACCGCGACATCTCACGAGCAGCTATTGAGCAGGCGCTCGAGCGACTGTCCGGCCGGTTTAACTGACGCGACGTTACTCCTGACCGCGCATCCCATCGCGGAACTCGAGAACCGTCCGGCGAAGCAGTAGATACGAGAAGAAGATCAGCGAGAGCAGGATGACGACGATCGCGATGATCACGGGATCGTCCGGCAGGAGGTCGAATATGAACATACGACACCGATACTGTGTCACTGTGCAAAACAGTTTCGACGTTTCGCCGACCACCGGCTGTGCTCGAGCGAGCGGGGCTGTCGCCCGTTGTGCGGGCGATATCGGCGTAGCTAAAATCGGTGTTTGACCTTGCGTCGTTTATATTGACTGTCCGGCCCTACTGAGTACTGCGGGTCGACGGTTGCACCAGCCTCTGACCGCGACCGGCGACTCGAGACTGCGCGACATCGGTCGGCGACCGACACTGACGCGGTCCCCGCCGCGGCATCGAAACCACCACCCGCCCTCTCGCTCGTACTCGATGGCCGCTCGTAGTCCCCGCTCGTCACCGACGCAGCCCTCGTCCCCACAATCCACGCCCTGGTCCCCGCTGGCGCACTCCCACACGCATCGCCGCCTACCCCGCTGGCTGATCACCGCCACTATTACTCGAGGTCAATTTCGAACGACTCAATCAGCGTACCCTCGGGTTCTCGGATTTCGCCCTCGAGCGATCCATCAGTCTCCTCGAGAACGGCAAATCCTGGCCGGTTGCCCCGTGGATCGGCGTGACTCCCCGGATTCAACAGCACACAGTCCTCGGCATCGACGACGGTTGGTCGATGGGTGTGGCCCGAAACGACGACATCCGCATCGTGCGAGCGTCCGAACATGACGAGTCCCATCTCGCCGCCATCGCGGCGGTGGGTGACGGCGAATCGAGCGCCACCCGCTTCGACGACTCGAGTCGTGGGCAACCGGTCTCGAACGGCCATGTTGTCGGCGTTGCCGTGAACAGGATACAATAGCTCACATTCGTCCTGGAAGGCCTCGAGCGCTGCCGTACTCGTGAAATCACCCGCGTGAATAACGACGTCAGCCTCGCGCGCTGCATCCAGCGTGGCCCCCGCGAGGCAGTGACCGGCGCTGCTGTGTGTATCCGAGAAAATCGCAATCGTGGTCATGGCCCTTGCTTCGTGCGCGAGTAAAACTTTGTTTCGGCTTGAACGCGGTGACAGAGACAGCGTCCGCGAACGACAGATTGTAGACTCGAGTGTCCGAATAGGGCCATATGGTCCCAACGACCCCGCTCTTCGATCCCGAGGAGTACTTCTCGCGCGAGGGAGACGCCTCGCTTACCACAGCGATCACTGTGACCGCTGTCTTCTGGATTGCGATGGTCGCCTACATGAGCATCTACATGTGGTATCTGTTCGACGTTGCAACGGAGTTGCCCGAGGCCTCACTCGGCGGTATTATCCCGCTGACGGCGCTGTTGATGGGACTGACGGTACTGCTCATCTGGTTGCTCATCACGACAATTCTCCACGGCATTACACGCGTTGCTGGCGGCTCAGGCTCGCTCAAGACAACGTTCGAAATCGCAGCGTGGGGGCTTGGCGCGTACGCAATTGCGGTCTTCGCACAGGCCGCTACAACCCCGTTTACCGTCCCGAGCGAGTCGATTACGGCCGAAGATCCTGCAGACATTGCGGTCCAGTTCGCCGCAGAGGCACCGCTCAGCATCGCCATCATCACGCTTCTCACACTGGCGGTGGCAACAGTCTGGGCCGTCTACATCTGGACGTACAGCATGGCACAGACCCACGATATCAGCGTTCGACGCGCCGCAGCCGCATCCATCATTGCCGCCGTGTTCGTCCCGCTGGTTCTCGGCGTATTCTAATCCGATTCGACATCCGCTCCCAGCCGGTTTGTGACGTCATTCGAACCAACAGTCAATCAGCCACTCACGCCACAGGGTGCACATGACGCGGGAAGTGTTTACTACGGCGCAAGCGAACGACCAGCCATGTCAGCACAGCCGACCGTGCTCGTGACGGATTACGTCGCTCGAGAAACGGCAACCAAACTCGTCGATCACCTCGAGTCAGCCCTTCCCGATGGCGTCGTCGAACGGGCAACAATTCCAGAGGAGACACGCGACCTGATTGAAGACGCCAACATCGTCGTGACCAATCGCCTTCCAGCGGAATTGCTCGAGCGCGCGCAGAACCTGCGGTGGGTCCACGCGCTCAGTTCGGGCGTCGACAGCTACCCACTCGAGGAACTCGAAGAACGCGAGATTGTCCTGACGAACTCGGCGGGGATTCATGCCCAGCCGATTGCAGAGCAGGTGCTCTGTTACATGCTCATGTTCGAGCGCGGCCTCACCGAGAGCGTCCGCCAGCAGCGCCAGTCAGTTTGGGAGCGCGTCACCGCAGGAGAACTCCACGGCCAAACCGTCGGCGTCATCGGCGTCGGTGCAATCGGCGAGCGCGTCGCCGAACTCTGTGCGGCGTTCGGGATGGAGGTCCTGGGAACGAAACGCGACCTCGAGGACGTCCCCGATGCAGTGGACGAGATCTACGCCGCAGACGACCATCACGAAGTGCTCGCCCGCGCGGACTACGTCGTGCTGGCGTGTCCGCTCACCGACGAAACGCAGGGGCTGATCGGTGAGCGCGAGTTACACGTCATGGGCCGCAATTCGGTCCTGGTCAACATCGGCCGCGGCGAACTCGCAGACGAGGACGCGCTTGTCGAATCGCTCCAGCAGGGCCGCATCCGCGGCGCGGGACTCGACGTCTTCGAGACGGAGCCACTGCCCCGGGAGTCGCCACTGTGGGACCTCTCGAACGTCGTCATCACACCCCACATGGCCGGCTCGACGCCACACCGGTTCGACCGCTGGCTCGAGATTCTCGAGCCCAATTACGAGGCGGTGTCGGAAGGGCGACTCGAGGAGATGGAGAATCGGGTGGTCTGAGCGGGCTACTGGCGGTTTTCGGTGGCGCGTGCTGACAGCCAGTGAGCCACCGGCGAACTGGCGGTCAACCGCACGCGAGGGATGAGTGAGCGACTCCGGAGCGAACGAATCGGTTGGGGAGGGCGCGGCGATTCCCTGGTACCACGATAGCAGCCTCGTCTCGATTCATCCTCGATGTCCGTGCTGATTCCGTGCCGGCCGTTTCGTCCATACACGAATCGCCTCGTTCAACTTCAACAGTCGATCCGCGCGATTGCATGGGAGACGAACGTTTTTATCGCAGTGGGGACCAATCGTCTACCGTGTCCGAAACCGCCGGGTACATGCGCTTTTTCCCGTACGACGAGCCGTACGGCAACCAGCGCGACGCGATGGACCGCATCCACAACGCCCTGACGCGAGGGCAAAACGTCCTCTTCGAGGGCGCCTGCGGGACCGGCAAAACCCTCTCGTCGCTCGTGCCCGCCCTCGAGGTGGCCCGCGAGCAGGGCAAGACGGTCGTCATCACGACGGACGTCCATCAGCAGATGCGCCAGTTCGTCGCCGAAGCCCGGGCGATCACCCGCGAGGAAGACATCCGCGCGGTGGTCTTCAAAGGAAAAGGCTCGATGTGCCATATCGACGTTGGCTACGAGGAGTGCCAGGCCCTGCGGGATAACACGCGCTCCGTCGTCGAAACCCAACAGGACAAACAGCAACTCGAGCGTCGCCAGCGCGAACTCCTCACGGAGAGTCAGAACGAAGGCGGTGGCTCGGCCGCAGACGCCCGCTCGGCCGTCATGGACGAACTCGAGTCAATCGAAGAGCAACTCGAGGATTTAGAGGAGAAAAACGTCTGTGACTACTACCGGAACAACCTCACTGAGAACACGGACGACTTCTTCGCGTGGCTGTTCGACGACGTGCGCACGCCCGACGAAATCTACGAGTACGCCGAAACCCAGCAGTTCTGTGGCTATGAGTTACTGAAAGAGGGGATCGAAGGCGTCGATCTCGTCGTCTGTAACTACCATCACCTGCTCGATTCTACCATTCGCGAACAGTTCTTCCGCTGGCTCGGACGCGACCCCGAAGACGTCATCGCCGTCTTCGACGAGGCCCACAACGTCGAGGGAGCGGCCCGGGACCATGCCAGTCGCGCCTGCTCGGAACGAACGTTCGACTCCGCACTCGAGGAGTTAGCCGAGACGGACGATATTCGAGCCGACGACGCCGTGAACGTCCTTTCAGCGTTCCATCGTGCGCTCGTCGAAACGTACGAAGAGTCGTTTGGATTCGGTGACCGAGAAGCCATCGGCGAGAACTGGACGGACGTTCCCATCGCCAACGAGGGCCGCCGAGACGACCTCACCCTCGAGTTCCTGCAACGCTACTCCGGGCAGGGGATTGGCGATGATCTCGAGGCGGCGATGCAACTCGGCCAGGAGTTAGACGAGGAGTACGAGGAAGCCTATCGCGAGGGCGAGACCGCGACGCGCACGGAGTGTCAGACGCTCCAGGCCGCCGCGTTCGTCAGCGCCTGGATGAACGAGGGAACCGCAGAGGGGCTGTATCCCGTCGTTTCCGTCACGCGCGACGGCGGCACCGACGAGGTCTACGGACGCGCGGAACTGTATACGTGTCTGCCGCGCCAGGTCACCGGACAGCTCTTCGAGGAAGTGTATTCGACCGTACTGATGAGCGCGACGCTCCAGCCCTTTGATGTGACCGAGAGCGTGCTCGGCCTCGAAGAGCCCGTCACGATGGCCTACGGGCTGCAGTTTCCCGAGGAACGGCGACGCACGTACGCCGTCGAGACACCGGCGCTGTTCGCCTCGGATCGGGACGACCCCGCGGTTCAAGAGGAGGTGACGGAGGCCATCTTCGACGCGGCCCGGATGACCCCAGGCAACACGCTCGCTTTCTTCCCCAACTACGGCGAGGCCGAACGGTATGCAGAACGCCTCGAGCGCCGGATCGGCTCCGGGGAGGCGGTGTATCTAGACGAGCCGGGCGTCTCGGTCGAGGAGTTGCGCCAGGAATTCGTCGCGGACGATAACGCCGTGCTCTGTACCTCGCTGTGGGGCACCCTCGCGGAGGGCGTCAGTTTCGACGGCGATGACGCCAGTACTGTTCTGGTAGTCGGCGTTCCCTACCCGCATCTCGATGACCGTGCTGAGGCCGTCCAGGAAGCCTACGACGCGGCGTTCGAGGGCACCGAAACCGGCTGGCGCTACGCCGTCGAGATTCCAACGGTTCGAAAGACGAGACAGGCGCTCGGGCGCGTCATCCGCTCGCCAGAAGATATCGGCGTCCGCGCACTGCTCGACCGGCGCTATTCGAGGCGAGCGAAGTCCGATCTGGGTCGGTACAGCGTCAACGGCACCTTTCCGCACGAAGAACGCGAGGAACTGCTTGATATTGCGCCGGAAAAACTCAAATTTGCAATGCTGAACTTCTACGGCGGCCACGACGCCTACGACGGCGAGCCACCAGCGCCGTAGCCCACTCGAGAGCGAGTGCGACGTTACTCAATCGCCACGTCAGCTTCGCCACTCATTACCATCGCGGTGTGAGTGCCACCCTCTTCGACCGTAAGCTCGAATTCGTCAGACTCTTCGACCGACCATGTCTCGAGGACGCCTTCTTCGTCGTGGCGAATCTGGAGGCCAACGGAGTCACGTTCGACATCCGCCTCATCAGTTGTCAGGTCATCGTCATTGTCGTCACCAGGCTGGTCGATTTCAACAACGTCAACGGTTACGGTGAGTTCGGACCCCTCGTCGGCTTCGAACTCGACAAGTTCGCCTTCGCTCAGCGTCGTGTCAACGCCGCCGCCAAGCAGAGATGTACAGCCGGCAAGCGGTGTGACCGCTGCGAGCGCAAGAAATGAGCGTCGGTGCATACCGGCAATAGTGACACCGCCCAATAATAGCTTCTGGCCGCGAACTCAGGCTGACAAGGCGACCCGACTCACCGGCAACTTCTCCGTTCCGTTCCAGAACTCGAGCGCGTCGACCGTCCACGAGAGTGGCTCAAGGTCGCGCTCGGCGAAGCGTTTCGCGGTTTCGAGGTCACCGCCGCGCGCGAGTGTAATGTGTGGAACGTAGTCGTCGCCCTCGAGGCCCGCTATTGGGTCGAACGTCTCTGTGAGTTCCGCATGAAGCGCCTCGAGACCGGGACTGTCGACAGCGAGGTAGACGACGGGAGCCGAGCCGAGTGGCGGGTCTTCGAAGTAGTCGATCCCAGTGATTTCGGCGTCGACAGCGGTTGCACCCTCGAGTGCGCGGTTGGTTCGGTGCTGTAGCTGGGAGACGTGGTCGACGTCGCCGAGACGTTTGAGTAAGCAGGAGTGTTCCTCGCGAATGGTCTCAAACCCGATCAGTTCGGGGTGAAGCTCGTTCGCGAGTCGGCGAGCGCGGCCGGGAACCGGCACGGTGACGCTATACACGTCTCTCCATAGCGCTGGATTGGGTATGAGTGTGGCGTTCTGCCGAACTCACTCTCACTCGATCGAGGAGTCGACTCAGAGCCGATCGAACAGCCAGAGAACGATGAGTACTGCCATCGCAAGCAGGATAACGGGCATCAGCATGCTGACGATCGAGAACGCCATCGAGATGATCTCGAGGACGAGCAACACAGCGATCAGTCCGAGGACGATTTTCAGGAGCGTTTCGACCTCGAGTTCGGCACGCGTGTCGTTCATACATTCGTCTGTACGTACCAGTATAAAAAGTGCACCGACGCGGTCGGAAAGACCTATTTAGTCGGCAACAGCAATTGCATGTGATGGAGGGGAAGGGGCTTCGAGCCCTGCTTTGTGTGCTCATGGTGCTTGCAGGGTGTTCGCTCGCGGTTGTGCCGATAGCGTCGGCAGCCACAGCGGACACCGGGTCAGGAGCGTACGCTCACGACGAATTTTCACAGGTACAGCAGTTACAGATACAAGACGAGACTGAAAACGAGACACCAGAGAGCCAGACTGGCAGCGATCGCCTCACAGACGCCAGTGAAATCCATATTAATACGTTCGTTCACGAAAACGGGTCAGCGACGTTCGATGTCGAATATCGATTCGAAAACGACACAGAGTCAGGCTGGGAAACGCTTCGCGAGGACATCGAAGCGAACACCGAAGAGTACGTTGAGGCGGAACAAAACGCCTGGAGCGACACGGTCGCAGATAGTGAGAACGCAACCGAACGCGAGATGGGAATTGAAGATCTCTCGGTCGAGACCGACACAAGCTCTGCACCGCAGGATCTGGGCCACGTTAAAGTAACCTTCGAGTGGACCGCGTTTGCGTACGTCGAACTCAATCGGATCGAAGTCGACGAATCGCTCGCGGGAATGACGCTGATGCAAGATACGACAATGCAGTTGTTCCCGCCGGATGGGTACGTGATCAGCAACGGGAACGGAAACGAAAACGGGAACGAAAACGAAGACGGAAACGCAGCGGACGACACCGACGAGTCGACGGCCGAAAACGTGTTCTGGCACGGGGATAGCGTCGATTTCTCCAGTGATCCGCCAACCGTCGTGATGATTGAAAACGGCAACGCAAGCGAGGCAAACACTGAGCCAACCGAACCCGAACCCGATCCGACCACGTCCTGGCTGATCGTCGCCGCTGCATTGGTCCTGCTCGTCGTCGTCGCGGCCGCCGGCTGGTGGCTCCGAGACACCAACATCATCGGCCCATCAGACGAGACCCCGACCCAGGATAGTGATCCACAGACTCCAGCGGCACAATCAGACCCCCAGACTACAGCCCCACCACCAGAGTTGTTAAGCAACGAAGAGCGCGTCCTCCGCCTGCTCGAGCAGCGTGGTGGCCGGATCAAACAACAGGAAGTCGTCGCCCAACTCGACTGGACCGAAGCCAAAACGAGCCAGGTCGTCAGCGGGCTCCGCGAAGACGAAGACATCGAAGTCTTCCGTATCGGCCGCGAGAACGTCCTCTCGCTGCCCGACGACCACCAGGAATCGAGCGACGACGCTAGCGCCCACACGGGCGATACCGACGCGGATACAACGGAAGACGATACCAACGCCCCGTCTGATACCTGACTTGGCGCCAGCGGCAGCGTAAGGCGTCCCAAACAGGGAACTTTTAATAGTACGAGGTTGTTGGTCCCAACCAATGAGTCGTACTGTCGGCAGGACGGTCGCTACCGCCGTGACCGACAGGACCGCTTCTCTTCGACGACTACGACGACCACGACGACCACGGCGGGCCTCCGAGCCCGTACTTTCTTCCACCCCTCGAACCCGGTTCGTTTCATCGTTCGACTGAATCAGAAAACGTCGAATTCTTGCGTAGCAAGCGCTCTGACGATATTTTACGATTTTGAAACCAACGTGTTTAAGTTCATCCTTCCGTTTCACTCGAGTACGATATGACCCGCGTGGCACTTGCGTTCTCGGGCGGCTTGGACACGACTGTCTGTGTCCCGTTGCTCGAAGAGGAGTATGGATATGATGAAGTGATCGGCGTCACCGTCGACGTCGGCCAGCCGGCCGAAGAGTTCGACGAAGCAGAAGAGACCGCCGAGGCACTTGATCTCGAACACTACGTCGTTGACGCGAAAGAGGAATTTGCGGATCTCTGTTTCGATAGCGTCCGCGCGAACGCGACGTACCAGGGCTACCCGCTTGGGACAGCACTCGCTCGTCCCGTCATCGCACAGGCAATTCTCGAGGTCGCACTCGAGAACGACTGTACGGGGATTGCCCACGGCTGTACCGGCAAAGGGAACGACCAGCTTCGATTCGAGGCCGTCTGGCGCGACTCCGATCTGGAAGTCATCGCGCCCGTGCGTGAACTCGGCCTCACTCGCGAGTGGGAACAGGAGTACGCCGACGAGCGTGACCTGCCAGTCGAAGGCGGCAGCGGCGGTGACTGGTCGATCGATACGAATCTCTGGAGTCGCTCCGTCGAAGGCGACGATCTCGAGGACCCAAGCTACGTCCCACCGGAGGAGATCTACGACTGGACCGACGCTCCATCGGGCGAGAGCGAAGAGATCGAACTCGAGTTCGAAGAAGGCTATCCCGTTGCCGTCAACGGCGAGTCCTACGAGCCCGTTGCACTCATCGAGCACCTGAACGAGGTCGCCGGTGCCTACGGCGTTGGCCGCACGGACTCGATGGAAGACCGCATGCTCGGTCTCAAGGTCCGCGAAAACTACGAACACCCCGCAGCAACGACGCTGCTCAACGCTCACGAAGCACTCGAGGGCCTCGTCCTCACACAAGAGGAACGCGAGTTCAAGCAACTCATCGACCAGAAGTGGTCGAAGAAAGGCTACGAAGGTCTCGTTGACGCACCACTCGTAAGCGCACTCGAGGGCTTCATCGCGGATACCCAGAAACGCGTCACTGGCACCGTCACGATCCGTCTCGAGGGTGGCCAGGCCCGCCCGGTTGCACGTGACAGCAACTTTGCAGCCTACTCGGCCGAACACGCCTCCTTCGACACGGAGACGGTCGGCAAGATCACCCAGGAAGACGCAACTGGCGTCGCGAAGTACCACGGCTTCCAGCGCCGTCTCGCGAACGAGGCAATCGCCGCGAACGCGGACGACGAAGTCGAACTCACAACGGACGGGAGCGGATCCTCGTCGGACGTGTCCGACGTAGGCGACGCAGACGACGAGTAAGACCATGACCGAGGAGAGCACTCACGACGGCGGCGACGAACCGGCGCTCGAAACCGACGGCGGCGACGCGAGCGAAGCGAGCGGATCCTCGTCGGACGTGTCCGACGTAGGCGACGCAGGAAGCGACAGCGTCGTCCGACGAGACCGCTTCAGCGGCGGGCCTGCCCGGAGTTTCCTCTCCTCACTCGAGGCCGACACACGAATTTTCGAGGCCGACCTCGAGGTTGATCGCGCACACGTCGTGATGCTCGCCGAGCAGGGAATTATCGACGACAACACGGCCGGTGAGATCCTCACCGCACTCGATACGATAGAAGTCGACGGCCACGAGGCATTACCAGACGGCGAGGACGTTCATGAGGCCATCGAGACGGCCGTCATCGAACGCATCGGCGAGGACGGCGGCAAGATGCACACCGCGCGCTCGCGCAACGACGAGGTTGCGGCGTGTATCCGCTACCGCCTGCGCGAGGACGTTCTCGAGGCGATCGAGACGACGCTTGCGCTGCGTGAGGCACTGCTCGAGGTGGCGAGCGAGCACACCGAGACGGTGATGCCCGGCTACACCCACCTCCAGCCAGCCCAGCCGATCACGGTCGCCCACTGGGCGTGTTCCTACGAAGGCGCAGTGCGTCGCGATACGGCGCGCCTGCTCGCAGCCTACGACCGCATCAACGAGTCACCACTCGGCGGAGCCGCATTCGCCGGCACGACGTTCGATATCGACCGCGAGCGCACCGCCGAGTTGCTGGGCTTCGAGAGCGTTGTCGAAAACTCGATGGACGCCTCCTCGAGCAGGGATTTCCTGCTCGAGACGGTACAGGCGTTGTCGACGCACGCGACGACGCTGTCCGGGGTGGCCGAGGACCTGATTATCTTCGCAAACCGCGGCTTCGTCTCCCTTTCGGATGATTACTCCTCGACATCGTCGATCATGCCCCAGAAGAAGAACCCGGACACGCTCGAGCTTGTCCGCGCAGTCGCGGGCGACGCCGCGGGATCGGTTCAGGGGCTAACGACGACGCTCAAGGGACTTCCGCGTGCGTACAATCGCGACTTGCAGCGTGCAACGACGCACGCCTGGGAGACGGTCGATGCCGTCACCGAGGCAAGCGAGGTCGCCGCCGGAGCCATCGCAACCGCAGCGTGGAACGAGGAGACACTCGCTGCAGAAGCGGGTGAGGGCTTCTCGACGGCAACCGGCGTCGCGGATCTGCTCGCGGCGAACGGCTTGCCGTTCCGCACGGCTCACGAGATGGTGGCCGTCGCCGCAGAAAACGGGGCCGACTACGACGCCCTCGAGGCTGCCGCTGAGGACGTCCTCGGTGAATCGCTCGAGTTGTTCGTCGATCCTTCGGCCGTCGAAGACGCACTTGACCCCGTCGAAAGCGTCGCGAGTCGCGACTCCCAGGGCGGCCCGGCACCCGACGCCGTTGCCGACCAACTCGAGTCGGGTCGCGAGGCACTGACAGCCGACGAGACGAGTCTCGAGCAGACTGCTGGCGCGCTCGAGGACGCCCACGAGCAACTGCGCGCGGAGGTAAACGAATATGTGTGACCACACAGCCGGTCCCATCGCGGCGCGTGGGGGCCGACACTCACAGCCACGACCGCGGCGGTCCCCGCCCGGGGACACACTACCTACTACATGATATGTCAGTCTAAATTTGCCGTAACGCAGGGCGCTTTCACCGTTAGAGGATAGTGCGCATCGTGTAATTTTCTTGTTAAGTTCGAAGGCTTTAAGGGATATCGGCTCCGAGTGGGGAGTACAATGACCGAATGCGTCGAGTGTGGGGCAGAAGTGTCCCTGCACGATGATCTGGAAGTTGGAGAGATCGTTGACTGTACGACCTGTGGCGCTGAACTCGAAGTCGTCGACACCGAGCCACCAGTCCTCGAGCGAGCTCCGGAGCTCGAAGAGGACTGGGGTGAGTGACCTTGCAGACGGTCGCAGCTAACCTGCGCCCTGTGTCCAGTCACCACTGGTGGTTTTCGTGAACGTAGGAATACTCTACTCCCGAATTCGCAAAGACGAGAAGCTCCTCCTCAACGAGCTTCGCGAGCGCGACCACGAGGTCGAAAAGATCGACGTCCGCAAGCAGACGTTCGACATCAGCGAGGCCCCCGAAGCGTTCGAGGACCTCGATATCGTCGTGGACCGCTGTCTCGCCACGAGCCGGAGCCTCTACGCCACGCAATTTTTCGAGGCGTACGACATCCCGGTGATCAACAGCCACGAGACTGCGGACATCTGCGCCGATAAAGTCAAGAACAGCCTCGCACTCGAGCAGGCTGGCGTCCCCACGCCCGCGACGAAAGTCGCGTTCACGAAAGACACCGCGATGGACGCCATCGAGGAGTTTGGCTATCCGTGCGTCCTCAAACCCGTCGTTGGGTCCTGGGGCCGGCTCATGGCGAAAATCGACTCGCCCGACGCCGCAGAGGCAATTCTCGAGCACAAGGCAACACTTGGACACTACGAGCACAAGGTGTTCTACGTCCAGGAGTTCGTCGACAAACCCGGACGCGACATTCGCGTGCTCGCGACCGACGGCGAGCCAATCGCTGGGATGGTTCGCTCCTCGGATCACTGGATTACGAACGCCGCAAAGGGTGCCGAGACGGATGTCTTCGAACCCGACGACGAGGCCAAAGAGCTGGTACAGAAAGCCAGCGACGCCGTCGGTGGCGGTCTGCTCGGTATCGACCTGATGGAGACCGAGGATGGCTATACGGTTCACGAAGTCAACCACACTGTCGAGTTCAAGGCACTCGACGGCGCTGTCGAGACCGACATCGCCGGCACCGTCGTCGACTGGTTAGAGCAGAAGGCCGCTGCGGCAGCCGAGGAACTCGAGGTGAGCGCCTGATGGCGATTGGATCCACCGACGAGAGCGCCGACACTGTCACCGCGACAGTCATCGGCGGCTCGGGCTTTACGGGCGGCGAACTGCTTCGCCTGCTCGCCGGGCACCCGAACTTCGAAATCGCTGAGGTAACGAGTCGGTCGAAAGCCGGCAAGAGCGTCGGCTCCGTCCACCCGCCGCTTCGCGGCATGGACCTTCGGTTTACCGAACCCGACGACCTCGAGAGCGTCGACGTGCTGTTCGCCGCGACGCCACACGGCGTCTCGATGGGACAGGTCGACGAGTTTTTCGACATCGCAGACACCGTCGTCGACCTCTCGGCTGACTTCCGTCTCGAGACAGCAGAGCAGTACGACGAGTGGTACGACGGACACACCGCGCCGGAGTATCTCGAGAAGGCCGAGTACGCCCTGCCCGAGATCAACCGCGAAAACCTCGCGGGCGCGGAACTCATCGCCGGCGGCGGCTGTAACGCCACCGCGACGATTCTGGGCCTGTACCCGCTGTTCGAGCACGACATTCTCGAGGGTGGCGAACAGGTCGTCGTCGACGTGAAAGTCGGCTCCTCCGAAGGCGGGGCCGGCGGCGGCGAGGCCTCGAGCCATCCGGAGCGCTCGGGCGTCGTTCGTCCCTACGCACCGACGGGCCACCGCCACGAGGCCGAGATCGAGCAGTTCCTCGGCACGAGCGTCGCGTTTACCTGCCACGCCGTGGACATGATCCGCGGTGCGAGTGCAACGAGCCACGTCTTCCCGAGCGGGCCAGTCTCGAAGGGCGACCTCTGGAAAGCGTATCGCGGCTGCTACGAGGACGAGCCGTTCGTCCGCATGGCTGCCGGCGGCTCCGGCGTCTATCGATATCCGGAACCCAAAGCGGTTGCCGGAACGAACCTCGCCGAAGTCGGCTTCGAACTCGACCCCTCGAACAAACGCATTGTCGTCTTCTCGGCCATCGACAACATGATGAAAGGCTCTGCCGGGCAGGCGGTTCACGCCGCAAACATCGCGCTCGGTCTCGAGGAGACCGCCGGACTCGAGTTTACGGGACTACACCCCGTGGGGGCACCGTAAATGACAGTCGTAGTAAAGATCGGCGGCGCACGCGCTGTCGACCCCGAAGGCGCACTCAGTGACGTTGCAGCACTCGTCGCTGAGGGAGAAGATGTGGTCCTCACGCACGGCGGCTCGACCGCTGTGGATGAGACGCTCGAGGACCTCGGCGAAGAGCCAACCTACGTTGAGACGCCCGGTGGCGTCGTCGGTCGTTTTACCGACGAGGACACCATGGACGTGTTCAAGATGGTGATGCCGGGCAAGCTCAACACGGATCTCGTCGAGAGCCTGCAGAACCTCGATGTGAACGCTGTCGGCCTCTCGGGCACGGACGGGAAACTGCTCGAGGGCAAGCGCAAATCTGCCGTTCGCGTCAAAGAAGACGGCAAGAAGAAGATTTTGCGCGGCGACCACTCCGGCAAAATCGAATCCGTCAACGCCGACCTGCTCGAGACCGTTCTCGCGGGTGGCTACACGCCCGTCGTCTCCGTTCCGATGTTAGGAAAGGAGAAGTCAGGCGGCTATACGGCTGTGAACGCCGACGCCGACCGCGCCGCAGCTGCGATTGCAGGCGCACTCGAGGCAGACCTCGTCGTCCTCACAGACGTCTCGGGAATCTACGAAGATCCCGACGACGAGTCGACGAAGATCGATTCGGCCGCCACTCCCGCGGAGTTCGAAGTCGTCAAAGACGCCGCTGAAGGGTTCATGACGAAGAAGGTCATGGCCGCCGAAGAGGCACTCGAGGGTGGCGCATCCTCGGTGACCGTCGCATCGGCAAACGCAGACGCACCGATTACGAGCGCACTCGAGGGCGAGGGCACGACGCTCGAGCCTGGCGTTCTTGAGGAGTCAGCGGAGGTCGACCAATGAGTGACCACGATTTCATCTCCGGCAGCAAGCCAATCGGTATCGAACGCGGAGAGGGCGTCTCACTGTACACTGCAGACGGAACGGAGTATCTCGACGCAGGTGCGAGCTACGCCTGTACGCCGCTCGGGCACTCCCATCCTGCCGTTGTCGAGGCCGTCCAAGAGCAGGTCGGGAACCTGACGTTCGTCGATTCCTCGTTCCCCGTCCAGTCTCGTGAGGACGCCTACGCGGCACTCGTCGCGGCAACGCCCGACGGACTGGATCAGGCCTGGTTCTGTAACTCCGGAACCGAATCCAACGAAGCCGCACTGAAATTCGCCCGTTCGGCAACGGGCAACTCCAAGATCATCGCAGCGACCCGCTCGTTCCACGGCCGGACAATGGGCTCGCTCGCGGCCACCTGGAAGGACACGTACAAGAAACCCTACGAGCCACTGGCCGGCGACGTGGAGTTCGTCCCCTACGGCGACAGCGACGAACTCGCAGACGCCATCGACGACGAGACCGCAGCCGTCATCCTCGAGCCGATTCAGGGCGAAGGCGGGATCAACGTGCCCCCGCAGGGCTACCTCGAGACCGCCCGCGACCTGACCAATGAGGCTGACGCAGCGCTCGTCTTCGACGAAGTCCAGACCGGCATGGGCCGCACGGGCGAAATGTGGGCCTGCGAGAACGCAGGCGTCACGCCCGATATCCTCACGACGGCGAAAGGCCTTGGCAACGGTCTCCCTGTCGGCGCAGTTGTTGTTGCAGACTGGATCGCAGACGGCGCGGCTTCGCACAACGCCACATTCAGCGGCGGCCCCGTCGTCTCCGCGGCCGTCCACGCGACTATCTCGACGCTCGTCGAGGAGGAGTGGACCACCCACGCCGCCGCAATGGGCGACTATCTCACCAGCGAACTCGAGGCTGCCCTCGGTGACGAGGTCCGCGAGATTCGCGGCGAGGGACTGCTGATTGGAATCGAACTGAAACGGGGCGCGAACCGCGCTGCCCGCGATCTGGCGATGAAACATCAGATTTTGGCGCTGCCAGCGGGTCGAACCGTCCTGCGTCTCCTGCCGCCGCTCGTGCTCGACGAGGCCGAAGCGGATCGACTCGTGGACGCGCTGCGTGCGGTCATCGCCCCCAACCCAGAAGCCCAAACTGAATCATGAGCACATCGTCGAACGAGCACGTCTCACTCGAGGACGCACGGACGCTGTTGGTCGATCTCGTCTCGATTCCCTCGCCCACGCGCGAGGAACGCAAGGCAGCCAAACGGCTGGTCGAGTTTTTCGAGTCCCACGACCGCGAGGTCTGGATCGACGCCGTCGGCAACGTCCGTGCGCCGGCAGACGATTCAGTCCTGCTGACCTCCCACATCGACACCGTCCCGGGGGATATCCCCGTCGAAGTCGAAGAAAGTGGCGACGACGAGGTCCTCTGGGGACGCGGCAGCGTCGACGCGACGGGACCGCTCGCTGCGATGGCCGCGGCCGCTGTCCGAACGGGCGTCTCGTTCGTCGGCGTCGTCGGCGAAGAAGTTGATTCAAAGGGCGCACGCTATCTGGTTGATGACCGCGACAAAATGCCTGATGCCGTTATCAACGGCGAACCGTCCGGAACCAACGGAATCACGCTTGGCTATCGTGGCTTACTCGCTGGGACCTACGTCGCGACAAGCGAGTCCGGACACACCTCGCGGCCGGACCCAAACGCTATTCAGCACGCCGTTCGCTGGTGGTCGGCCGTCGAAGACCGCTTCGAAGGCGACGAGTACGAACCCATCTTCGAGCAGGTAACGACCAAACCGGTCGACATTGACGGCGGCATCAGCGAGGACGGCCTCTCCGTCGAGGCGACGATGGACGTCCAACTGCGCGTCCCGCCCGCTCTCGACGTCGAAACCGTCCGCGAAGCCGCAGAGGCCGAACTCGAGGTCGGGACCGTCACCTGGAAGGACGCGGTCCCGCCCGTCATGACGAGCCCGCGGACCGAGGTCGCTCGAGCCTTCCGCGTCGCTATCCGCGACGTTGGCGAAGAACCGCGCCTGGTCCGGAAGACCGGAACCAGTGACATGAACATCTACGCCGGTGCGTGGGACTGCCCGATAGCCACCTACGGCCCGGGTAACTCCGACCTCGATCACGCACCCGACGAACGCCTCTCGCTTTCGGAATACGACCAGTCGGTCGAGATCTTAGAGCGCGTTTCCAAAACACTCAATGGAGGACCCGACGAATGACAGCATCAGATTCGACAGCAACAGAGTTGCGACACTTCCTCGAGATCGACGACCTCTCTGCGAGCGAACTGCAGACGGTCCTCGAGCGCGCCGAGACGTACAAACGCGCCCAGCACGCGGGCGAAGAGCACGAAGACCTCGAGGGCCAGACCCTGGGGATGATCTTCCAGAAGCCGAGTACGCGCACCCGCGTCTCCTTCGAGACGGGGATGACCCAACTCGGCGGTCACGCCGTCTTCCTGGGCGAAGATGACATCCAGCTCGGCCACGGCGAGCCGCTAAAAGACACCGCGCGAACGCTGTCGCGCTACGTCGACGCGGTGATGGCGCGCGTGTTCAAACACGACAACATCGAGGTGCTCGCGGAGTACGCCTCGGTCCCCATCGTCAACGGCCTCACCGATGACGCCCACCCCTGCCAGACGCTTGCGGACCTGCTGACCATCCGCGAGCAACAAGGTGGCTTCGAGGACGTGTCGGTCGCCTGGGTCGGTGACGGCAACAACGTCGCCCAGTCGTTCGCCGTTGGTGCCGCACTGACCGACCTCGATCTGACTGTCGCGACACCCGACGGCTACGCCATCGACGACGATGTCCTCGAGCGCGCCCGTGACCTCGGCGGCGATCCGACAATCACGACCGATCCCACGGAAGCCGTCGCTGACGCAGACATTATCTACACTGATGTCTGGATCAGCATGGGCCAGGAGGACGAACGCGACGTCCGCATGAACGACTTCCAGGGCTTTCAGGTCAACTCGGACCTGCTCTCGCACGCCCCCGACGCCTCCGTCATGCACTGTCTGCCCGCCCACCGCGGCGAGGAGATTACCGACGCAGTCGTCGAAAGCGACCACTCGATTGTCTTCGATCAAGCCGAAAACAGGCTGCACGCTCAGAAAGCGCTGTTGAGTTGGCTGCTCGAGTAAGAATTCGACTGCGAACGAAGTGAGCAGTCCTTTTTGTCTCTCGTCGAACGAAGTGAGGCGACGGTCAGCAAGAGCTTTGCTCTCGCCAGACAGATTTTTTCGTGAGTGGTGAGTGACGTGGGACCGTCGGTCCCACGAACCATTCGCGCGGCAGCGCCGCGCGAAGATAAAACGAACCCGAGCGAAAAAAGGTGGCAGTGAAGGCGCTGTTGAGTTGGCTGCTCGAGTGACAGATTAGTCAATCAGTTGTCGAACGAGTCCAATTTTTTGACGATTTTCGCGTAGAGGTCGGGAGCACAGTGCCAGCCAGCGTCGACCATCGCGTCGATAGTCTCACGCGCGTCTGCAACAGGAAGATGGCCGTTCTTAGTGCACGAGAGGACGAGATACGCAGTTCCTTTCGTCTTGATATCTTCGACCGCCGCAGCCGTTCGACCGGCGGCTTCGTCCATGACGGCAGTTGCATCGAACTGGTCAGCACAGACGAGCACCGACACATCTGCATCACTCAATCGAGGATTGTCCTGTAATCGATCCCAGAGTGGGGAGTCCGGAGTTGAAACGACCTCGAGGACGCCTGCGTCGACCCGTTGTTCGATGCGACGAGCATCAGGATAGCCTTCCTCAAGACCAGTCGTCACGACTTCGGCGTATACCCGGTCAGGGATGTAACACGTCCCATCGAGTGCCGAAACGATCTCCAGTTGCTCAACTTTTGCGAGATAGATGAGTGGGGTCGCGTCGAAAACCCACATTCACAACTCCTCGAGATCTGACTCGAGATGATCGCTCGAGACCCACGTCACGTCGCGTTCGTCCGCGAGTTGGGCAAACTCCCAGACAGAGAGTCCGGCAGTATCAGCAGCCTTCGAGAGTGTCGTCTCGCCCGCGGCGAGTCGCTCGAGTGCACGCTCGCGCCGCCAGTCGTCGAGGCCCTCCGAGAGCAGTTTTCGGACGGCTGTACTCCGGTCGAGTCGCTCCTCCTCGAGGTACTCCTCGAGTTCCGACTCGAGGTCATCAGGCACGCGGGCTGAAATCGTCCCCATGATGTATACATTGTGTACAACGCATACAAGTCTTTGCCCGCGGCGGGATGGATTGTCCTCTCGAGCAGGGGACGCTCCGAACGGGAACCAATCCACGTGCTTTTTGCCACTCGCCCACTTCTCGCTCGACAATGAGTCTCAATCTCTCGGCCGACCAGCCGACCGTGCCCGACGACGCCGACGACGGCGTCTGGCTCGAGTGCATCGAGTGCGGTGAAACGTTCGCGCCCTTCGACGACGTCCGTTACACCTGCGACGAGTGCGACGGCCTCCTCGAGGTCCGCTACGCCGATCTCCCCACGCTCGAGGACTACGAGGGGCAGGGCCAGGGTGTTTGGCGCTACGCCGACGCACTCCCGCTCGAAGAGGGCGTGACGACCCAGGAAGGCGCAACGCCGCTGTATGAGGTGCCACGGCTCGAGGAGGATATCGGCGTCGAGGCGCTGCGGATCAAACACGAGGGGATGAACCCGACGGGGTCGTTCAAGGACCGCGGCATGACCGTCGGCGTCGCGGTCGCGAAAGAACTCGGCGTCGGGCGACTCGCCTGTGCCTCGACCGGAAACACGAGCGCCGCGCTCGCGGCCTACGGCTCCCGCGGTGGGATGGAGACGCTCGTGCTCCTGCCAGCAGGGAAGGTCGCCGCCGGAAAAATCGCACAGGCCAGTTTGCACGGCGCGCGCATTCTCGAGGTCGACGGCAACTTTGACGCCTGCCTCGACATCGTCCAGGAACTCGCCCAGCAGGGCGAAGCCTACCTGCTGAACTCGCTGAACCCGTTCCGACTCGAGGGCCAGAAGACGATCGGCCTCGAGATTCTCGAGGGCTTTCTCGCGGACTACGACACCGTGCCGGATCGGATCATCCTCCCCGTCGGCAACGCCGGAAATACGTCGGCGCTGTACAAGGCCTTCCGCGAACTCGTCCAGGTGGGCTCGCTCGAAGAAGATGAGGTACCGAAACTGACGGGCGTCCAGGCCGAGGGCGCAGCGCCGATGGTCGAAGCAATCGAGAACGGCGCGGACGAAGTTCGGCGCTGGGAAGATGTCGAGACGCGCGCGACGGCAATCCGAATCGGGAACCCGGTCAACGCGCCGAAGGCGCTGCCGGGCATTCGCGAGACGGGCGGGACCGCGATTTCGGTCTCGGACGAAGAGATTACTGCAGCGCAGCGCGATCTCGCAGGCGAAGGGATTGGCGTCGAACCGGCCTCCGCAGCCTCCGTCGCCGGCCTCCGAAAACTGCGCGCCGAGGGCATCGTTGACGACGACGAGCACGTTGCCTGCCTGACGACCGGCCACCTGCTCAAAGACCCCGACGCTGCGGCGGCCGCTGGAGCCGATCCGGAGCCAGTTCCTGCAGAGACTGAGGGCGTCCTCGAGCACCTCAAACAGTAACGCGGCTGTCACTCGTAAACGTCTCCGCAGGCGTGTCTGACGCGTGACTGACTGAACCTTTTGTCACAGTCTCGCATACCATTGTGCTGTCCATGTCCGTCGACCAGCACCCTGCCCAGACCGACCGCCAAGCCGACACGCACGATGATTCCAGCGAGCCGACTGCTACCGCGACGACCGCAGCCAACGGCATCGAACTCGAGTTCGACGCATCGACGTCAACGGAGGCAAAACTCCAGGCACGCGTCACCGCCCTCGAGCGCGCACTCGAGGCGAGTCGCTCGCGCGAACAGGAAATCGTCGCCCAATACGAGCGAGTCCTCGACGAGCGGGAGACCGCAGGTGACTCCAGCGACGCCAACGAGTCCGAAAACGGGTTGCTCACACGGCTACTCGAGCGCTGGCGAGCCTAACAGAGACAAAATCAGCCTAAAACTCAGTCAGAACAGCCGACGTCCGTCTCGGCGGTCGCCCCAACAGGAGCGTCGACACTGGCCGCTGTCATCGCCGGTTCGGCTGCGACCTCGCGGACGAACTCAAGATAGTTGTCGAAGATGAGTTTTGCGGGGCACGCCTGTTGGTAGTTCTCTTCGGTGATTTCCGCGAGAATAGACTCGAGTCGTTCGTCGGATAGTTCCTTGCGGTGGACGAGTTCACGGGCGGTTTTCGTGTCGTATTCGGGGTGGAACTGCAGGCCGAAGACGTGGTCCTTGCGGAAGCCGTGGTTGGAGTAGTGGTTTTCGGCGAGCGGGTCGGCACCGGGTGGGAGGTCCGCGACTTCGTCGGAGTGGCTGGTGAACGCGCTAAACTCGCTCGAGATGCCATTGAACAGGCGGGACTCGCCGACTTGCTCAATATCGCTGTAGCCGACTTCGTAGGCACCCATATCGGAGACGGTGCCACCGAGAACGTGTGCAAGCAGTTGGTGACCCCAACAGATGCCGAGATGTGGTATGTCACGATCAATCGCTTTACGGACCCACTCAGCGGTTGTCGTGATCCAGTCGTCATCCCAGTACACTGACGACCGCGAACCGGTGACCACGACGCCGTCGAACGCAAAGTGGTCGGGGACCGATCCGCTCGTCACGTCGAATTCCGACAGCGAGGCGTCGAGTTCGCGCCGGAAGTTCCGCGTCGTGTTCTCGTCCTGGTGGGCGGCATTCAGGACGGCAATGCGTAGTTGACTCATCGTCCCCTACTGGAAACTCCATAAAGAAATGTTTTCTGTCCGGCGCGGGCGTTGCCGCAACCATGGACATGTGATTTCCAATATCGCCTATAATAAAACAGGTGCTGTTCGATCACCCACTCATCGTTTGTTTATGGGACAAAATCACCGCACGAGACTACTATTGGGCGATAGTGAACTGGCCATCGTTGTCACGTCGGCACAGATCAGTCGTCTCGAGCCAGCCGTTCGCGAATTGGGCGCGATCAGCCGTGTTAGTCTCGTGGTCGTCTGTTCGCTCATCGAGACGGTCCTGATCCACCGCAGGTTCGTTTGCAGTCCCAGCGTAGCCATCGGCAAGAACGGGGCCCGACAGAGCAAGCCGGCCCTCTGTGGCCCCTTCAATTCGGGACCCAGCACCGTCGCCATCATCAGCGCCACGCACTCGCACCCGACAGTCGAGTACCGGGTGGCCAACGTACCGGCGCTCGTCATCCGTTCCGGCAGCAGTTACCGCGTTCGTCTGCTCCGCTGGCTCCTGCGCGCACGCAAACGGACACTCGAGGCGGCCGTAGACGCGTGCAAGTGAGATGCCTGCCTCTCGATAGGGCTCGAGGGCGCTCCTCGGAACAGACACATCGGGCGCGACAAACGAGAGTGACTCGAGTGCGTCTGGGAAGTCGGATTTAGATGCGAGTCCACGGAGTGTTGCCGTTCGACCCGAAAGCAACGTTGCCTCCTCGCGCTCGATCGCAGTGAGCATATCGCCGGGATCGAACGCCCGGTCGAGTAGGAGCGTCCCACCGGCATACACCGTCGGCAGCGCGACACGAAGGAGGCCGTCGTACGCCGACAACGGCGTGATGAGCGGAACGGTATCTCCCTTGGAGAGCCCCCACGTCGTCATCGCCGCAATGCAGTTCCACTCGAGAGCCTGTGCGGAGTACGCCACAACCGGGTGGCCGCCCTCGCCATGCAAGAGAAGCAGTGGGTGCTCAGTCTCGGCGTCTTGATCGTCGCCGACTCGAGGTCGAGGAGTATCGAGCTGAGACTGTCGGTTGGCGTCGGTATCGCTGACATCGATGTCGGCCAGTTCCGAGAGCGTCAACACCTGGTCGTCTGCAATCGGAGCTGAGTGAACCAGGTCGCGCTGGGCCGTTTCCGCGATGAGGAGTGTCGGTTCAAGCACGTCGAACGGGTACTCGACGGTCACTGGCGTCAACAGGTGTGAAATCGGCGCGAACGTCGCCCCAAGACGGCGACAGGCAAACAACAGCGCGAGCGAGGCGATCCGATTTCGGGTGAGCAGACAGACTGTGTCGCCAGCGTCGATACCGATCGACTCGAGGCGCGCACCCGTCTCGGCCGTAATCTCCGACAGTTCTGCATAGGAGACTCGGTTCTCGTGGACGGTTTCTGCGGGCGCATAGCGGTAGTCCTCGGAGATGTCAACCACCGCCGTCCGGTCTGGAACGCGGTCGGCACGTCGCGAGAGCGAGAGGGTCACAACCGCGTGTCCCACGCTCGAGTCCGTAATACGACGGGGGTCGTGCGCAAGCAGCGATGGAGAGTAGTGGACAGGAAAGAGTGTATTGGCCAAATCCTGGCTAGTTGCAACTCATTGCTCGTCGGCGGTCTGGTCCTCGAGAAAGCCCACTAACAGATCATTGATCGTCCGTGATTGCTCAATCATTGCGAGATGGCCCGCGCCCTCGAGCGGGACGAATTCCCCCCGTGGCAGCCCGCGGGCGAGGGTTTGGCCCGCTGACGCTGGCACGAGCGCGTCCTCGGTCCCGTGGAAAACTCGCGTCGGCTGAGTCACCTCGACGAGCCAGTCGCTCGCGTCGAAGTCCTCGAGTGCGCCAACCTGGGCCTCCCAGCCCGCGCGGTCGGCGTCGCCGTCGGCGCGCCAGTCAGCCATTCCTGACACGGCATCGGGCTGTGCAGCAAGGAACTCGGCGGAAAAGCCGGCCTCGAGTGATGTCCGAAGTGCGTCCAAATCGTCCGGCGGGGCGAACAGCGGCTCGAGGTCGAACGCCGAGCCCTCAGCCGCGGTGCCGATCAGCGAGAGCGTTGCGACACGATTCGAGGAACGGGCGGCCTCGAGTGCAACTGCGCCGCCGAGTCCACAGCCGACGACGTGGGCGGTTCGGATGCTACAATCGGCGAGAACGGCCTCGAGATCAGCGGCGAGCGTCTCGAGGGCGTAGGGACCGGGCGGTCCATCGGAGCGGCCGGTACCACGGAGATCCCAGATGAGGGTTTCGTAGGGACCGGCGAGCGCAGTGTGTTGCCACCCCCATGACCAGCCGCCGAGGCCGGCCTCGGAGACGAAGACGACGGGTGGCCCATCGCCCTCGTGGGTGTAGTACAGCGAGACGGAGTCGGTCACAGCAGTCGGCATACTCGAACAACTGGGTGGAGCAAGGCGATGGTTTCGGTTCCTGACGAGTAAGTCAGCGGTCTCGGCGGCCTACTCGAAGCGCTCGCCCGCCGGAATCGTGACCTCGAGCCAGTTTTCCTCGGGTGGGAGCGGACAGTCGTAGGTCTCGCTGTAGCCACAGAACGGCGTGTACGCGAGGTTGAAGTCCACGACGAGGTCGTCGCCCGTCTCGAGGTCCCGATCCGGTGCCAGTTCCATGTAGCGCCCGCCCTCGTAGGTCTGCTGTCCGGTCGTTTTGTCCCGGAACGGGATGAACAACTGCTGTTCGTTCGGGCTCTCGAGTTGGTAGGCCGCTAGTTCGTAGGTGCCATCTTCGAGATCCTCTTCGTCGCGCTCGAGGTCGAACTCGAGGGTGACGAGCCGAAGATAGCGCATCTCCCGGCCCGCGGTTGTGTCCATCAGGACGACTTCGGGATCGTCGTGCACTGTCGCAGTCGCGTGGACGCGGTAGGTCGGGTCAGGATCGAAGTAGTCCACACCCGCAAAGTCGTCTCGCTGTTCTGGTGGGACTGGTGACTGGGGATGTTCGGCGAAGAACTCGTCCTTTTCGCCACGCTTGTCCTCGAGTTCGGCCCGCCACTGCTCGATGTCGATATCGCCCTCGAGGCCGTCATCGGCTGTGTCCTCGCCGCTGGCGTCGGTCGGCTCGCTGGAGTCGGTCATACAGTCGCTACCACCTCGGGACTGGAATGGGTTGCGCTTTGTGCAGTCGCCCTCGAGACGGCGGTGTGCGCCCCTCGCGGCGCTGACGCAAGGCTTTTCGAGTCTCACGACAACAACTCTCCGATGCGACACCTCGAGATCGTCGTGGGTGATACTGTCGGACAGAAGTCAGTGAGAAGCCGGTCGCGAATTCGCGACCGATCTTCAAATAGTTCTGTCCGACAGAATGAGTGGCCGTGATCGACCGTCAGTCACTCATCGTCTTTGTCGGCTCGCTCGTCGCGCTCGCAGGCGGCTTCGTCGCCGTCTCGTGGCTGACCGGCGTGAGTCTGATTCTCCTTGCGCCAGCGTACATGTTCACGCCGTTTTTCGCCGGGCTCGCGACCTATATCGCGGCCGGGAAGTCGTTCGAGCGAGCAGGCCTTCGGTTCCCGTGGAACCGCCTGCAGTGGCTCGCTCTCGCCGCACTCATCCCGATTGTGCTCGTCCTGCTCGGCACTGGACTCGCACTTGGCCTGCCAGGCGTTGAGTTCGTTCCCGACGCGAATCCGCTGACCGGCGAGGGGACGGATTTCGCACAGGTCCCAGAGGGTGCTGACGGCGAAACGCCCGACGGCCCGTCGTTCGACTGGCCGCTGAATCTCCTCGTGGCGCTCGTCGCAGCACTCGTCGTCGGCGCAACCATCAACGCCATCTTCGCGCTCGGCGAGGAGTTCGGCTGGCGCGGCGTCCTCCTGACCGAACTCGCGCCGCTTGGCTTCTGGGGAGCCTCAGCCGCTATCGGCGTCGTCTGGGGACTCTGGCACGCGCCGATCATCCTCGAGGGGTACAACTACCCGTCCTACCCGCTCGAGGGCGTCGCCGTGATGACGCTCGCCTGTCTCGCCATGTCGCCGGTCTACACCTACGTCGCCGTCCGCGCGAAGTCGGTCGTCGCACCGACGGTGCTTCACGGCGTCTTCAACGGCTTTGCGACGACGATGCTCGTCTTCGCACAGGGCGGCCACGAACTCCTTGTCAACCCCGTCGGCGGAATTGGAATCGCCGTCTTCGGACTCGCAGCCCTCGCGATTGCCTTGACCGGCACGCCGACGCTGACGGACGAGTGGGCGCTCGAGGAGGCAGACGAAGATTCCGAGGCTGAGTCCGAGACTGAGGCTGGAGACAGAACCGACGATTCCGACCTCGAGACGACCGATTCTGCTGATTCCGACCCGACAGCAGATTCCGAGTAGCCGCTCCGATCCGCGTCTTTATCTACCAGGAGGCAGCAACGTCGGTTCGTCAACGCTATGGACGACCGCCGACGACTCCGAACCCAATGACGGACTGGCGCTCGATCTTCGGCCACCCCCAGCCGTACGACCCACAGGTCGACGGCATCGAAACCGCCATCGAAACCGCTCGAGACGGCGGCTATACGGTCATCGAGGGAGCCTGCGGAACTGGCAAGACGATGATCGCACTCACTGCGGGGATCGACCTCGTGCGCGACCCCGACAGCGACTACGAGCGCGTGCTCGTGCTCACGAGCGTCAAACAGCAACTGCGCCAGTTCGAAGAAGACTTAGAGACGATCAACGCGAACCTGCCCGACGACTGGAACCCCGTCTCGGGGCTCACACTGGTCGGTAAGGCGGATGTCTGTCCGTACAATCGCGAGAAAACAGCAGGGTTCGACGACGGGAACGTCTACGACCGCTGTGAGACATTGCGGGATCGCACCCGTGACCTGACTGGCGAAGCCGGCGAAACGACCGCCCAGAATCTCGCCGCACGCGCCCGCAGTCAGCAGATCGGCCTCGCCGACAGCGGGAGTCAAGGCGGGGGCAGTGCAACCTTCCTCGAGAGCGCCGGCGAGCCATCGCCCTATCCGCGCGACCTGCCAGAGTATGGCGAAGGCGGCCCTGTCGGGGCCGAAACCGAGTACTGCCCGTTCTATGCGCAGTACCTCGAGGATCTCCCGGAGGAAGACAGTGACGGCGACGCAAGCGAGGCCGTTCCGTACGATTTCACGGAAGCAGGGATGATCACGCCCGAAGACCTCGTCGCACGCTCAGTCGCCCACGGCACCTGCCCGCACTCGGTGATGGGCGCGGTGCTCGGCCACGCCGAGGTCGTCGTCGGCAACTACTACCACGCGTTCGATCCGCGCACGACGGGTACCTTCACCGGCGCGTTGCTCGACGACTCGACGTTTGTCGTCTGCGACGAAGCGCACATGTTAGAGCCGCGCGTGCGAGATCTAGTCAGCGAGGGCGTCGGCGACCGGACGCTCCGAGATGCTGCCACCGAGATTTCCCGCGTGCTCCAGCCAATCAAATTCGAACGCGAGGGCCGACAGGCACAGGGTGGCTCGAAAACCGCCGACGCCGACCTCGTCCGATCCGAACTGAACGACAGCGACGTCACCTACGAGGAACTCAATCGCACCCTCGAGTTCATCGAGGACATTCGGATCGAACTCGACCGGCGTGTGACTGCCCATCTCGACCGGAAACACAGGGGATGGCAGTCGGATCTCACCGAGCTGTCGGACGACGAAATTCCGCTCCGTGACCCCTCGGATCCGGCCGAAGACGAGTTGACCGAGTGGGCGCGAAACGAGGGCTATAGCGACGCTGAGTGGGTTCGCGCCGAATCAGTCGGTGCCGTCGTCGCCCGCATCCTCAACGAGGCCGAAGACGAAGACCGAACCCGCTCCGCGCCCGCCGCGGGCCGCGTCCTCGGCGAGTGGTACCGCTGCGATCACACCGAGTACTTCCGCGAAATTGAACTCGAGCGCACCTGGGACGACACCGAACCCGGCGACTCGTGGCGACGCGCGTACAACGCCCGGCTCGCCCTGCATAACTGCGTCCCAAGCGACGCTATCGGCGAGCGCCTCGCCTCGTTCGGCGGCGGCGTCCTGATGAGTGCCACCCTCGAGCCGATGGACGCCTTCACCGAGGTGACCGGCCTCGAGTACCTCGCACGTGAAGACGACCGCCCGGTCGTCGAACGCCGCTACGGGCTGCACTTTCCCGCGGAAAATCGCGAGAGCTTCGCGGTCGCCGCACCGAAGTTTACGTACGACAATCGGGGGCGGCCGGGCGACGAGAATCGAACCCGCACGCACTACGCCAACGCCGTTGCGAAGATCGCTCGCCTGCCCGGAAACGTCCTCGTCGGCATGCCAAGCTACTCGGAGGCAAAGTGGATCGCCGGCGCACTCGAGGACCACCTCTCGAAACCCGTCCTGCTCGACGCCTCGAGCGACGACGAGGCGACCGAGTCGCTCAAAAGCGAGTTCTTCGCAGGCGACGGAAAGGTGCTCGTGACGAGTCTGCGGGGGACGCTCACGGAGGGCGTCGACTACAGCGGCGACCGCCTCTCCGCCGCCGTCGTCTGTGGCGTTCCACTCGTCAACACTGCAAGCCCGCGCACGAAGGCGGTTCGACGGGCCTACGACGACGAGTTCGGCGATGGCTTTACGTACGCACTGACGATTCCTGCCGTCCGCAAGGCCCGCCAGGCAATCGGTCGCGTGATTCGCTCGCCCGACGACGTCGGCGTGCGCGTCCTGCTTGACGAACGCTACGCACGCGAAAGTTGGGATTCCGTGCGTCCGTACCTGCCTGATGACGGCGAGTTCCAGACAGTCAGTCCGGACATGCTCGAGATGGGATTGGATCGGTTCCGATCGGAACTCGAGTCAGACACGTAGAATCACAGTGTTAGTGAGAATGCATGGCTAAGCAGCCACTATCGTTTAGGAGAGTGAGTGAGAATACCCAGTCGCTTCCATGCGGAAGCATGTATGTGAGAGGGTGGTTGTGGTAGGATCGCGCTCTCACATACCGCACCTTTCGGTGCAAGTCAGTCGTTTGCTCGGCGAGTATTTAGACTTTCTTCGAAACGAGTGAGCGTTAGTTGTGATCCGGAAGCCGGTCTCGAGTCGTCTCGTCGTCGGCCCCTCGAGTCGATGCGTCAATTTCATCGAGGCGAGCGTCCAGTCGGCGTTCAAACTCGTCTTCGGAGAGGTCGCCGGCTGCGTACTGGCGCTTGAGATCAGCGAACGGGTCAGACGAATCGACGTCGTCCTCTGAGGACGTTTCGCGCTGTGGCGTTTCGGCCGACAGGTTCGCGCGGGTGGGCGTCTCCGAAAGCGAATAGTCGGCTGCTGACTCGAGGTTGCCGATGAGCGAGAGATACAATGGCCAAAGTGTGAGCAGTCCCACGAGCACCATGGGAATGCCGACGCCGAGCAACACCGTCGTCCAGAACAGCATGGCAAGCGACAGCCCCCAGTAGATCACTTCGGCACCGAAGATCACGAGCATCCAAAATCCAAAAAAGCTACTCACCGAGCCAAGAAGCCACCGCCCGAGAGCGCCATCCGGCGTATACTGTTCGACGAGGGCGTGCCATCGGCGCCACGGCGACTCGTCCGGACGACGACTGGTCATACGTATACTCAGTGAAACTGACACATAATCGTATCGCTGTATGGTCACACTGAGGTGAGTGATGAGGCTCGAGGTCATCGCCCGATTGCGAGACTAAACGTGATCAGTAGCGACAGCCACACCGCGATGGCGCTTGCCGTCGATTGACTCAATCGAAAAGCCCAGTCGCTCGTAAAATGGCCGCACACCATCGTCAAAGCGCGCGGTGAGTCGCCCCTCGCGCTCGAGAGCGTGTTCGATCAGCGCACGGCCAAATCCGCGGCCGCGATGGCTTCGGCGCACGCCAATTGCAGCGATGTGAGCGCCGGCGTCGTCTGCGAGTGACTCGAGCACCATCGTGCCGAGGATGCGTTCGCGGCCGTGCTTGCCAGAATCGGCTGGTTGGGTCCCGCCGCGGTGGTCGCCCGCGACAAAGACGTCGCCAGTGTCGATTCGGGTTTCGACGTCGCCCGGCTCGAGCATGGCGGCATCGAGAATGCGCCGGACCTCGAGACTGTCATCGGCTGTTGCAACGCGAACGAAGCGGGCCATTTCACGTCTGTCGGTCGACCGTCGCCAACAAGTCGTCGATGTCGGGGCGATCCATGGTCGTTCGACCGCGGTGACTTGCAGTCAGCGTGAGTTGGGCCTCGCTCGAGTCCTGATCCGGGGCGCCCAGTCTGGCGACGTCATCAGATCGAACGTTGAAGACGAGCGCAGCTGGCATCCGCCCGACGAAGTCGAAGTATTCGCCGAGCGTTCCGAGGCGGACCGGCTGATCGAACGCCTCGCCAGCGACGGCGTCGGGGTCGGCACAGATCGGGAACGGGAGGTCGTAGGTCTCTTGCCACTCTTCGACGCGCTCTCTTGGTTCGGGGACGATTGAAACCACCTGACACCCGCGGTCGCGGAACTCGTCGTAGCGGTCGGCGACCGCCCGAACCTGGCGGCGACACTGCCCGCAGTGGTGATCGCGGTGGAGCAAGACGACAACCGCCTCGTAGGCTGGATCCGGCTCTTCCGTCGTCGTCGGATCCACCGGCTCGACCGGGTCAGCCAGCTCTGCGAGCGTGAGTGTATCCGGACCCGGTCCGACGTTCGCCAGGGCAACGCGGGCGCCATTAGTCATAGATGTCTATATCAGTTCGACTGTGAAAACCCTCGAGCTTTCATATCCCATGACCCCGGAACTCAGGAGGCCAGCCCGCTTCAATCGACGCAACCGCCCTTGATCAGTCGCAACACCGTCACGTGCTCGCTATCGACTGGCTGGTCCTCCGGCACCGGCCGCCCGTCGACGAGCACGCTCACCTCGTGGGGACTGAGGTCGACTGCGCGGAGCAGGTCGGTGTAGGTCGGCTGGCCGTCGACTCCGTCTGCAACCTCCTCGAGGTCGAACTCGTGGGTCCCCTCGCCTTTGACATCGACGGTGACGTGCATACGCGACGGTTGTGAGGGCGCGGACTTGAGCGCGTCGCTCGACGCTGTTGCGTGCGGATCAGTCCATTGGTGACTCGCTCGATCCAACCCCGCTCGGCGAGTCACGCTTCCGATTTCGAACCGCTCGCCGGTGGGCGTACAGCCCCCAGCCGAGTGCGCCTAGTCCGAGCAGGAAGACGACGAAATTGATCAGCCCGCCAGCGTAGGGGATCTGTGCGACAAGTGCACCGGCGACCAGTCCAACAATGAGCGCAAGCCAGCGGTTCTCGAGGCCCACCAGCCCGAGCAACCACGCCGCAACCGCAAAGCGCCCGTAGACGACGCCGATCCAGACGATCAGGGCAAACAGGAACGCGCCGATGAACGACAGTGGAATGCCTACAATCGTAATCGCGAGTGCGACGAGCAGGATTGGCACGCCGATGAGTAATCCAAGCCCGGCCAGCCCCGTCCGAATCGGATCGCGCGCAACGCGATTTGCAACACCCGCCGAAAAGCGCGGGAACAGCGCGAGCAACGCCGCGCCGAGCAACAGGTTCGCCACGAAGATGTACACCGAGAACACCCAGGAGGCAATCGGATCGAGCGTCGGCACTATGTCGCCACCCATGCCGAGCGAGGAATCCTCCGTAATCGTGCCCGCGACCGCGTCGGTGTTACCCTCGAGGTCGCCGCCGTAGCGCAGGTCACCCGCGATTTCTGCGTCGTCACCGAGACGAGTCGTGTCGGCACCGACCTCAGCGTTCGACGCGAGTGTGCCGTCGATAACGATACTCCCAGCGCCAGCCGAGAGGTCGCCGCCGATAGTCGCTCCCTCACGGATCTCGAGACTTCCCGTTGCGGCCTGAAGTTCACCCTCGACAGTGCCTTCGATGACGACGCTCCCGCCAGCCGCCTCGAAATCGCCGTCGATTTCGCCGCTCTCTGTGACCTGTATCGAGCCGGCAACGGCGCTTGCATCGCCTGTCACTGTTCCCTCGACGACGACCGTTCCGGCGAACGCCTCGAGGTCGCTGACGGTCTCTCCTTCTTCGATAATCACCGTGCCGCCGGTCTGTGCGTCAGTCTGGGCGACGGCCGCAGTCGGAACCAGCGCCAGCGTACAGAGCAGGGAAACGGCGACGACGGCGGCTATCCGGACCGACCGGGCGCGCGTCCACATCCGCATCCGTGATCGACTCGCTGTTCGTGTCATCTCACTCACCATCTCGAACTACCTCGAGCAGCGAGAAAAAGCTGTCACGCAGTTCAAGTGCAGCGGACTGCTCGAGCGGGTTGGTCGGCGTTCTGATGGAATTACCAACCAATTTGACGGAGCGGCCACCTTCGGTCGATTTATTTCCCGGCCCACCCTTGGACCGGTATGAGCGAGGCCGACGCCGAGGCGGCGGAATCCACACCCGGGAAGACCGAAGTCTGGATCGAGAAGTACCGCCCGCAGCGGCTCGACGAGATCAAGGGCCACGAGAACATCGTTCCCCGGCTAAAACAGTACGTAGATCAGGATGAACTGCCGAATTTAATGTTTTCGGGCCCAGCCGGAACGGGGAAAACCACAGCAGCCATCGGCATCGCCCGCGAAGTCTACGGCGATGATTGGCGAGAGAACTTCCTCGAGCTCAATGCCTCTGACCAGCGCGGAATCGACGTCGTCCGCGACCGGATCAAAGACTTCGCCCGGTCGTCCTTTGGCGGATACAACCATCGAATAATTTTCCTCGACGAGGCTGACGCGCTCACTTCTGACGCTCAGTCAGCGCTGCGCCGGACGATGGAGCAGTTCTCCAATAACACGCGCTTTATCCTCTCGTGTAACTACTCGAGTCAGATCATCGACCCGATTCAGTCTCGGTGTGCGGTGTTCCGATTCACTCAGCTTACCGAGACAGCCATCGAGGCGCAGGTGCGTGAAATCGCCGCCGACCAAGATATCGAAGTCACCGACGACGGCGTCGACGCACTCGTCTACGCAGCCGACGGCGACATGCGAAAGGCGATCAACGCCCTGCAGGCCGCGGCCGTGATGGGCGAAACCGTCGACGAGGAAACCGTCTTCGCGATCACCGCCACCGCACGCCCCGAGGAGGTCGAAGCGATGGTCTCCCACGCTATCGAGGGCGACTTCACCGCCGCCCGCGCCGCACTCGAGGATCTGCTGATGGACCGCGGACTGGCCGGCGGCGACGTGATCGACCAGCTCCATCGCTCTGCCTGGGAGTTCGACATCCCCGAGCAGGCCACAGTTCGACTCCTCGAGCGCCTCGGCGAGGTCGACTACCGGATCACCGAGGGAGCGAACGAACGCCTGCAACTCGAGGCGTTGCTGGCGTCGCTCGCGCTCGAGGGCGAGGGCGAATAAGTTACTCGAACTGCGGGTTTTTCAGCAGGTCGAGGACGACGAATATCGGGAGGGCAAACAAGAGGACAAAAAGCGGGAGTATTGCAAACCATATGTCTTCGCCGCCGTCGACGAACACCTGCACGATGAGCGTGTACGCGATGATCGCGAGGAACAGTTCTGTGCGGTTCATACTCTAACCAGTTGCGACATCTACATGAGTTTTTACAAACACCACACCGCGTAAGGACAACTCGAGCAACAGTGACCGGCTACACCCGATTCCGGTTTACGCTGATTGCGTCGACGCCGCGGAACGCGAACGCGGTTCCGTCCTCGTCCTCGGCGACGCCGACATCCCAGCCGTGCTGATCGGCGATTCGTTCGACCAATCCAAGTTGAACACCGGCACCGTCAGAGGCGGTGAGTCGACCGGGAGTCGGCGCTTCCTGGCGACCGTCGCTTTCAGTGCTCTCGCTGGCCGTCGGTCGGTCACCAGCGACGTAGAAACCATCGTCAGTTGCGCCAACCGTAATCGTCACGGTCGTCTCGTCGTGTGCTGGCTCGCCGTCTGCATCGATTGCTGCGTCAAGCACGTACTCGAACAGTTCCCGCAAGCCCGCTCTGTCCGCCTCGAGAATGAGGTCGTCCTCTGCAACCAGCTGTGCGCTGCCGGTGTCGAGATCGGTCCACGCGCGGCGGGCGACGTCCTGCAGCGCGATTGGTTCCGTCTCGTCTGAGGCATCGTCCCATGCAGCGACGGCCTCGAGATCCTCGAGTCGTGCCTCGAGTTGTTCGTGGGCCTCCGCGATCACGGCGAAGTGATCGTTGCTGCCAGTCTTGGCGGCCAGTTCGCGGTAGTTTCGGGCTGCCGACAGTGGCTGCTCAAGATCGTCGTCAATCAGATCGGCAACTCGCTCGAGACGGGCGTTCGCGGCGGCGAGTTCGAGTTCTCGTCGCTTGGATTCGGTGATGTCGTCGTAGACGAGCAACCCTTCGCAGTCGGCGGCCGCTGGCGCGTCGGCCGCTTGCTCGAGCGGGATGATCGTCAGCATGAAATCCCGTACGCCCTCGACGGTGTCGCGCTGGTCGAGAATCTGGTACTGCTCGGTTGCAGCCAGCGCGTCGGCAAGCGTTTCGGCTCGCTCCTCGAGACCATCGGGAACGACGTACTCCTCGACTGGCTGGCCACGAACGGCGTCGGGGTCGTCGCCGAAGACGGCTTCGACGGCCTCGTTGACATCGCGGATGATAGCCTGGCCGTCAGCGATGTCATAACGCAGCGTCGGTTTGGCAACGTCTTCGACGAGGGTGAGCAACTGGTCGCGTTCGGCCGCGATTCGGTCCCGCTCGCTTGCGAGTTGTTCCGCGGCGGCGGCGAACTGCTCGCGTTCGGACTCGAGGCGGTCGACCTCGCGTTCCAGACGGCTGCGTGCGTTGACGACACCCATCTCGTCCCAGTTGCGCTGGAGGACGGCTGCCGCGGCGTTACAGAGGCCCTGCAAGAGTGCGACGTCCATGTCATCAAACGCGGCCTCCGTGTCCGCGACGATTCGAATCACGCCGATATCGCCGACTGGAACGCTACACAGCGAGCGAGCGCCGTCAATCGGCAGCCGAATATCCGGATGCTCGCTGACGTCGTCGATACGAGTCGGCTGGCCCGTCTTGAACGCCGTTCCGAGCGGGCCATCGACGGCCGTCGACTCGAGGGCGTGTCCCGGAACCGCTGGCGACGCAGCGCGCGGGACCAGTTCGCCGAAGTGGACGGTCGAAAGCCAGCAGTGGCGAAAGCCAAGAACACCGACTGCGCCCTCGACGACCCGGCCGAATAAGAGTTCGCGGTCCCGGCAGTCGACGATTCTGGCGGTCGTCTCGAGCAGTGCAGTCGCCGTTCGCGGGTCAGCGCGCATTGCCTGCCGGTCGGTGCCGATGACGGTGGGCGTGTCAGCCCCATCTCCGCCGTCGATTGTCTGCTCGGGGTGGGCGACGGACTCCTCGAGGGCGCCAGCGTCTGTGTCGGCCACAGCGCCATCGTCATCGGTCTCATCCGCAGTCGCGGCTGCGTCGTCGTCGGCCGTCTGTGTCTGCTCCTCGTGGGCTGTGTCCTCGAGATCACGGTCATCGTCTTCGTCCTCGAGTACAGCCTCGTCTGTGCCCTGGTCTGCCTGCTCGAGTGGCGATTGTGCGCTGGGACCGCTGATAGCCTCGTTGTGACATACCTTCGAAATCTCGTCTGCGAGGTGGACAACGGCGTCCTCAGTGCCGCGGCGGACGTAGCCGTCGATGCCTTCCGCCGAACGCGTGACTGCAGAGGCATACGACGCGTCGGTAAAGAGCACGAGCGGGATCGGTCCACAGACAGAGACGACCTCGAGAACGCCGACAGAGACTTCCTCCTCGGAGGATTCGTGGATGACGACGCAGTCGGCCGTCGGCGCTAACTCCTGCAGTCGCTCGAGTGACTGGACTGCTTGGACGGTCGACTCGAGGTCGGGGTCCGTCTGTGCAGCGGTGCGCGCCAGTGTTTCAGCCCCGGAACGGGCTGTCCCGTCGGTCGGTGCGACGTAGAGGATCGTTCGTGCGTGTGTGCGTGAGCGAGGTGACGAGTGTGCCATCAGTGATCAGCGGTCGGTAAACGGTGGGTAAGCGGTGGGTGCGGTCGCAGCGTGTCGGTGGGGGTCCGTACTCGGAACTCGCCGGGAAACGGGTGTCACCACCCAGCCCATCCCAGCGAGGTTCGTCTATACATAGTGTGCTGCAGACCTGCGGTAAAGATTTGCTGGCCGAATCATAGCAATCGTGACGAGTACCCATCCAGCGTCTTCCGTCAGCCTCGAGTGCTCCACGCCCGCTCGAGGCCGCACGGACACGTCTCACGTGAAAACAATATTCATTTCCGAATGGTGATTTCCGAATCAATCTTGGCGCGGGCACTGGATTCGACGCCACTCGAGGCCGGTTGGCGGGCGAATTCTCCCGTGGTGAACGTTGCGGAACTGTTTTAGGCGCTGGCTGGCCAACACAGATATAATGACTGAACTGGCGGACGAGTACCGCCTCGAGTACTTCGAGGAGGAAGGATTCGTGCGCAAGGAGTGTCCCGAGTGTGGGGCACACTTCTGGACGCGCGACGAAGACCGGGTCACCTGCGGCGAACCGCCGTGTGAAGAGTACGACTTCATCGGGAGCCCCGGCTTTGCAGAGGAATACAGCCTCGAGGAGATGCGCGAGGCCTTCCTCACGTACTTCGAGGACCAAGACCACGACCGAATCGACCCCTACCCCGTCGCGGCGAATCGCTGGCGAGATGACGTCCTGCTCACGCAGGCGTCGATTTATGACTTCCAGCCGCTTGTCACGAGCGGCGAGACGCCACCACCAGCGAATCCGCTGACGGTGTCCCAACCCTGTATCCGAATGCAGGACATCGACAACGTCGGCAAAACGGGACGGCATACGATGGCCTTCGAGATGATGGCCCATCACGCCTTCAACACCCGCGAGGACGCTGACGACGACTACGCCTACGACGGCGAGGTCTACTGGAAAGATCGGACCGTCGAACTCTGTGACACCCTCCTCGAGGAACTCGGCGCGGACATCACCGACGTCACCTACATCGAAGATCCGTGGGTCGGCGGCGGCAACGCCGGGCCTGCAATCGAGGTCATCTACAAAGGCCTCGAGCTGGCGACGCTCGTCTTCATGTGCATGGAGCAAGACCCCAATGGCGACTACGAGATCAAAGGGGATCGCTACTCCTACATGGACACCTACATCGTCGACACCGGCTACGGCTTAGAGCGCTGGACCTGGATGAGCCAGGGCACGCCAACGGTGTACGAGGCGATCTACCCGGACATGATCGCGTTCCTCAAAGACAACGCGGGGATCGAACACACCGACGAGCAATCCGCGCTCGTCGCCCGCGCTGCCCGCCTCTCGGGCAACCTCGACATCGACGACGTCGACGACGTCGAAGAAGCCCGCGGCGAGATAGCCGACACACTCGAGGTCCCAGTTGAGGACCTTCGTGACCTCGTCGAACCACTCGAGGATATCTACGCTATTGCCGACCACTGCCGGACACTCGCATACATGTTCGGCGACGGCATCGTCCCGTCGAACGTGGGCACGGGCTATCTCGCACGAATGGTCCTCCGGCGCACCAAACGACTCTGCGATAATGTCGGGATCGACGCCCCCCTCGACGAACTCGTCGACATGCAAGCCGAGCGCCTCGAGTATGACAATCGCGACACCATCCGCGACATCGTCCGCACCGAGGTCGAAAAGTATCGCGAAACGCTCGAGCGCGGTGGCCGACGCGTCGAAAGTCTCGCTGCGGAGTACGCGAAAAAGGACGAGTCAATTCCAACTGAAGAATTGATCGAACTCTACGACTCCCACGGCATTCAGCCGGATATGGTCGCCGAGATTGCCGACGAGGCAGGAGCCGACGTCGACGTTCCGGACGACTTCTACAGCCTCGTTGCGGACCGTCACGACACGGCCGAAGCGGCTGAAGCCACGGCGGACGACGACGAAGACGGCCGCTTCGAGGACCTCCCGAAAACGGAGAAACTCTACTACGACGACCAGCAGCGAACCCAGTTCGAGGCCGTCGTCCTCGACGTCTTCGAGCGCGAGGACGGCTACGATATCGTCCTCGATCAGACGATGTTCTACCCCGAAGGCGGTGGCCAGCCTGCCGATACTGGGTCGCTGTCGACCGACGACACCGCAGTCGAGGTCACGGACGTCCAGATCGAAGACGGCGTCATCCTCCACCGAACCGACGACAGCCTCGGGAAAGGCGAGTTCGTCAACGGCCAGATTGATGCCGGACGCCGGCGCCAACTCATGCGCCATCACACGGCGACGCACATCATCATGCACGCCACGCGCGCCGTCCTCGGCGACCACATCCGTCAGGCCGGTGCCCAGAAGGGCGTCAACTCCTCGAGAATCGACGTTCGACACTACGACCGCATCTCGCGCGAACACGTCAAAGCAATCGAGGCCGTCGCGAACGACCTCGTGATGGACAACGTCAGCGTCACCCAGGAGTGGCCCGACCGCCACGATGCCGAGGCTGAACACGGCTTTGATCTCTATCAAGGCGGTATCCCGCCGGGTGAACAGATCCGACTCATCCACGTCGCCGAAGACGTCCAGGCCTGCGGTGGCACCCACGTCGCCCGAACCGGCGACATCGGCTCGATCAAGATCCTGAACACCGAACGCGTCCAAGACGGCGTCGAACGAATTACGTTCGCCGCTGGCGAGGCCGCCCTCGAGTCGACACAAGAAAACGAGGACGCCCTCTACGAGGCCGCCGACATTCTCGATGTTTCACCAGAGGACGTACCCGACACCGCCGAGCGCTTCTTCGAGGAGTGGAAGGCTCGAGGCAAGGAAATCGACGACCTCACCGAACAACTTGCCGAGGCTCGCGCCGGCGGTGGCGGCGATGCCGAAGAGATCGACGTTGGCGAGGCGACGGCCGTTATCGATCGCATCGACGCCGATGTCGACGAACTCCGTGCCACGGCAAACGCCATCAGTGACGACGGGACAATCGCCGTCCTCGGCAGCGGCCAGAACAGCGCACAGTTCGTTGTCTCCGTCCCCGATGGTGTCGGCGTCAACGCCGGCGAAGTCGTCGGCGAACTCGCAGCCAAAGTCGGCGGCGGTGGCGGCGGCCCGCCGGACTTCGCACAGGGCGGCGGCCCCAACGTCGACGATCTGGACGACGCACTCGAGGACGCACCCGACGTGTTGCGCCAGATTCAGGACGCCTGAGACGGGGTAATCGATTCCACTGATTTTGTCGTTTGAGGATCGTCTCGAGTGGAAACCAGGGGGTTCCACAGGGGAGTGAATCCCTCGAATCCCCGACAGACCGGTCGCTCACCACCTCGAGTCGAAACACTGGTTCGGTGAGCAAGAACGAGACGGGAGCTATGGCGCGACGCCAACAGTGAGCAGCGTGCCGAACTCACGGTAGCGTTCGACCATTGCCTCGCGGGTGTCCCAGTCCTCGAGTGGGAACTCGGCTTCGGCTGGAATCGTAATCTCTTGATCTGGAATGGTGTCCTGTTCGGCGACATGGAGTCCGGCCTCGCGGAAGGCCTCGCGATACTGCTGTCGGTCCCAGCGAGTCATCTCGATTTCGATGAACTCCTGCCATTCGTGGGAGTGGACGTTCTCCTCGTAGTAGTTGACCGCACAGTAGAACGTGCCGCCAGGACGGAGGATACGAGCAATCTCTTCGAGTGTGTGCTCGGGGTTGGCGGCGTAGTAGAACGCTTCCATCGACCAGACGTGATCGATTGCGTTGTCGGCAAAGGGCAGGTCGTCGAAGTCGCCGACGACGTAGCCCACGTTGGGGTCGTCAGTGTAGCTGGCGGCGTTACGGGCCATCTCCGGTGAGCCATCGAGACCGTACAGTCTTCCGGCGTCGTTGGTATCGCGAAGTGCACGCCCGGCGTAGCCGCTGCCACAGCCGAGATCGAGGACGGTCTCGCCGGGTTCGACCGGCATCCGCGCGAGTGCGTGTTTCGCGGTGTGCCAGTGGCGCTCTTCCATGCCTTTATCGCGGCCGCTCGTCGCCCAGTCGTCGAATTCTGCGCGTACGCTCATACTGAACCGATCGGCCTCCGCGGGCAAAGTCGGTTCGGCTTTCGACTCGAATAAGGATACCTGAGACGCGCGCGAGGAACCGGTCGCTCCTGGTCAACTGGAGTGACCGACAGGTTCTTTAGGATGGCCTAAAACATTCGCACTGAGAGGTTTAGGTCGGCCGAAATACCGTGGGCATCGGTCTCGGTCGAACGGACAGCCAACGCTGTCTCCCCCTCTCGACCATTCTCTCGAGGATAATCGGAAGGTATATGTGTTTTAGGTCGGCCTAAAACTAGATATGCAACAGCGCAACAGCGACCTGACGAGCCGATTCGGTCGACGAACATTCCTTGCCGCCGCGGGCGGTTCTGCGGCCGGACTTGCCGGACTCGCCGGCTGTCTCGGTGATGACAACAACGATAACACACCAATTGCAGAAGTCGAGCCGATGTCGGAACGTGTCGACTCGGGTGCCCTCTCGTGGGACGACCTGGGAGACCTCGAAGGGGAGATTTCCATCTACTCCGGTCGGACGCCCGACCAAATCTCCGCCGTTTTCGATGCGCTCGAGGACGAGTACGATGGCCTCACCGTAAGCGTCGATTACGACGACAACGACGTACAGGTTAATCAGATCCTCGAGGAAGAGACCCATCCGGCAGATTTGATGTACTCACAGGATCCGGGTGCGCTGAATGCACTTCACGACGACGGTGTCCTGCAACAGCTCCCGGACGACGTTATCGATGCGGTTCCCGGAAGCTACCAACACAGCGACGGCTACTGGACCGGGGTGACCGGACGGACCCGTTCGATCCAGTACAACAGCGATCGGTTGGACGAAACCGACTTCGACGACTGGGACGAGCTGCCGACTGACATTATGGAGTACGCGACCGACGAGCGTTTCGAGGGCATCATCTCGACCCGGCCGAACTCTGGAACGTTCCGCGGGTTCGTTCAGGCAATGGTTGAACGGAAGGGTGAGGAAGAAACCCGCGAGTGGGTCCGACAGATGGCAGACGATCAGGACGCCCAACTCTTCGAGGGTGGTTCAGATCAGGCGAACGATATCAATAGAGGTGGTGATGACGATCCGATTATTGGTCTCGGAAACAGCTACTACGCTGCTCGTATTCTCAACGAAGATTCCGACGCGCCAATCCGAACGACGTTTACCGAAAACGACGCCGGATGTCTGTTCAGCGTCGCTGGCGTTGGCGTCCTCGATCAGGTCGGAGATTCCGAACTCGTCGCCGAGTTTGTCCGTCACCTGCTCGCCGAAGAGGGTCAAGAGCTCATGATGGACGACAACGGCGAATACCCTGTTGTCGAAGACATCGAGTACGTCGGCCCACTGCCAGACCTCGACGAGATCAACCCGCCGGAGTTCGACCTCAGCGGGTTCGACATGGACCTGCAGGAAGCCGGCGACCTCATCGAAGAGGAGGGCATGTTCGCATAACAAGCGTGTAACTCGAGCCAGTTCTGGGAGAATCGAATTCGTTCCAATCCGCTGTTATTGATCCCGTTCGACATCGCCGCGTGGTGGGAAGCTTCGGAGGATTTAGGTACACCTAACTCAAAGCGTCCAACCAGATTCGCAGCCGACAACCTGATCTGACGCCTCTATGAAATCACTCACGAACTATCTCGATCTCTCACAGCAGTTGCCACTGATCCGCAAACGGCTTCGTGAAACGGACCGATCGACGGCCGCACTGGTACTGTTGAGCGCCATCGTCGCGCTGCTCGTCATCTCTCCGATGCTGTGGCTGTTCGTGCGAGCAGTGGAAGTCGAGCCAGCCCGCGCGTACGGGCTAATCGTCTCCCCTGACACGGGCTGGATCACGGTCAACAGTATCATCCTGATGGGAGTCGTGACATTCTGTTCGATCCTCCTCGGTGTCCCGCTTGCCGTACTCACAGCACGGACCGATATCCCCTATCCGCGTCTCTGGACTATCGTCGCTGCCTTGCCACTCGTTATCCCCAGCTACATCGGTGCAATCGCGTTCGTCGGCATGTTCGGCTCCGGCGGCGAAATTGATTCGGTCTTTGGCGTTTCGATTCCGACCATTGACGGCCTCCCTGGCTCCATTCTCATCATTACGCTGTATACGTATCCGTACGTCTTTCTGACCACTCGAGCAGCGTTGCTCTCGATGGATAGCTCGGTTGTCGACGCCGCTCGCACACTCAACGCTGGCCCATTCGAAGCGTTCAGACGGGTAACGTTTCCACAGATCAGACCAGGGATCGCCGCTGGCGCATTACTCGCTGGGCTGTATGCGATTTCGGACTTCGGGACGCCCGCATTTATGGGCGCAAACGTCTTTACAAGTCGAATTTACTGGGAAACGACTGGCTTCGGCCGCGAGTACGCTGCATTGCTCGCGTTACAACTCATCGCGATCGTTGCCGTCGTCCTCGTCATCGAAGCCGGAATCGGTCGCGACGAAGACGCCGGAAACAGTGGCGGTGGCGAAGGAAGTACGATCCGACTCGGCAACTGGAAATGGCCCGCGATGGGATTCGTCTCCGTCCTCGGCACACTCACCCTCATCGTCCCCGTTGCCATCTTCTCGCGATGGCTGATATACAGCGAAGGCGACCCAATCCCCGCCTACGAGTTCCAGTGGGAGTTCGCGTTCAACTCCGTGTATCTCGCCCTGTTGGCCGCACTCGTTGCCAGTCTGTTCGCCCTGCCCGTCGCATACTACTCCGGCCGGGCAAACTCTTTGCTCTCGCGCATTCTCGAGCGAGCGACCTACGTTGGCTTTGCTGTCCCCGGTGTCGTCATCGGCCTCGCGCTGGTCTTCCTCGGGAACCGAGCGCTGCCGTCGCTGTATCGACAGGGTGTGTGGCTGCTCGTGTTCGCGTACGTCGTCCGATTCCTTCCACAGGCAGTCGGCACCGTCCGGTCGTCCGTCCTACAGGTTGACGATAAAACAATCGAGGCTGCACGAACATTGAACGCCGGTCGATTCGAAGCATTTCGACGCGTGACGCTGCCGCTGATTATGCCCGGCGTCGTTGCTGGTAGTATCCTTGTCTTCCTGACAACGATGAAAGAACTGCCCGTCACCCTGATGCTTCGGCCGATTGGGATGGAAACACTCGTCAGCCTCATCTGGAACGCTCAGGACGCACTGGCGTATCGCTACGCAGCCATCCCCGCACTACTTTTGATCCTCATCTCGGGACTCTCAATGCTGGTCCTCCTCCGACAGGAAGGCGGCGAAATCAGCTAACAAACCGACGCAACGGCGACAAATCGGTCAGCCAACCTTGAAATATCCGCACTATTAAGTCGGTTCCCCCAGTTGTTGACGCCACCATGGAGTACACGCTCGAGATTGACGACACGCCGGAGACGATCACAGGTGGGACTGGTATCCTCTTGCTCCATCCCAGTACGGGCGAAACGGACCGCATCGATACCGACTTTCTGAAAGTCGATACGGATCACTTCCTCGTCGTCTCCACCCGAACCACCGCCCGCGAAGTCAAACAAAAACTCGAGTACTACGACGTCGACGAAGAGCGCGCCGAGATTCTGGATACGCTTTCCATCGAACGCGGCTACTCCCGACGCAAAACCGACACCGTCCACTACGTCGCCGCACCCGATGATATCGACGGCATCGTCGAACACATCGATGGCTTCCTCAGCGAACACGACGGCAAACTGCGCCTCAGTTTCGACTCCGTCACCGAACTCGCCTACTACGCCGGCGACGACGACGCACTCGAGGCCGTCGACCGAATTCTCGAGTTACTCGAGGAGTACGACGCTGTTGGGCTGTTCCATCTGTCGGAAGAACCGCACGACGACGAACTCGTCGAGTCGTTCCGCGAGCGCTTCGACGGGATTATCGACCTCGACGAAGACGGCAGCGTCGACGCCGACTTCTAACTCCGCTTCGACGACACTCCTGAGCGATGCCAACAGTATACGACAAACTCGTTCGCGACCGGATTCCAGCGCTCATCGAGGCAACCGACGAGCAGCCAGTAACACACACCGCCGACAGCGTCGAGTACGCAGACCGCCTCGCCGCAAAACTCCGCGAAGAAGCCACCGAGTTCGACGACGACCGAACGCTCGAGGAGCTAGCGGATGTCTTGGAAGTCATCGACGCCATACTCGCACACCGAGACAGCTCTCGCGCTGAACTCGAGCGGATTCAACAGGAAAAACGGGCTGAGAAAGGTGGATTCGAGGACCGAATCGTCCTCGAGCGAGTTGACGAACAGTAATTTCGTCGCCCCTCACTCTGCAAGTGAGTCGAACGTTTTCTCTGCCCACTGGACGGCATACGCCGGGCCGTGATCGAGATACGCGGCCGTGTCAAGCGCCGCAAACGGCGCTGGTAACTCGATCGCGTGTTTGATCGCTGCACACGCAAGTTCCGTGGCATCTGCAAACGACGTGTCGCCGCGTGCAACTGCCCGCGGGAGTCCAGAAACCCGATCCTCGAGACGCGTCCCTGCGTCTTGCCACGCATCGGCAAGCGCCGGCTGGTCGTCATGCCACGTCGCGAACGTCTCGCGCGTTTGCAGGCCAACCCACCCATCGAACAGCGCCGCCGCCACCTGATACGTGCCGTTCGGATCGAGTGCGACCGCGTCATCGAGATCGCGATACTGGTCCTCGAAGAAGCCGATGAAGTGCTCGGGAACCTCGAGGCCGACTTCGACGAGCGCTTCTGCGAGTAAGAAGTCCAAAAACGGCTCAGGCGTACCCTCGACTCGAGATTTGACCAGTACGACTGGGGGCGTCGTCTGACGTGTCCAGGCGATGCTGCCGTCGCCGGGCATCCCGACCGTGAACGCAGTCCCAGCGTAGCGCTCGAGTAACGTTGGCGCGTCCGCTGGGAGCCACGACGAGGGGTAACTCGCCAGATCAAGTTCGTTGACGAGGAGTCCGAGATCTTCCGCGCGCGCAGGCGCAAGTGTCTCGAAGTCCTGATCGCACTCGAGAATCATTGCGTCCGGCGCGTGCTTGTCTCGAACGGCCGTGACAGCGCTCGAGCAGTCTCGTTCGGTGAACATTCAGGCGAAGACGTTCTGGAAGACGAGCAAGACTGATAGGAGTGCTGAGACAGCGACCGTTGCGAGTACGATCTTGGTTGCAGTGCTCATACTCGAGAGCAATCACTACCGTCGCTTAAATCCATCTGTCTCCCGCTCATCGGGCCACGAAAACGCAAAACGTGCTACGCGTCGTCACCGTCGCCATCGCGCCAAGAGTCAGGAACATCGATGACGTATCGGCCGTCTTCTTGCAACGAGATAATGTACTCCTCGCGGTTGTACAGTTCCATCAGATTGAGTTCGTACTGGCCGGGCCGAACGATCTTGATGCTCTCGAACTGTTGGTTGAGTTCCTCTCGAAGGTCCTCAATCGATGGCTCGTCGCCAGTCGGTTCGCTGACGACACGGCCATGCTCCGGCGGCGCGTCGCTCGAGTCAGGCGCGTCCGGTGTCGCCGAGTCGGCTGGCGGTTGTGTAGCGGATTCTGCACTCGGAGTCTCCGGCTGCTCGACACTCGAGTTTGAGTGGACAGACAGTTCGTCCTTGGAGACGACACCGCTTCGGGCGTCTGCCTGCGCGTCGTTTTCGTCGTCCGCGTACGTGGTCGTCGGACGCGCCGTTGGCCCCGAGTTATTCTCGACCTGTGGGCTCGAGTCATCGGCGTCCGCCCGCGAGTCAGCAGTTTGTGGACCCGCGTTGTCGGAGGGAGACGTCGATGCAGACGGCGCCGTCGAATCGGCTCTCGGGCTTGCATCCGCTGGCGTCGAATCGGTTGCGTTCGTAGACGATGAATCGGTCGAGGGAGCAGATTCCGTCGACGAGCGATCTTCCGGTCTGCGAGCAGTTTCTGGCCACTCCGAAAACGCCCCTGTTTCGTCTGGAGCGTCGCTCGGAAGTGATTCGGTGGTCGCGGTTTCGGGCCACGCTCGGTCGTCTCCGTCTGAGTCCGAGGGGGAGTCGGTTCCACTCGAACTTGAGGGCGTCTCGGAATTCGATGAAGACGGTGGGGTGCTCGAGGATGTTTCGGAACTCGAGGGAGTACCCGAGGCGGCTTGCGAACTCGAAGCTGATGTGGCGCTCGAGGCCGTCGATGGGGTGTTCGAGCGAGTGGATTGTGCCGAGTCGGATTCAGAGGTCACCCAGTCACGAACGGTTTCTGCCGCGCGGGCGGTGACGCTCTCGCTCTCGGCGCTGGCTGTCGAAGCGTCTGCGTCGCTTCCAGTAGCGGCCGTGGCGGACTCATCAGTTGTGATGCCCGCCGTTTCGTTTGTCCCGGATGCCGCAGACTCGCTGGAACTGCCGGTGGCGGTTGCACTCGAACTCGAGGGCGTGAACTGAAACTTGTTCCCGCCACAGTCGGGACATCCTGACAGCATCTCTTTGGAGCCGTCAGGGAACGTCCGGCCGCAGTTCGTACATTGGTGTGGCATTAGTGGTCAGTCCCGGGAGACGAGCGCGCTGATCAGCGTTTCGTCCTTGTGAAGCGTTTCGATCTGGTTTGCCGGCCCGATGACCGTGAGTTTCGTATCCGCTTGCTCGCTCCCCATGATCCGGCCAAGCAGGGACGAATCGCGCGAGTCCGACTTGGGATACGTTTCGATTTCGATCCCGTTGAACTCGTCCGGGCTGATTTCGGCCATCGTCACCTCGATGAGGCGACTCTCCTCGTCGGGCGTCAATCCCTCCTCGAGGATGACGATGTTGCCATCGTGGACGCCATCGAGGATCATACGGATCTTCTCCATCGAGGCCATCCCTTCCATTCGCTCGCCGCTGATCAGATCGATCTGGACACCGTTTTCGGGCGACTCAGAGTCATCATTGGTTGCTTGTGGCATCGAAATCACCCGAAGTAGTCCGCGATGTTATCGTAGACTTCGTCCATGTTATCGCCTTCTTTCGCCGACAGCGGGACCGTCTTGTGCTGTGGGAAGGCGTCTTCGATCCGTTTCACGCTCGAGTCGTCCAGGTCAATCTTGTTCGCGAAGATAAGAACAGGGAGATCGCGAGATTCGATAATCCCGATCAACATGGTGTTGACCTGCGTGATCGGATCTTCCGCGCTATCTAGGACGTAGATGACGCCGTCGACATCCTCGCGCAGCCAGTGCATCGCTTCAGCGACACCTTCGGTGGCTTCTCGAGAGCGACGGATTGCGTCGTCTTCGTCCATTTCGTCGGTGAACTCTTCGTAGTCGACTTTCGTCGTCACACCGGGCGTGTCGACGATGTCGATCGTCACCGTGTTTCCGTCGCGTTCAATCTCGACGTTTTCTTTTCTACGTGCGCGACGTGTTTCGTGTGGAACGTGACTTTCCGTGCCGACGGCGTCACCAGTCCAGTCGCGTGCGATACGGTTCGCGAGGGTCGTCTTACCAGCGTTCGGCGGACCATAGATTCCAATACGTTTGGGTTCCTGTTCTGAGAACAGGCGATCCGTAACCCGAGAGACACTATCTTTGAGTTCTGTGAACAATCCCATCTGTAAGGGCCTCCAGCACCGCGGGGTGCATCTGCGCGTACTACTGACTGAATTCACTTAAGCTTATGTCTGTCCTATCGACTAACCAATAGGATAGAACTACCAGTACAGAGATGCGCTGTATAAGTGTTTGAAATCAGACCTGTGATAGTTGTGATTTGTTAGGGAGAACGATCGACGTCACACCCCCACCCCTTTGTTTCGACTGGAGACGCCAACTGCTGGGGAGGGGCATTGTTTCTCAGCTGGGTACAGGATGCGCTTTGTTCACCTCGAACCGGAGAGAGATGGCGTCTCCCTCATGAATCCAGCAGGTACGGGATGTCTAGTAACTCAAGATGCTCTAGAGACCTATTCTAGTAGGAACTAGTAACAATAGCAGATACATCTAGTAATCTATCTGCTTTGCTAGGACTGCGGATACTGTTTCTTACCCACCTACCTAAACCTTCCCGTTCTAGAAGCCATCGTTCCCCCACCCCCTCTCGTTCACCGTTCCACTCGAAACAAAGGGGTGGGGGGCATCCGGCCCGTTCCGAACACTCATGTCCCTTGGTAGCACACTCCAATACAACTCGAAGAAACAGCACACTCAGGAATGTGACAAATCCTCTAATCGAGATGGGAACAAGCCGGTCGTAACTTCGGGTCATCGTCGCCTATGCAGTCTACTCGTGACACCCGTCGTCTACTGAAGGGAAGAATTTAATACGTCCGTCTTCCTTTGTTTCGTTTGCATCAACTGGACCCGGACCAGGTTTCCACATTCGTAAATGGTGCTCTTTGGCCCATCTACACGCAATAATTCCTGTTCTGGGTTCGTGATTCCACCTGAAACCAGGGGGTACGTGTACGAGGAATGTCAAACGACGATACGGAACCACCACAGTCAGAGACGACCGAGATCGACAACCGAGATGGGTTTTCAGCGGACCTCGAGGGAACCGATCTTGGCGGCGATGAGCCCAAGCAGGGGCTGTTCGACGACCTCCTCAGCGGAGAGCCGATCTTCGAGAACAAGGAAGTGCTGCGCCCCTCCTATACGCCACACGAACTCCCACACCGGAGCGATCAGATCAACAAGATGGCGACGATCCTCGTTGCTGCCCTTCGCGGCGAGACGCCATCGAACATCCTGATCTACGGCAAGACCGGGACCGGCAAGACCGCGAGCGCCAAGTTCGTTAGTAAGGAACTCGAGAGCACGTCCCAGAAATACAGTGTCCCCTGTGACGTCGAGTACATCAACTGCGAGGTGACCGACACGCAGTATCGCGTTCTCGCACAACTCGCGAATAAGTTCATCGAGAAGAACAAAGCTCGGATCGACGACCAGGTTGACTCTCTCGAGACGCTTCGAGACGCACTCGAAGAGTACGAGGACGGCACAGACGAGTCAGTCGACCTCGAGGTCGACCCCGACGTGTTCGACGACGCCGACGAATCCGCCACCCCAGGCGTTTCTACTGGACCCGCCAATCAGCCGACGGAGCGCAATTCTCCAGGCGAAACAGGGGGGTCTGATTCGGGCGGACAAGCGGGTGAAGACGGTCGTGAGACTGGTCCCGATCACGACGGCACATCCCCCACCGGTTCGGATGCAACTGAGACGGATGACCACCCGCTTGCGTCGACGCCATTCGATTCGCGTGAGGAAATCGACGACCGAATCGAATCACTCGAGGACGACAAAGATTCCTTCGAGGACGTGCCGATGACGGGGTGGCCGACCGACCGCGTCTACAGCGTTTTCTTCGATGCCGTCGATTACGACGAACGGGTGGTCGTTATCATGTTAGACGAGATCGACAAACTCGTCGAGAAAAGCGGTGACGACACGCTCTATAATCTCTCGCGGATGAACTCCGAACTCAAGAATTCGCGGGTCTCGATCATCGGCATCTCGAACGATCTGAAATTCACGGACTTTCTCGACCCGCGCGTCAAGTCTTCGCTTGGCGAGGAAGAGATTGTCTTCCCACCGTACGACGCGAATCAGTTGCGAGACATCTTAGAACATCGCTCCGAAGTCGCGTTCAAAGGCGGGGCGCTTTCGGATGACGTGATTCCGCTGTGTGCAGCGTTTGCCGCGCAGGAACACGGCGATGCGCGCCGAGCGCTCGATCTGTTGCGGACGGCGGGTGAACTCGCCGAACGTTCGCAAGCCGAGACGATCATCGAAGAACACGTCCGCGAGGCCCAGGATAAGATCGAACTCGATCGCGTCGTCGAGGTCGTCCGAACCCTCCCCACGCAATCGAAACTCGTCCTCTTCGCGATCATCTTGCTCGAGAAAAACGGCGTTCACAGCATCAACACGGGCGAGGTGTTCAATATCTACAAACGGCTTTGTGAGGAGATCGATGCTGACGTACTCACCCAGCGACGGGTAACGGACCTCATTAGCGAACTCGATATGCTCGGGATCGTCAATGCTGTGGTTGTCTCGAAGGGGCGGTACGGCCGAACCAAAGAGATCAGCCTCTCGGTGCCCATCGACGAAACCGAAGCCGTTCTCCTGTCGGATTCGCGCCTCTCCGATATCGACGATGTTCAGCCGTTCGTCCAGGCTCGATTCGAAAACTAAGCGTGAACACCCTTCGATCGAAACGGCGATCATAACCTGACAGCGGCGGGCCTCCACAACAGCGCTATCTCTTTCCTCGAGATTACCATACCTGACTTGTGGTTCCCGTACTGGAGGGAGAGAACAATAGGGAGTGGAGATATCAGTCTCGAGTTCGACCTGCAGCAACGGCGAGACCGGTACTGACACTGGCGACGCCGGTTGCACCGAGGGCACTCACCGAGAGTGTCTGTGGGTCCATCACATCGACCGCACTGGCGGGGACGTCGATTACGGGTGCTGGGGCGGCCATTCCGGCAAAGAAGTCTTCGAAGGCCAGTCGAACGTGGCCGAGCCACGGGATGCGAAAGGAGGCTTTGCCAGTAACCCACTCGGGTTTGACGACATCGCTGACATGACCGCGGTGTTGGTCGTAGCCGCTGTTTGCATCGCCTTTCGTGATGAACCCGGCGTGCTCTGCGGGACAGGTGTTGACCTGTTCGCAGGTGGTGTCACCGATGATATCTTCGTCGGCTTGTGCAACCCAGTCGTCGCCTTCATCGACCCAGAAGTGTGCGCGATGGATGACGGGCGTCTGGTACTCAGAACCGTCGGGCTGGAAGATGATGACATCACCGTCCTCGCCGAACTTATCGTGGCCCTCGCTCGTCTCCATCGGAACAACACCTGTTCCGTCTACCGGCTCATCGCCAACGAAGCGGTCGTCGTCGACAACGAAGATCAGGTCACCACGTTCCATGTTCGGCTCCATACTGCCGCTCTCGACGGCGACCAGCGGCGGCCAGACACCGCTGACCGTGAACAGCAAGAGCCCGATCACGGCGACGATTGCGACACTGCTTACGATATCTCGCGTAATGGCGACGCGCTCGTCATTGGTGTTGAGAAACCAGCGAACGTATCCGTCGTCCGCAATCGTCACGTCGTTCGATTGGTCAGTTGCTGCTGGCGGTTGCTCACTACCGTGGCCGTCTTGGTCCGTTTCTACAGGCGGCTGCCGATCAGCGCCGTCGTCACGGTCTTCCCAGTCGTCATCGTCGTCGAACCTGCCGGCGTCGGGCCCGCTCATTGTCCCGTCCTTTGCTAGGGGCGAAAATCAACCTTCTGCTCATACGCACGAGTTTGCTCGAGTCATCGCTATTCTTTTTGCCACCCTCACGAATGCGAATCGTGTGCCTCTCGAGGACCACGCCCGAATCGTCAGCGAACTCACCAGCCGCGGCTACAATGCCGAACGCGAAGCCGTGACACAACTCGCGGCTGCAGACCAGCCCGCGGCCGTCCTCGAGTTCCTTCTCGACGAACTGCCGGCGGATGCGCTGGTCGTCCGCTCGACGCACGTCGAATCGGCGCGGTCGGCCCTCGAGACCGACGCCGCCGCGACGAATCCGGACCCTGCTCCCGACGCCGCCGCACAGGCTGACTCGACCCCCTCTGTTTCGACTGGAACGACCCAGCCCACGGCGGGTGGCTCTGGGGCTGAAACTCCAGTCGAAACGGAGGGGTCTCAGCCCATCGAACGGAGCGTCGATCACGACCTACGCGACCTCGAGATAACGGGGGATATGACCGGTCAGAGCACCGGCACGGGCGACTATTCGGATTTCGTGACGGTGTTTCGGGATCGCCTCGAGCGACTCGGATCCAAGCTCCGTGGGCGGATCAATCACCGACCGGCGACGGCGATACAGTCGATGCCCGGCGGGAGCGAGGTTGCGATGGTGGGTCTGGTCAACGACGTTCGCTCGACGGCCAGCGGTCACTGGCTGGTCGAACTCGAGGATGCCACCGGAACGTTCCCGTGGCTCGTGATGAAAGATCGGGAGTACGCTGATCTGGTGGGCGAACTGCTCTGTGACGAGGCGCTGGCGATGGAGGGGACACTCTCCGATGACGCCGGCATCGCGTTCGTCGATTCGATGTACTTCCCGGATGTACCGCGAACGCACGAGCCATCGACGGCGGATCGCCACGTTCAGGCGGCACTCATCAGCGATGTCCACGTCGGCAGCGACGAGTTCATGGCCGACGCCTGGAACGATTTTTCCGACTGGCTCCACACGGAGCAGGCCAAACACGTCGAGTACCTGCTCATCGCGGGCGATATGGTCGAAGGGGTTGGCGTCTACCCCAATCAGGACGACGAACTCGAGATCATCGACATCTACGAGCAGTACGAGGCGTTTAACGAACGGCTCAAGCAGGTACCCGGCGATCTCGACGTCGTCATGATTCCGGGGAACCACGACGCGGTGCGACTGGCCGAACCCCAGCCCGGATTTGACGAGAAACTCCGAGGAATCATGTCCGCGCACGATCCACAGATCGTGAGCAATCCCTCGACGGTCACGCTCGAGGGCGTGTCTGTCCTGATGTATCACGGGGTTTCGCTGGATGAGGTCATCGCGGAGTTACCCGAGGAGAAAGCGAACTACGACGAGCCACACAAGGCGATGTTCCAACTGCTGAAAAAGCGCCACGTCGCCCCGCAGTTCGGCGGACACACTCGATTGGCGCCTGAGGAGGAGGACTATCTCGTCATTGACGAGGTGCCGGACATTTTCCACACGGGCCACGTCCACAAACTCGGCTTTGGCAAGTATCACAACGTGCTTGCGATCAACTCGGGCTGTTGGCAGTCACAGACGGACTTCCAGAAGAGCGTCAACATCGATCCGGACGCTGGATTCGCGCCAATCGTCGATCTCGATACACTCGATGTGACCGTTCAGAAGTTCAGTTGAGAGCCGCCTCGATTGTGGGACGGGCGTCTGCTCACGCCTCGACCGTTGCTTCGAATCCGTCTCCGGTCAGCGAAATCGTCAGTTCATCGACGACGGCGCGGTACCGCTTGCAGTGATTTCCGTCGGGACTGATCTGTGGCTCTGAGTTGACGAGTCCGGCATCCGCAAGATCGTTCAGTCGCCGATAGATCGTCACCTTCGAGCCCGAACACCGATCCGTAATCTCTCGAGCAGTCGCTGGTTCCTCGCGAAGCACTGCAAAGATCTCTTGGACGTACTCGTCGCCAAGCAGTGTCAGCGCTGCTTCGACGTCGACGCTTGCCTCGAGTTTCTGTCGTCGATAGTGCTGTCGTGCCATATATCCCTCTATACTGTGGGGGTTATTCAGTAGTATCCTGAAACTATGGTTACAATCGATACTACTATAGTATCGGTACTAATTATACTATTTGTAATGACAGGTGATACGGAACTTCGCCCAATCGTCGAGGTCCACATCGCTCCACTTGGCTACGAGTACGATCGTATCTGCCAACCTGTCCTCCAGTACGGTGCTGATCTGCTGTACTTGCTCGCCGACGACGACAGCGAGGAGGTCCCCTATCACGACAATCTGGTTGAAGAACTCTCTGACCACGATGTCTCGGTTCATGTTCGCGAAATCGATCTAGGTGATATGTACGACGTCCTCGGCGAAATCACAACCATCGTCGACGAGTACCGAGAGGACATCGTCCGCGTCAACGTCTCGAGTGGCCCGAAACTGGCGGATATCGGTGCGGCGCTCGCGTGCATGGCGACGGACGCAAACGGCTACTACGTCCATCCCGAAGAGCGGGCCCACCCGGTCACCGATACGCCGCGAACGGCAGGCATGACGGTCGCTGAACAGTTACCCTCCTATCCGCTCGAGACGCCGACGGCGGATCAAGTTCGTATCCTGAACTTCATCGAAAACACGGATACGGCAGCCTACACGCCGAAAAAGAGTGACCTGATAGACTTCGCAGAGGAACACGATCTCACGTTTATCACGAAATCCCAACCGGCGAACGACAAGGCGAAATTCGCCCTGTTGAACAACCGGATCATCGACCCGCTGCTCGAGGTTGGCTATATTCGGGTCGAATCAGTCGGCCGGACCAAACAGGTATTGCTGACCGAGACTGGAGAGAACGCGCTGCGAGCGTTTCGCCACAAACTGTAACGCTACGCTGAGGGCTCGAGTCGAAACCGAACCGTCTGGGCTCCGTTGAATCGCGGCCCAAGGCCCTGGCGTTCGAAGCCGAGTTCTTCGGCGGCACCGATGATTGCGTCTGTTTCCGGGGAGACGAGCACTTCGACGGCCATCGATTCGCGCTCGGCAAAGCGGACTGGCTCGCCGAGCAGTCGCTTACACGCCTCGCCAGTTCCGTCGAGTTGGGTTATATGAACTGTTTCTTCGCGCGCGTCAAAACTGATGAAACCCAGCAGATCCTCGGGATTCGAACCGTCATACTGTGACTCTTCAATATCTGCGTTCGGATCGTGGGTGCCGTCTTCGGCGACGCGAACCGTCCGGTCATGGACGAGATTTCGCATCACGTCGGTCGGCGAATCAGCAATGGCCGCGAGCGCGTCCGCATCAGCCTCGAGGGCATCCCGTACGTTCATCGTGGTATGATAATTACTCCCACGACTATAAATCCCGCCCGCGGGTGGCACAACACGCAATGGGACACAGTTATTTGCACGCTCTGGTAACGACGGTGTATGAGCCACGCCACCGGTATGCGAACTGCGTGTGAGGTGTCAGTATGCGAGTTGTAGCCAAATTCGGCGGAACCAGTCTCGGCAGCGGTGACCGAATCGATCGCGCTGCAGACTCCGTCGCTGCAGCGGTCGAGGACGGCCACGAAATCGCCGTCGTCGCCAGTGCAATGGGATCGACCACGGACGACTTGCTCGAGGACATCACCTTCGAGACAGACGAAATGGACCGTGCTCAGATCGTCAGTATGGGCGAGCGAACATCCGTGCGGATGCTCAAAGCTGCTCTCTCCTCGCGCGGAATCGAGGCTCGATTCTTAGAGCCTGGTAGCGACGACTGGCCGGTTATCACGGACGAGTACGGCGAAGTCGATGTCGAAGAAACGCAGGCACGTGCACTCGACCTCGCTGCGGAGATGGACGGTGTCGTCCCGGTCCTTACTGGCTTCCTCGCGCAAGGTCCGGACGGTTCGATCACGACACTTGGCCGTGGTGGCAGTGACACGACGGCCGTCATGATGGGCAAGTACATGGACGCCGACGAGGTCGTCATCGTGACCGACGTCGAGGGCGTTATGACCGGCGACCCGAACGTCGTCGAAGGCGCTCGTAACGTTGGCGAGATTTCGGTTGACGAACTCCGGAACCTCTCGTTCCGTGGCGCCGAGGTCGTTGCCCCTTCCGCACTGTCGTATAAGTCCGGCAAGCTCGACGTTCGCGTTGTCCACTACCAGCATGGCGACCTCCTCGACGGCGGGACGAGTATCGAAGGCGAGTTCAAGAACCTCGTCGACCTGCGCGAGCGTCCACTCGCCTGCCTGACCGTCGCCGGTCGGGCAATCCGCAACGAACCCGGAATCTTCCAGCATCTCTCGGAAGCCCTCGGCGAGAGCAACGTCAACATCGACGCTGTCGCCAGTGGGATGGACACGATCACGTTCTATATCGACGAGTCCGAAGCCGAACGCGCCGAAAACATCCTCCACCGCGAGGTCATCGCCCGCGACGAACTCTCGAGTGTGACCGTCGATTCGCCAACCGCTGTCATCCGTGTGACGGGTGGGGAACTGCCAAATCAGCCGGGCATTATCAACGAGATCGTCAAGCCGATCGCCGAAGAACGCATCCACCTGCAGGATGTCGTCACCAGCGCAACCAGCGTTGCCCTGTTCGTCGAGTGGGACGACCGCGAGAAAACCCTCGAGTTGACACAGGACCTGTTCTAACCGTTCGCTCGAGTCCGTTCTCGAGTCCGTTCGTTCTCGAGCGGTATCCGACAGCCGACCGAGTTGTGCTACTGTTTTGCCTGCGGAGATCGGTTGTCCGCGAGCGATATCTGAGTCGGTTGGCGTCCCCTCGTGTCGGTGATCGTGCGGACGAGACAGCTTCGCCGGAACTGTCCGATCCCAGCCGAATCTCTCCGTTAGACGCCACATTCCGTCACTCAATTTCAACTATCTTGGCAGTGTGACGGCTGTATGGTGAGCTATAAATCGAAATCCGTCGAGCGCATCCAGTTGCCCTCGAGGGAGGAACGCGAGCGCAACTTGCAGCAGGCTCAGTATAATGTCTTCAATCTGTCCGCCGAATCCGTCTTCATCGACCTGCTCACTGACAGCGGAACGGGCGCGATGAGCGACGAGCAGTGGGCTGCGCTCTTGCGAGGCGACGAAGCCTACGCCGGCTCGCGCAGTTTTAAGCGCCTCGAGTCGGCGGTTGCGGACGTGATGGGCTTCGAGTACGTCATCCCGGCCCATCAGGGCCGAGGTGCGGAAAACGTTCTCTATGGGACGCTTCTCGAGGAAGACACTGCGGCCGTCGTTCCGAACAATACCCATTTCGATACCACTCGCGCACACGTTGCGAATCAGGACGCTGAACCGGTTGACTGTCCAGCCCCTGCGGCCCACGACCCAGATGCGACAGGGCCGTTCAAGGGGAACACTTCGCTCGAGGCGCTTCGCGCGCTCGTCGACGATGTTGGAGCCGACCGCGTTCCGCTGGTGATTCAGACGATTACGAACAATTCAGCGGCAGGCCAGCCGGTGAGCATCGAAAACACTCGTCAAGTTCGTGAGTTCGCCGACGAGATTGACGCAACGTTCGTCATCGACGCCTGTCGGTTCGCCGAGAACGCCTACTTCGTCGCCCAACACGAAGACGAGTTCGACGGAGCCGATATCGACGCCATCGCCCGCGAGCAACTCGGCTACGCCGACGCGATCGTCATGAGCGGGAAGAAAGATGGCCTGGTAAACACCGGCGGCTTCGTTGCAACCGACCTTCCCGATCTGTTCGACCGTTGCAAGCAGCGAGCGATTCTCTACGAGGGCTTTCCAACCTACGGCGGGATGGCCGGGCGCGACCTTGCCGCAATGGCTGTCGGCCTGCGCGAAGCCGTCACCGAATCGTACGTCGCCGACCGCGTCGAACAGGTTCGAACGTTTGGCTCGCTGCTCGCCGAGGTCGGCGCGCCAGTCTACACGCCGACCGGCGGCCACGCGGTCTATCTCGACGCGGCCGAAGCCCTACCCCATCTCGAGGCCACGGCATTTCCGGGGCAGGCGCTGGTCTGTGAACTCTATCGGGAAGGCGGCGTCCGCGGGGTCGAACTTGGGAGTTTTGCGTTCCCGGACGCCGACCGTCCGGAACTGGTTCGTCTTGCCGTGCCGCGTCGGACCTACCACCGCGAGCACTTCGAACACGTCGCTGAGACGGTCGAGACCGTCCTCGAGAACAGTGGTGCGATTTCGGGACTCGAGATTTCGACGGATCCTGCGATTCCGGAGTTGCGTCACTTTACGGCGGGACTCGAGCCGGTATCGCCCTGAGCGGGCGTGTCTGGAACCGGTCGTTAGCGACTCGAGACCATCCCGCGTGCCCGTTCGCGAAGCGTCGGATCGGGCTCGGGTTCTGATCGACTCTGGAGGCGTTGAGCGGCGGTTCGAACGCCGTGTTTTGCGGATTCGGAGCCGGCGAGGCTAATCGCCCAGTCGGGGACCTGTGATTCGATTTCGGCGCGTTTCTGTTCTTTTACCTGACTGTACTGCCGGAGGAGCAAGCCGACGCCGATGAACATGCCGGCGTCGAGTAGTTCTCGGCGGAACCGTTCCTGGTCGTTGCGTACCGCGATGGCCTTGACGAGCGAGAGGCCGCCAATCGCGAGGTAGAGTTTTGAGCTTCTCGATGGGTCGCTGCTGAGTAACCGTCCGAGTGCCATGCGACGCCACGTACCACGCTCGGGGCCTTAAAACTGCAACGCGAAGTCGCGTGTTGTGAGATGTAGGGTTCGAGTTCGATGGGAACTCTGCGTGTACTCACTGCTCATCCATCGGTTTCGTTCACCGACTGCGTGTCTGGTTCTGCCGCCATATCGTCCGTTGCATTATCGAACACTGTTTCGTCCGTCTCGTCGTCCGTCTCTGGTGGTTCCGGCGGCGTTACGTCCGCCCACTCGTCGCCGAACTCGGTCTCCCACTCCTCGAGCCAGGCCGGAAGTGAGACACTCAGATCATCGTAGTCTGCGGTTACTGCCTGTGTTTCGGTGGGTTCGTCACCCAGGTCGTCGAACGCCGCGGGTAACTCAACGTACGCCTCGTCGACGGCAGGATACTGGACGTTTCGAAGCGCGAGTTCAGCCTGTGCCGTCTCCGAGAGCACGAAATCAATAAATTCGTAGGCGAGTTCCGGCCGCGGCGTCGTCTCGAAAACGCCGATACCTTCGGTGACCTGGAAGTACTGGCCCTCGAGGCTGGTCGTCTGATGTCGGGTGAGATCGCGGCCGGCCTCGGCTGCGCCAACGGGGTCGCTCGAGTACGAGACGACCAGCGGGCGCTCGCCGGCGAGATACGTCCGATAGGCATCTGACCAGTTGTCGTGTACCTCGAGACCGTTGTCGGCCAGTGCTTGCCAGTACTCGAGGTAGTCATCGCCGTATTCAGCAATTGTCCACAGCAAGAATGCAAGTCCGGGGTTGGATGTCCGTGGGTCCTGTGCGAGCAGCGTCCCCGCGGTGTCTTCCTCGAGGAGTGCATCGAACGTTTCGGGTGGTTCCGACCCGAATTCGTTCTCATCGAAGATGAGCGAGAGATAGCCTGTCTCAAACGGCAACACTCGGTTAGCCGGATCGTCAAAGGCGAGGTCACTTCGAATTCGCTGGTCATGCTCGAGGACCTCGCGATCGATGCGCTCGAAGAGTGCGCCAGCACTGAGTGCGTCATCAATGCGAACGAGGTCGCCAGCAGTTAGTCCGAGATAGACGTCTGCACCGAGGCTGGTCTCGAGTTCGCCACGGCGGATGAAGTGATCAATGCCGGCCTCTGGGACGCGCCAGCGAAGATCGGCGTCGTACTCCTCCTCAAACGTTTCTTTGAGCCACGCGCCAGCAGATGTTTCGCCGGTAACCATCGACGAGTAGGTCGCAACACGCAGGGCGTCGTCGGCGGGACCGTTGTCGGTGTCTTCTTGCGGATCGTCGCTTTCCTCACGGGTGAAACACCCTGCAAGCCCGGCGACGCCGACGCTCGAGCCCACGCCAACACGTCGGACGAACGCCCGTCGGTTCATTGTACGCACATTCGCGTGGGATGGCTTAAGGCCGATGCTACCCCTTCGGTGGGAACAATTTTACGCCCTCAGTGACTGTCTTCTGTAGATGTCGAACGAGCGTGCCACCCCGGCTGCGGACCCTCCAACGCCGGGCGCGAAGCAATCATCCGACTCGAGCCGAAGGCGTCGATACGTGCTCGCCGGAATCGTCCTCGTGCTGGGGGTCATTACGGGTGCAATTTTGCTCGAGGTTCTCAGTACAATCTTGCTCGCGCTGACGGTCGCGTACGTCCTGTTGCCGGTTCACGCCTGGCTCGTTCGTCGTGGCCTCTCGGAGTGGCTGAGTGCGGTCGTCGCGACGATGATCGGTTTTGCCAGCGCGCTTGCGGTTTTTTCGCCGCTCGTTGGCACGCTCTACTTTCGACTCGAGGAGGTTATAGCACTCATCGAGGGGTTGCCAGACGAGATTCCGGTCACCGCCTTCGACGTGACCTACGTTATCGAGGTTGCACACGTTCAGTCACTCGCAGTCGACGCACTCACTAGCATCGGAGCCTCGGTCGCGCTCGCGTTGCCAGTGCTTGCGATCAAGTTCGCGCTGTTCGTTATTTTGCTGTTCGCGCTGTTGCTCAAAGGCGATGCCGCCGGTCGGGCCGCAATCGCGCCGGTCCCGCACGACTACCGGGACATCGTGTACGCACTCGCTCGGCGCACTCGAGAGACGCTGTATGCAATCTACGTTCTGCAACTTGCAACCTCGCTTGCGACGCTTGTCATTGCGTATCCACTGTTCTGGGGACTCGGCTACGAGATGGCTTTTACGCTCGCACTCATCGCTGCCATCCTCCAGTTCGTGCCGATCATCGGCCCGAGCCTGCTGATCGCACCGATTGCACTCTATCACGTCGCAGCGGGCGAACTCATGGCAGCAACGCTGGTTGGCGTCCTCGGCATCGCCTTCGTCGCCTGGCTGCCCGATATTGCGGTGCGACCTCGCCTCGCCCGCCGGTCTGCGGGACTGCCCGGCAGTCTCTACTTCGTCGGCTTCACAGGTGGCCTCTTTACGCTCGGGGCAATCGGCATCGTCGTCGGCCCGCTGATCGTCGCCGTCTTCGTCGAAGCCGTTGACCTCCTCGCGGACGAAGTCAACGGCGATGTTTCCCTCGAGACGCTCGCCGAGGACGCACTCGAGTCTGGGGATGCTCCTGAAGCCGACCCGAGCACTGAACCGCCTGAAACCCCGTCGGAGCCACCGATCGCCGACGATTAACGGCGTCGATACTGTCCACCCCGATTTTTGAGGCTGCCCATCGTTGAAACGGGTATGGTGACCGGCCGAACACTCGTCCACGCACTCGTTGGTGCACTCGTCGGCGTCGTCCTCTCGTTTATCCCATTCTCGACCGTCATCGGTGGCGCGGTCGCGGGCTTTCTCGAGGGTCCAGATGGTCGCGACGGGGCTGTCGTCGGGGCGCTTGCGGGCGCGATCACGTTCGTGCCGATTCTCGCGGGTGTGTTCCTCGTCGCGGCAGTGTTCGGAGTTGGTGTCGGCGTCGCCGCGATTCCGCTCGAGGGCGGCGCACTGGCGCTGGTCCTGATTGGGTTCCTGTCGATGATCGTCCTCCTCTATACCGTCGGGCTGGCGCTTCTGGGTGGCTATCTCGGTGCGTATCTCGCCAGCCAGTATCCCGAGCAGTATGCCAGCACACGCGAGTCACTCGGCAGTGGCTCACACACGTCCGCTGGACGCTACTCGAGGCCGGACTCGTGGGATGCCCACGACCGGTCGCCACGCGAGCGCGGCCGAACACACGAACACGAGCGTGACCGATGGGGGAGCCCGGATTCTCGAGACGACCGATCACGGTCCCGTTCGTGGTCGCACGACCACACTGGCGACGACCGTTCGAACAGCGGGCCAGACGGAGAGACGTTTCAGCCAGACCCGAACCACCGACACGACCCGGCGCGCTGGCTCGAGAGCGATGAGGCCAACGATAAGACTGGCGTGAACTCGGAGACGGAGCAACATCGCGAAACTGAACGCGAACGCGACCGCGAGTAATTAGGAGAATTTGGCGAGTGCTGAACGTCCGTCGTGTCGGCCTGTCGCATAGAGTGCCCCATCGATCACTGCGGGACCGTACGAGAGGCCGCCTCTATCGCTTTCCCACTCGAGCGAGCCACTTTCGCCGTCGAACGCAGCAATCCGATTCGACGTACCTGTCGTCGACGATCCGACCGTCGTGATGATCAGGCCGTCGCCGATGACGGGGCCACCGGAGTACATCGAGAGCACCCGACTCGAGCGCCAGACGCGGTCGCCCGTCTCGGGATCGAGAACGGTGATCGCGTCGTCGCTCGTTTCGGCACAGACGATGCCGTTGCCGACTGCAAGCGTCTCGACTTGGCCGTCTGTGACGCCAGTTTGCCACCGCTCGTCGCCGTCCTGGTCGATGGCGCTGACGCTGCCGGCGTCGGTGCCGACGTAAATCCGCGAGTCGGTCACGACTGGGCCGCCACCGATTGGCCCGTCGGCCTTTGCGTGCCAGCGCTCCTCGCCGGTGTCGCGCTCAAGGGCGTACAGGGTTGCATCGCCGCCGCCGACGTAGACGGTCTCTCCCTCGAGTGCGGCGACTGCAGTCGGCTGTAATCCGATCTGGTATTCCCACTCGCGCTCACCAGTCTCGAGTGAATGGGCCGCGAGACCGAGGGTGGTTCTCCCGAAAACGAACTCGTCGCCCGCGGTCGGGTTCGGACCGAGCGAACTGATCGAGAACGCATTCTCGAGTTGCCAGCGTTCGTCGCCGGTGTCGCGGTCGAACGCCCAGAGTGCCGACCGAGAGGCGATCAGGACGGCCTCGTCGGTGATGATTGGATTGCTTCGCGGTTCGAACTCGCCGCTCGCGATTTCATCGTCGACCGTCCACTCGCGCTCGCCGCGGTCGGCGTCGATGAGAAACAGCGAATCAACCTGGTTTGAGCCGACGACCGCTCCCTCGTGACCGACTGGCTGGGTGTGTCCGACGTGGGTGTCGTAGGCATCAGCCCACTCGAGGCTCGGGTCCTCGGGAACAGCGTCGGCTGGGACGGAGCGCGTGTTCGCGGGGTCGCCGTGGGTGACCATCCACGACGATGTATCTGCTGCGAGTGAGGGATCGACTGAGACGGAGCCGTCGAAGGTCTTGAGGCCCGGTGTGAGACGATCACTACAGCCTGCGACCGTGCCCACGACGCCCGCTGCCCCTGCCGAAAGCAGCACTCGGCGTCCGACTCGAGTCATGGTGCCACCTTCGCGATTCGTCCCTCACGCGTACTCGCGTATAGCGCGCCGTTTGCGATAGCGTGGCCCGCCATCGCTGGGCCGAACGTGCGCGTCCCCGGGCTGAAATACGCGCTTTCCTCGTGATTCCCAACCTCGCCCCACAGGTGCTCGCCGCTTGCACGCTCGAGTGCGCCGAAGCCAACGGCGACGAGGTCGCCCGCGACTGCGGGTGTCGTGGTTATCGGTACACGATCAGGTCCTTGTAACGAGGTCGATTCCGACGCGAGATTGACGTGTCGCCACCGGTGTTGCTCACTTTCGCTGTCGATGGCGTAGACGTTCTTTGCAGCGACATACACTGTGTTGTCGTCGACTGCGGGTGCGCTCGTCGTATAGCCCGTCGCAAACGTCCACTCGCGGGTGCCGTCTGCGAGGTTCACGGCGTGGAGCCGTTCGTCGCCGACGGCGTAGACAACTCCATCCCCGATGACGGGTGATCGTGGGGTACTCCGCCCCTCGAGGTCCATCGTCCAGCGCTCCTCGCCGGTGTCGCGCTCGAGGGCGCGTACGAGTCCACTGGACCTCGAGCCATCGTCAACCCCAGTCGTGACGACGACCGCGTCATCGGAGATAGCAGGTCGACCAGTGGCTTCGTACTCGTCGCCGAAGCCGACCCGCTCGCGCAGGCCGCCGGCCCGTGCGTCCCAGCAGCGCTCGCCGGTCGCGGCGTCAATCGCGTGGACGCGTCCGTCGTCAGTCTGGACGTAACACCAGCCGTCGGCGACTGCGGGCGTTCTGACCGCATCTCCGAGGTCGGTCGTCCACTCGGGTTCGCCGGTTTCGGCCTCGAGTCGCGCGAGCGTGCCATCGGCGCTGCCGACTAAAACGCCGTCACCAACGCGTACGGGTGCCCCACCGGCCCGTTCTGCGAGGGTGTACTCCCACTCGAGTTCGCCGGTCGATTCCTCGAGTGCTAACAGGACGCCGCCGTCGCTCTCACGGTTCCACCCACCCGGCAGGCCGTAGCTGACGTAAACGCGCTCGCCGTCGACGACCGGCGCGCTCGTGCCGCCGTTGATCCCGTCGTCGGCTTGCTCCCAGAGTTCGACGTGCCAGTGTTCGATGTCGTCGGGCTCGAGCGAGTCGCCGTCGCCATTGTCATCGTTGACGGCACTGCTCGGCTCGTCATCGGCCCCGATACTCGCGTTCGCAGCGTCGAAGCCCGCCATTGGCCAGCCGGCTGGCAGGGGTTCGGCATCCGCTCGGGGAGGGCACTCGTCCTCGAGACAGCCGGCGAGGGTGACGGTTCCCGTGCCGGCGACAGCCGCGAGGACCTGGCGGCGTCGCATACGCACAGATCTAACAGCGAAGATATATGTTTTGTCGTTACCGTCAGCCGAACAGACGGCACACAGTCACTCGTATCGGAGTGCGTCTATCGGGTCGGTTCGGGCGGCTTGCCAGGCGGGATAGAGTCCAGAGACGACACCGACGAGGACGCCGACAGCGATTGCGAGCGCGACGTACTCGTAGGGATAGACCAGTGGCAGGTCGATGTACCACGCACCCAGATAGCCCACTGCGAGCCCAAGCGCGGTGCCAAGCACCGCCCCGATTGCGCCGAGGATCACGGCTTCGGTCAAGAACAGTCCGAGAACGTCCCGGTTCTGCGCGCCAACGGCTTTCATGATCCCGATTTCGCGCGTCCGCTCGGTCACCGAGACCAGCATGATGTTCGCGATCCCAATCGAGCCGACGACCAGCGAGATAGCCGCAATGCCGACGATGAAGTTCTGTAGCAGATCCAGTATATCCTCGAGTTGCTGGAGCAGTTCGGTACTCGTCTGCAGCGTCATCTCGAGATCATCACCCAGCAGTTCGCCCGCATCGGAGTCTCCGCTCTCGAGATAGGCGAGTGCGCTTTCTCGAGCGGCGTCGATGTCGGCCTCGTCAGCCGAGTCGGCCTGGACGACGATGGCGAGAAAGAGCGCGTCGTCGCCGGTGTCGGTTTCATCGCCGTCTTCTGCACCGTCCGCTGTGTCATCGCCGTCTTCCGCACCGTCATCACCGCCCGGAACAGGGACCATGTCACCGCCTGCCTCGGTGTAGAAGGGGTCAGTAGGCACGTACACCCGCGGCGACGGCTCGAAGCCCTCGAACGGGCTCAGCCCCTCCGAACTGTCCGTAATTCCGACTACCGTGACGGTCGTCGTCTCGCCACCCTGAAGCGCGATGGTGAGTTCGTCGTCGACGGAGACGTTCTCCTCGAACTGCTCGGCGACGGCCGGGTTGATCACCGCCTCCTGTTCGCCCTGCTCGAACTGGCGGCCCTCCTCGAGCGTTCCCTCCCTGATATACGGCGGCCCGGCGGCGACGAGGGCGTCGCTCTGGGGCGAAATTTCGTCTTCGAAGACGAGTGCCTGCGTCGACAACGGCATGTAGCCGTAGGCCGCGTCGATGTCGGCCTCCCCGTCGAGCGTCTCGAGATCATGTTCGCTCACCACTGGCTGTGCGCCCGCGAGTGGGCCACCTTCGGTATCGGGATCGGACGCCCAGCCGTAGACGTTGCGCTGATCGTCTGGGCTAATGTCGCCGATAACGCCCGCCTGCAGGCTTGCACCGAGCGTGACGAAGGCGATGACGGCGGCGATGCCGATCACCACGCCAAGCGTCGTCAGCGCCGAGCGCAGTTTGTGTCCGCGGATCGACCGCCAGGCCAATCCCAGCAACTCGAGTGGTCCCATTACTTTTGCCCCGACTCCGGCGGGGTGTCATCGTCTGCAGTTGCGTCTCCCTCTGGTGTCATGGCCGCTCCATCGTCGAGCGACTCGATTCGCTCGAGTTCCCCATCGAGGACGTGGACGATCCGCTCGGCGCGCTCGGCGACGTGGCGCTCGTGGGTGACGACGACCATCGTCGTCCCAGCGTCATGAAACTCGGCGAAGAGATCGAGCACGTCCGCTTCGGTCTCGGTATCGAGATTACCCGACGGCTCGTCGGCCAACACGATTGCGGGATCGTTCACCAGTGCGCGAGCGAGCGCCACTCGCTGGCGCTGGCCGCCGGACAACTCGTTTGGCATATGATCGGTCCGGTCGCCCAGTCCCACGCGCTCGAGTAGCTCCCGTGCTCGGTCGTGGCGCTCACCGCGGTCAATCCCCTGAAACAACTGCGGCAGCGCAACGTTCTCGAGGGCGTTCAGTCGTGGCATCAAATTGAACGTCTGGAAGACGAACCCGACCGTCGTCCCCCGGAGCCGGGTCCGCTCACGGTCGCTCAACTGGCTTACGTCCGCGCCGTCGACGACGACGGTGCCCTCCGTCGGCGTATCCAGACAGCCCACGAGGTTCATCAGCGTCGACTTTCCCGACCCACTCGGCCCCATAATCGCCGTGTACGAGCCGCGTGGTATCTCGAGCGAGACGCCATCCAGCGCGTGGACCGGCTCGCCGAGCTGGTAGGTCTTGCGGACGTTCTCGAGGGTGACTGCGCTTCCCGTTCCCGTCGACTCCGCATTCGACGCGGGTTCTGCCGCCGGTCCCGACTGTCCGCCTGCACCCGATGTCATAGGTGTCGGACCACGGAGGCCGGGAAAAAGGTTCGCCGATCAATCCTCGAAAATATATAGTGTATCCTGCATAACACTCGAGACGATGCCCGAGTCCCCTCCCGATACGCCTCCCGACGAAAGCGCCCCTTCCATCGAGGACGACGGCCTCGTTCGCTGGTTTCTGCGGACTGATGACGCTCGCGTCGTTGCGATACGTGACATCGGCCAGGTTGTCGCAGTTGTGGCCCTCATCGGCCTGTTGCTGTTCGGGATCAGCGGTGTCTGGCCGCCGATGGTCGCCATCGAAAGCCCCAGCATGGAACCAAACGCGAACACTGGCGACCTCGTCTTCGTTGTCGACACCGAGCGCTTCGTCGGCGACGATCCGGTCGAGGGAACTGGCGTCGTTCCGATGACCACCGGCGAAGACAACGGCCACGAGAAATTCGGTCAGGCTGGCGACGTGATAATCTTCGCGCCCGACGGCGACGCCCACGAAACGCCGATCATCCACCGCGCACACTTCTGGGTCGATGAGGGTGACGACTGGGTTGCACAGGCCGATCCGGACATCATCGGCGACACGACCTGTGAGCAGGTCAGTACCTGTCCCGCAGAGCACGCCGGGTTCATCACGAAAGGCGACGCTACCGACGGCTACGACCAACACGGAAACCACGCCAGCGATGTCGTCAAACCCGACTGGATCACCAGCAAAGCCTCGTTCCGCATCCCATGGCTCGGCCACGTCCGCCTCGCGTTCGAGTCGCTCGTCTCGAGCGTCGTCGTCCTGTCCGCTCTCTCGAGTTCTCGAGTGCGTTGAGTCTTACCGACGAATTGTATCCACGAACTCGAGCCAGCGCTCGTGATCCTCGAGTGTCGCCGAGCGAGACTCAGACCCGAATCGGCCGCGCCGGAGACTCCGCAGGGCGTTCGCGGCGCGGTCGATGCCGGCGATTGCTTCGACGATTTCGTCGCCCTCCTCGCGGTCGATTGGGGCCGACTCGAGGCGCTGAACGAGGCGTTTGCGCTCGTTCGTGAGTTCCTTTCGCGTCTCGTGCAGCAGCGGTTTGGCCTCGTCAGGGATACCGTCGACCTTGCGCGTCTCGATGAGGAACTCTTCAAGTGGGAGTTCGTCGTCGCCAACGGTGATCGTCTCGGGAAGTTCCTGCCCGATAGTCGCACTCTGCCGGTTGGCTCGCTCGAGGAGGTTCCGTCGTTCCGCGGTGTCCATACCGGCGGCAATGAATGTAAGCGAAAAACCAATTTCGGTTGCTCGAGCGGAGTCGCGACCGAGAGATACACCTTTTTCCCGTCGCCCCGCACCCGTTGGAGTATGAAGACGGCAGGTGGCACCGACGCAGCGAAGCGACGGGCGGGCGAACGCGCAGCCGAAGACGTCGACAACGGCGACGTCGTCGGGCTTGGAACCGGGTCGACGACCGCCTACGCCATCGACGCCATCGGTGAAGCAGTCAGCGACGGCCTCGAGGTGCGTGCCATTCCGACCTCGTTTCAGTCACGCCAGCGCGCACTCGAGGCGGGGATTCCGTTGACGAGCCTCGATGCGGTCGAAACAGTGGATATCGCAATCGATGGCGCAGATCAGGTCGTCGACGACGCCGACTCGAGTGGCTACGGCGCGCTGATCAAAGGCGGCGGCGCAGCGCATACGCGTGAGAAACTCGTCGATGCCGCCGCCGAGCGGTTCGTCGTCGTCGCTGATCCCTCGAAACTCGCGGATCGACTCGAGCGGTCGGTGCCGGTCGAAGTCATCCCTGAGGCTCACACTGTCGTCGCTGACCACGTACAGGAGCTGGGCGGTGAGCCAACGCTGCGCGATGCCGAACACAAGGACGGCCCCGTTGTGACCGACAACGGGAATCTGGTGCTCGATTGTGCGTTCGGCCCGATTGGTGATCCGGACGAGCTGGCGACGCAGCTATCCAGAATTCCCGGCGTCCTCGAGCATGGTCTCTTTGTCGACCTCGCGGACGTGACCTACGTTGGCCTCGAGGACGGTGTCGAGACTCGAGTGTACTGATTTTGCTCGTCGAGTGGGCGTCGCTATGACGACGCGGTGGTACGTTGAAATCCGTTCGACTGGTAGCGACGCTTATTCACGAGGTAGACGACGATGGCGACCCACAGCGCTGCAAGAAACGCGTATTGGGCATAGCCCGGTGGATAGCCCCAGCCGCGAGCGGCGGCGAACAGGTAGACAAGTACGCCGACGCCTATCGGCCCGCCGACGTACAGCCACACGCGTGGGAACCACTCCGTGCGCGCATCTCGAGGCGCGGTCACGCCAACGAACAGGCCGATGACGGCTGCGACCGATAGAAGCACTGTTGGAAACAGCAGTAACAGCGCGACGAGCGCGGCACCATCGCTTGCAGGTTCGAACCAGAGCAGACTTCCGAACGTGATCGGTGCCAGAATCGCGTAGCCGACAATCGAGAGCCACCAGCCCAGCGCTCCCTCTCCTCGTTCGGCGGTTGCCCCCGATTCGGGATCGACGACGCGATGCTCTCGCTCGAGTCGTGTCAGTACCCAGTCCGTGCCAATCGCGACGAGGGCTGTGATGAAGACGGCGAGTCCGACGCCGATTGCGAGAGTGACGAGCGATCCCACGAGTGTGACCACGATCCACGGCCAGGACGTACCGGCAATCGTCGTCGCCGAGTTCGCGCCGAAGATGATGATCGTCGCGAGCGAGCCGGCGAGCCCGGTCCAAATGCCCGCCCGTCGAGCGCTCGTTTCGCGGCCGTGATAGTAGTAGCCGACGACGACTCCGGCGAGCAGCAGGGCACTGCCTGAGACGGTGCCACCGAGGGCAGACGCCTCGCCGGTGACCGACTCCCAAGAGTCGACGACAGTGATCGGGACCGTCGCCAAACCGATGAGAATCGCGACCCGCAGTGACTCGTCACTGAGTCTGTCGCGGAGAGAGCGAAACAGGGACATAGATCGTATGTGCCCCGTTTCGCACGAAAGCTCTTCAACCTATTGTTCTATTGACTATTTCGCCGTAGCGTCGTCCGTCGGCGCATCCGTTCGCCCGATGAACAGTCCGAGAATCACGTACAGCACGCCGATAACTCGAGCAGCCGGCACCACCCACGGCTTCACCTCGAGGTCGGTCGGGTTCTTGTAGGCGATGGCGAGGCCGTATGCGAGCATCTGCTGGGGAATCGCTGCGAGCATGAAGCCGAGGAGGGTAAGGGGCGCACGCAGCGGTTTCGGGAACTGCCCGCGCAGCGCGAACGCACAGAACGCCAGCCCCTCGAGTCGGGCTATCGGGAGCGTCCACGACCGCAACTGGCCGTCCGCGGGATTCTCGAATGCGGCCTGTTCGGCCGCGCCAAGGATTCTGTCGGGAAGGAGCACGTAGCAGAGCCCGAAGCCAACCGCGAGTGCGCGTTTCATCGATACAACAGGTACGACCCCATGGACCAAAAAACTCGAGTGCTGATGGTGGCGGTGTGCTCATCCGAGTGGCAACGGCGATGGACACCTTTTCAATGGCTGTCTTCCATTCTTCAGTAGAGACGATTCGATGCCTGAGACATCCGACAGGAAAGACGATCACATCCGCATCATCGAAGAGGAAGACGTCGAGACCACCGGCGCCGGGTTCGCCGATATCGACCTCGTTCACGAGGCACTGCCGGAACTTCATCGCGACGAAATCGACACAACGACCACGTTGTTCGGCCACGAACTGGCCGCCCCCATCGTCATCGAGAGCATGACTGGCGGCCACCCGAACACGACGAAAATCAATCGCGCGCTCGCCGAAGCCGCCCAGGAGACGAACATTGCCATGGGCGTCGGGAGCCAGCGCGCCGGGATCGAACTCGAGGATGAAGCCCTTCTCGAGTCCTACACCGTGGTCCGCGACGTCGCACCCGATGCGTTCCTCTATGGAAACGTCGGCGCAGCACAGTTGCTCGAGTACGACGTCGACGACGTCGAGCAAGCCGTCGAGATGATCGACGCAGACGCGATGGCGATTCATCTGAACTTCCTCCAGGAGGCCGTTCAGCCGGAGGGCGATGTCGACGCTCGAGGCTGCCTCGAGGCGATCGAACACGTTGCAGCCGACCTTTCGGTGCCAGTAATCGTCAAGGAGACGGGTAACGGCATCTCGCGGGAAACGGCGGAGCGACTCGCTGACGCTGGCGTCAACGCAATCGATGTCGCTGGCCAGGGCGGAACGACGTGGTCCGGAATCGAGTCGTACCGAGCGGCCGCCGTCGGTGCCGACCGGCAGGAAGCGATTGGCCAACTGTTTCGTGCGTGGGGCGTCCCAACCGCCGTCAGTACGGCTGAGGCGGCGTCGGCCCACGAGACAGTTATCGCGAGCGGTGGCGTTCGCTCTGGACTGGACATTGCGAAGGCAATCGCACTCGGTGCACAGGCGGGTGGCCTCGCGAAACCGTTCCTCCGCCCGGCAGGGCAGGGAACAGACACCGTTATCGATTTGATCGAGACGCTGTCGCTCGAGCTTCGGACGGCGATGTTTGTCACCGGCTCGGCATCGATTGCGGACTTACAGAACGCAGAGTACGTCGTCTGCGGTCGGACCAACGAGTATCTCGAGCAGCGATAGCGCAGGGGAACGCGGACTTTTTCACCACTCGAGTACGCCGACGGCCCTGTGAGACTCCCAGCCCACTCAGTGGATGGTCACTGTTCGTTTGAGTAATCTGTCCGTACCTGTCGGTGTGGACTGTAGCGTCAATAAAACGGTAGTCAACAGGCGTTCCTTACAGGTCGCGGGGCTGGACCGTCTTCCGGTCGTTTGCTTCGGCACGTCGGGCGGCGTCTTCGAGCAGCTCGTCGACTTCCTCGTCGAGTGCGTCATAGAAGTCCGAGGCGACGTTCTTGTCATCGAGCGCTTCCTTCACGGCGGCTTTGACGATAAGGTCTGCCATACGATGTATCCGTTTCCTTTTCCTCCATATAAACATTCTGGTTACGGCACGATATATGGGGTCCTCAGGGGTTGATTCGTCCGTTTCGATGGTTGTTTTCACCGGAAAGTATATGTCGGATGAATCTAGGTCGACCATTTTGCACCTCTCACGGCGGCGAATGGGGCTCGCGCGCGGTTCGGACGCTCTCGTGCGCACTTTCCTCGTGCCGAGGGAGGTCGACGCATTCGAGTGTGCACGCTCCCACCCTCGAGTATGCGCGAATTGCTCGAGGCCGTCGCTGACGGCTCGTTGTCCCCAGCACAGGCTGAAGCCGAACTCAACGGGTACGTCACGGGTGAGGCGGGCCGATTCGATGCGGCTCGCCAGGATCGGCGAGGGATTCCGGAGGCAATCCTGGCTGAGGGGAAGTCAGTCGAACAGGTCGTCGCTCTCGCTGAAACCGCCCTCGAGACGACTGACCGAGCACTTGTGACGCGAGTATCCGACGACCAACTCACAGCGCTCGAGTCTCACGTCGAGTCCCCAGCAGTCTCCTTTGAGCAGTGGGGGAGTTCGGTTCGACTGTGTACAGACGAGTACGAGCAGCCATCGCTCGAGGCGACGGTTGGGATCGTCACGGCGGGTACCGTCGATGGGCCGGTTGCAGACGAAGCGGAGGCGGTCTGTGTCGATTCGGGTGCGACGGTTGACCGCGTCGACGATGTTGGCGTTGCTGCGCTCGATCGCACGCTCGATCAGGTCGAACGATTTCGTGAGGCAGATATCTTGATCGTCGCCGCTGGTCGCGAGGGCGCACTCCCGACGGTCATCGCGGGACTCGTCGATACGCCAGTCATCGGCGTCCCAGTCTCGAGTGGGTACGGCTACGGTGGCGACGGCGAGGCTGCCCTTTCGGGCATGCTTCAGTCCTGTACCGTCCTGTCGGTGGTCAACATCGACGCTGGATTCGTCGCTGGTGCACAGGCTGCGCTACTCGCTCGCATGGTTTCCAACGCCCGAGCTGATGGACCACAACAGCAAAAATAATCTTCTGATATCAACAATACCTTACTGTGTTTGGCTAAGTCTTTTTAACACCTCGACTGCAAGAGCTATGTACCGGCCTTCGCCGGTGTGTCCAATGCCCACCTGTGACCACTGCGATGCCCACGTTTCCGAGCGCTTTGCACGCGTCTTCGCTGACGAGCACGGCAACATTCACGCTTGTGTGAGTTGCTCGGCGAACGCTGGTATCTCCGAAGCCGCGAGAAAGCGTGCTCGTGGCTCCTAACTCCACCTGAGAATCGCGACTGACGACCACCCAGGACCCCTGCGGACGAGTCGCTTTTTACAGCCGTGTTCGTATCCGTCTGCTATGGCTGACGAGCACATTGTCTACATCCTCGAGTGTGCCGATGGAACCCTTTATACTGGCTATACAACTGACCTCGAGCGGCGAGTCCGCGAACACAACGCGGGTGAGGGGGCGAAGTACACGCGCGGGCGCACGCCAGTCGAAGTTCGCCACCACGAGTGCTACGACACACAATCGGCGGCGATGTCTCGCGAATACGAGATCAAACAGTTCACGCGCGCGAAAAAGGAACAACTGCTTGAGCGCCCCTCAAGTACCGACTCGGGCGCGTAGTTAGTCGTTGACTGCTGTTCTCGGCGAAGTTACGTCGGGGTCGATGAAGGCGTACTCGGTAAGCATTCGGCCGAGCTTTCGCGTTCGGTCCTCGAGAGCGTCCTCGGTGAACGCACGACCGTCGATAGCGTCAGGATCGTCAACGAGTTTGCTCGAGGCGCTGCGGATGCCGACCTGGTGGGGGAGCACCCAGCCGTGGACGCCGCGAACCGTAATCCGGAGGTGATCGAGCGTTGAGCCGTAGCTGCCGCCGCCGGCGGTTGCGAGCAGGCCGACAGTGGTGTCTTCGTACTCGTCCCAGCCGCAGTAGTCGTGGAAATTCTTCAGCGCGCCCGAATAGGAGCCATGATAGACGGGCGTGCCGAGGGCGATGGCGTCGGCGTCTCGCATAATCTGTTTGACTTCTGCGCCGTCGCCTTGGTCGTCGATATCCGGATTGTAGACTGGGAGATCGTACTCGCGCAAATCGAGGAGTGAGGTCTCCGCACCGGCTTGCTTGGCCGCCTCGAGTGCGTATTTGAGCGCGGTTCTCGTGTAACTGTCCGCACGGAGGCTGCCGTTGACTGCGAGAACGGAGGGGGACTGACTCATGGCTCGAGCTAGTGACTCTGTCGATAAATCTCCGCCGTCTTGCGTAGTCGGTTCGTACTGCAGGGCTCGGTCTCTGGGCAGACACTGGCAGTCGGCGTCGGTTTTTTCGAGGAGGACGATAATGTGAACGTATGGAGACGATCCGTTTCGGTACCGATGGCTGGCGGGCGACGCTCGAGGAGTTTACTGCACCCCGTGTCCAGATGGTCGGGCAGGCGGTGGCGACGTACCTGACCGACGAGGGCCACGACGACCCTGTCGTCGTCGGCTACGACGCACGCGAAACCTCGCGTGGCTTTGCAGAGGACCTGGCGCGTGTGCTCTGTGCCAACGGATTCGATGTGCTCATTCCCGACCGCGACCGGCCGACGCCGCTCGTCGCCCATGCAATCGTCGAGCGCGACCTCGCGGGTGGCCTCGCGATTACCGCCTCGCACAACCCGCCGGAGTACAACGGTGTGAAGTTCATTCCCGAGGACGGCGCACCGGCCTTACCCGAGGTGACCGACGCAATCGCCGAGCGCCTCGCTGAACCCGATCCGCTGCCCGAGGACGAACACGGCAGCGTCCGTGAGGTCGACCTCATGACTCCCCACGCCGAGGCCGTCCGCGAGCGCGTCACTGACATCACTGGCGACGACATCGACCTCTCTGAACTCACTGTCGCCTACGACGCCATGCACGGCAGCGGCCGGGGAACGACCGATGCCGTCCTCGAGAACGGGGGTGCCTCACTCGAGTGTCTGCGCTGTGAGCGCGACCCTGACTTTGGCGGCGGCGCACCGGAACCTGCAGCCGAGAACCTCGAGGCGTTGATCGATCTTGTCACCGCCGAGGAGACGGCACCCGAGTTGGGAATCGCAAACGACGGCGATGCCGACCGCATCGCAATCGTCACGCCCGAACGCGGCTATCTCGATGAGAACCTGTTCTTTGCTGCCTGTTATGACTACCTGCTCGAGGATGACGCTGGCTCCGTCGTCCGCTCGGTATCGACGACGTTCCTGATCGACCGCGTTGCCGAGGCCCACGATGAAGTCGTCCACGAGGTGCCAGTCGGCTTCAAATGGGTCGCAAAAGCGATGGCCGACCACGACGCCCTGATCGGCGGCGAGGAGTCGGGCGGCTTTACCGTTCGCGGCCACGTTCGCGAGAAAGACGGCGTGTTGATGGCCCTGCTCGCCGCTGCGATGCACGCCGAAGAGCCACTCGACGAGCGCGTCGACCGACTGCTCGAGGCACACGGCACTGTCGTCCAGGACAAACGAAGCGTGGCCTGTCCAGATCACGAGAAAGCACGTGTGCTCGAGGACCTTGAAGATGAAATTCCAGAAACCGTCGCTGGGACCGCTGTTGAGGGGGTTAACACGGCTGACGGCTTCAAACTCCAACTCGCCGATGGGTCGTGGCTGCTCGTCCGGCCAAGCGGCACCGAGCCAGTGTTGCGCGTGTACGCTGAGGCGACTGACGACGACCGCGTCGAGTCGCTGCTCGAGGCCGGTACTGCGCTGGTCGAGCCACTCGTCTAACTCGCGACCGGCCGGCGTTCTATCGTGGCTGCGTTATGACGGCGTTGGGGGGTGATGGGCCGTCTCGATCCAGAACTCCTCGATTGCGCCGGCCATTTCGTTGTACTCGATCAGGTTGTCTGGCTTCGTGAGATACGCGTTTGCAGCGTTTTTATAACTCTTGACAATATCGGACTCGGCCGCCGAACTCGAGAGGACGAGCACCGGTGGCGGTGGGTAATCGAGTTTTGTATCCAACAACTCGAGGACGCTGAATCCGTCGAGTCGCGGTAAGTTGAGGTCCAATAGCACAAGGTCAGGATTCCCGTTCGAGAGTCCTGGCTCGTCGTCTCGCAGTCGGAAGTAATCCGCTGCCTCCTCGCCATCTCGGGCAACCTGGAAGGTTGTTTCCGTTTCGATCGAGTTGAACGCCTCTTTCGTGAGGCGAACGTCACCCGGATTGTCCTCGATGAGCAAAATCTCGATCGGCTCGGATGGAATGAGGTTAGTCATGTGGCTCACTCGAGAGTTATACAGCAAGACGTCTAAGCACCCTTCCTAAACATGTGGTGTGTACATATAATTGACATACCTTTCCGGTGAGGGTTGCGTGCTCCGGGCTTTCGTTTACCGGGCTTGCGCTCTAGTAGTGGCCCATGAGCAACCAATCCGAGGACGCCGCATACACGGAGTTGACGCCGGATTCCTGGCATCAAAACGACGCCGGCAACTACTATCTTGACTGTCCAGAGTGTGGCTCCGCGGCGACGCTGATGAACGTCGTCAAACACGGCCGCTGTAACGGCTATCTCGACCAGCAGGAAGAGGAGACGAAACTCGACGAAGAAACCTTCGATTGCACGGCTAAGCTCTGGCTCGAGCTTGGATACGTTTCCAATCCTGATCCGGAGGCAACGGACTCGGACGCCGAACAGTCCGACGAAAGCGTTGAGACGGGCGAGGGTGTCCCGGCCGAAGGGTCGCCGCCTGGGACAGATGGAACGGTCGACGAGAGCCAGCAGTAGGGATCGTCGTTACTTGTCGACGCGCTCCGCTGGAACACCTGCAACGGTTGCGCCCGCCTCGACGTCAGCGGTGACGACCGAACCGGCACCGACGGCTGCATCCTCGCCAACCACGATATCGCCAAGCAGCGTCGCGTTCGCACCAATCGTCACACCATCCTCGAGCGTCGGATGTCGCTTGACCGGTTCGTTGGTGCTTCCGCCGAGCGTGACGCCGTGGTACATATGAACATCGTCGCCAACCTCGGCCGTCTCGCCGATGACGACGCCCATACCGTGGTCGATTGTGACGCGACGACCAAGCGTCGCCGCCGGATGGATTTCGACACCCGTCAGCAGGCGCACGAGATGGGAGAACAGCCGTGCCAGAAGTCGCACCTCGCGATTCCAGAGCCAGTGTGCGATCCGGTGACCCCAGACCGCATGCACGCCGGGATAGGCGAGTGCGACCTCGAGACACCGCTTTGCGGCGGGGTCGCGCTTGCACATCGCCCGCGTGTCCTCACGCAGCCGGCGTAACATTGCTCACCATCCGTTGTCGCAGGAACGTCTCGATTAGGTGTTGGTAGAACGACTCATTGATCTGCCAGATAGTCTGACAACACCGCTCCACGGCGTGAGAGGTGTTTGTTCGTCCAACACACGCAGTGGTATCGGTGGGTCCCATGGACAGGACTACCGGTGGAGGTCGCCTAAAAGGTTCGTTTCTGGACGCCGTGGTGCTATTCTCCGCGTGCGAGGCGTGACCCAATCCGCTCAGGTAACCCAGCCTCACTGACCGCCGTCTGCACCGCCTCGATATCGTACTCGACGCGATACGTGTCGACGGTCATCGCCTCGAGATCCACCACCGCGTAGCCTGCCCGCGGGTCGCCGTCTCGAGGCTGGCCAACGCTGCCCGGATTCACGACGATTCCCTCCGCGAAGCGTTCGACGCCCTGGACGTGGGTATGGCCGAGAACCAGCACGTCCTCCTCATCGAGCAGCCGCGGCGAGAACTCTCGCGGGTAGGTATACCGCGTGTAGCGGTCCGGATCGCCCGGGTGGCCGTGGACGAGCTTGATTCGCCCGTCGCATGTGAGGTGCTCCGTGGGAAGGTCGGCCAGCCATTCGAGGTGGTCATCCTCAAGTTGGTCCTCAGCGTACTCAACGCCAGCGCGGGCCATCCCATTGAACCGAAACGGTGTCTCGGCGGCGACTGCCGCATCGTGGTTGCCCATCACTGTGGCCACGTCGCGCTCTCGGAGTTCCTCGACGCAGTCTGCCGGCCACGGGTTGTAGCCGACTACGTCACCCGCACACAGCAGCCGGTCGACCGCGGGCATCTCCTCGAGCACGGCCTCGAGTGCGACCCGATTGCTGTGGACATCCGAGATGAGTCCCACCTGCATGCCCGTCCATAACAGCTGTAGCGGTTTGTATATTGGCCGTTGCGTTGTCGATCGAGTCTCGGTGTCCGCGTTCCGGGTCGAATCGGCAGACGGAGACGATCGCTCGAGAACCGAATGTATTTGACAACTGATTGCGACTCTTTTCCCGATGTACGAATTGGTCCACCAGTTCGCCCCGGAGAGCCCAGCCGGTCGAACCGCTGTTGCCATCGCCGTCTCGTTACTCGGCGTTCCAGCGCTGTTGCTCGCGTTTTTCGGACTGAGCGGCGCACCGTTTACGACAGTGATACTGCTGTTCCTCTTCAGCGCCGTCACCCTCTCCGCTGCTGGCTGTCTCACTCTGGGCGTTGTCCGCCAAGCGAACGCAGCACCCGACGCGACGCCGCTTACCGAACCACGAACGGAGTCAACTCGGGAATCCGAGACACCGATCGAAACGCTCCGCCGGCGATACGCTGACGGAAAACTCAGTGACGAGGAATTCGATCACCGTCTCGACCGCCTCCTCGAGTCCGAGACGGAGTCGAGCGCTCAACCCACGACTGAGCGCGAACGCCTTCTTGAGTAACATCTCGTAGATTCCGACGCTCTCAACGGACTCAGTTGCCGTTCTCGAGCGCTGTCTCGAAGCCATCGTCGGTCAGCGACACGCCGGCCGCACAGACCGCGTGTTCGAACTCGAGGTCGTACGCCTCGCGTGCTGCCTCGGACGCGCTCTCGGCTGCAAAATCAATTGGCTCGGGACTGTCCTTCTCGTAGGTTGCGACCAGCGTCGGCTCTTCGACCGGTTTGACGATGAGGGCATCCTTGCGGACGGTGCCGATCAGCGCCTCGCCGTCATCGCTGATCGTCGCCGCAATTCGTGGCGTGTCGTAGTCGTCCTTCTCGTAATCCAGCGCGAGCAAACTCTCCGCGAGGGCGTCTCGAGCGGGATACCCCAACTCGAGTTTCTCCGCGATTGGGTCGACGTGCGAGCCGTTTCCGAACGCAACGGTCTCACCGTCCGCTGGCGTTTCGACGACACGCAGGCAGTTGTAGGCAACGTAGGGGTTGTCCGTCTCCGGTGCGTCCTCGGTTGGTCCCACGGTCAATGCATCCTCGCGCTCGCTGATCTGTCGGTTCGGGAACGATCTCGAGGAGACGCGATAGGCACCACCCTCAGGACTGACAACGACGAATCGTCCAACGTACATACTCGAGGCTGCGTGAGAGAACGGAAAAGTGGTATCGGTTTGGGCTCGAGTGATGATCGTCGCCGGAACAGCGGGCCAGCGGCTGTGGTTTATATGCAATAGCGCGGCCAAACGCGGCGTGACGACCGAAGCGGACTGTCTCGAGGCCTTGCTCGAGGCTGCTGAATTGCTTGGTGAATCGCCGACGAAAGCACAGTACGAGGAGTTGGGATTGACGCCGGCATCTGCGACGATTATTCGAACGTGTGGCGGCTGGAACGATGCAAAGCAGAAGGCAGGATTAGAAACCAGTTACTCGAGGGGGAGTCGTGTCGGACCAAAACCAGACAATGTCGACCTTCCAGTAGGTATGTCGTGGGAGAATCTCTCTGTCGATCAGCGGTGGCATTATCGCAACACTGAGTGGAATAAGGAACGGACCTTACAACGCCGTTCTCGTCTCCGTTCGTGGGTCAATGATCAAAAGCGTGAGTGTGGCTGTTCACAGTGTGGTACCGACACTGCTGCGTGTTTGGATTACCATCATGTCGATGGAAGCACGAAGAAAATGGCAGTCGGACAAATGGTGACTTTTGGTTACGGAAAAGATGCGCTTCGCAAGGAAATTGAGAAGTGCAAGGTACTGTGTGCGAACTGCCATCGCCGCCTTCACTATTCCTCACCACAGCAGGAACTGCGTCAATGGGTTCACAACAGAAAGCGTAATACTGGATGCAATCAGTGTACAGAATCGGATCCAGCATGTTTGGATTTCCACCACGTCGCTAGTGAAAAAGAGGCTACTGTTTCGAAGCTTGTGTCTGACTCCAAACCAAAACAACGGATTCTTACTGAGATTGAACGATGTCAAGTTCTCTGCGCAAACTGCCACCGAAAGGAACATTACGATCCTCCAGCGCCGTAGTACCGCAATGAGGCAGCCCCTTCTAAATTCTGTGCTGGTTTTTGGTTCCGGCTGAGTTCGTAACACTCTAATACGATCCCGCTTCTACTAACTGGTACGTCGTCGGTAACGACGGTCCGACGAAACATGTCAAGTCCATTAGGGTAGCGGCCAATCCTCCGAGCTTCTGGGGCTTGGGACGCTGGTTCGAATCCAGCATGGACTACTTCGTTCCGTTCTTTCGACTCGAGAACCCTCCTCGAGCCGCAGTGCGGTCTCCAGTTGAAACGAAGGGGTCTATTGCTTGTCACTGGTAACGTCTGTGTCACCAGAACGCCTATTTGAGCGACGCCCCTAGTGGGTGTCAATGAATCGACGGCAGTTTCTTGCGACGGGAACGGCGACGACGATAGTGGGCGTCGCAGGGTGTCTCGGCGGCGATGATAACGCAAACGACGGCGACGGCTACGGGCCTGAGTCCGACGATATGCCTGAGGAACGTTCGATCGATACTGGCGCCTACGAAACTGCAGAGTTCAATGGCGTCGACGTTCCGCTCGCGCCACTCGAGGACGTTATCCACTGGTATGAACGACAGGAAGCGCGGATGGTCGATACGCGCACGTCTGAGCAACACAATGACGTTCGGATTACTGGATCGGTGCTGAGCAGTGCGCCAGACGGTGTTCAGAGCGATCCAACGGAGTCGTGGCCGGAGGAAGACCGCATCATCACCTATTGTGTGTGTCCCCACACCCTCGCTGGCCAGCGTGCAGCCACGTTGATGGATGCCGGCCACGAGGAGGTCTATGCACTCGATGAGGGGCTGCAGGCGTGGGTCGAGTCAGGCTATCCACTCGAGGGTGACGAACTCGAGGGTGTCGAGCAGAGCCTCCCGGCGTACAACGTCCAGGGCCAGTCCGATCCGGCCTACGCTGGCGAGTTCGTCGAAGTGCGCTCACTCGAGCGCGAGCAAAGCGAGATTAGTGCGGTCGAAGATGACGGCAGCTACGAACTGACGCTTCACTTTACGAATCTTGAGGATGACGCGCTGCTTGAGGTCGAGGCACCCGACTACACCCGCGAACTGACGCTCGAGGAGGCGATGGACGGCGTTATTACGGCCTAATCGCTGTCCGCTCGATCATACGCGCCTGCTCGCTCGAGTGACCCGCGTTCACGCAACACGGCGGGCGTGCGACAGATGCCGGGCGCGCCGGTCGCCTGCGGCACCGTGCAGTTGTTACAGTTCTCACAGAGGACTCGCGTCTCGTTGTCGATACCTGCTGTTTCACCGTTCTCGAGATCGAGCAGCCGCGCCCCCAATCGCGGTTCGGCGTAGAACGGGCGGGCCATGCCGACCATATCGCAGGCCGCTGCGTCCGTCCCGGTGCCCAACAGGCGATCCATCTCGCCGCGTTCACGGATACCTCCCTCTGCGAGGACGGGAATCGACACCTGTTCGCGCACACGCTTACAAAACTCAGCGTTCCAGGCCGGATCGAAGTCGTAGGTGAGCGACTCGAGCCAGTTGCCGAACGCGACCAGCCGTCGCCGCAGTGGACTGCCGAACGCTGCGTCGTAGCCCTCTCGCAGCGCCTCATTCGCCCACGCACGCGCTGGATACTCTCCGCGGATGATGCTCATGTCCCAGACGACCGACGCCTGGACAGGGACGACGGCGTCGTAGCCGATTGCCTCGAGCCGTCTCGCGATTTCGATCCCGTCTGTGAGTGAGAGTTTTCGTCGAACGATGGGTGTGGGCGGCGCGGGCGTCTCTGCCGGCACTTTGCTCACAAGTGGGACGTCACCCGCTCGGTCGCGAATTTCGTCGTGAACCAGTGCGAGGAACTCGAGTCTGGCCTCGGGCGAACCACCGAACTCGTCGTCCCGACGGTTGTAAAACGGCGAGCAAAACTGCTGAATAATGCCCATGTTCGCCCCCGAGAGGTGGATACCGTCGTAGCCCGCATTGACGCAGGAGGCTGCCGCACGGCCGAAATCTGCCGCGAGTTCGTACACCTCTTCGGTCGAGAGGACGTGTGGATTGTACTCGAGGAAGCCGAGACGGTCAGCGAGGCGTAACTGCCAGGGTGGGTTCGACACCGCCAGCTGCTCGAGAGCCGGATTCTCCCGGCGGTGTTCGGCGTGCCAGGTTTCCATGCTGCGCAAGCCGCCGTGCTCGAGTTGGACGAAGATACGCCCGCCGTGGTCGTGGATGCGGTCGGTCAGTCGGGAGAGACGCGAGACGAACTCGGGGTCGTGGACGCGGGTCATCCCCGGTGCAGCGCAGCCGCCGTCCTCGCGGACGATGGTCGCCCCTTGAAAGATGAGGCCGACGCCTGATTCGGCGGCGGGCTCGAGGTCGTCGATCAGCGTGTCGACGGCGTCCGGTCCGTTGCCCGCACACTCGAGCAGGGGAGCCCGGTAGAGTCGGTTGCGAATCTCGCAGCCGCCGACCGAGAGCGGGTCCTCGAGGGTTGCCATAGCGACGCTATCACGGGGGCGTACAAGAGAGTGGCGCTGGTGTTCACACGCACGATTTGCGCCGGTATGATGCCCGTTTCCGCTGCCCGTAGCTCTTTCAGTTGCCCGCTCGTCGGACCGATTATGGCTCCGATCAGACGGCTCGTCCTCGACGTGTTGAAGCCCCACGATCCGAGCGTCGTCACGTTTACGTCGCAACTCGGTGATCTCGAGGGAATCGAGGCTGCCACGGCGACGGTTATCGAAGTCGACGAGAGTGTCAAGACGCTGCGCGTCACCATCGAAGGCAAGGATCTGGATCTCGAGCGAGTCCGATCTGAGATCGAGGATCTGAGCGCGTCGATTCACTCGGTCGATCAGGTGTCCTGTGGCTCGCGAACGCTTGAGGACCCCTGGCTGTAGCGATGGGGCGACTCGATCGACTCCAGCGTGTCCTCGCAAAAGAGGACGTCCGCGCGATCTCCCGACGATACTTCATCGCGAACGGCTTCGACGGCACACTCACCAGCATCGGCGTCGTCGTCGGCGCGTACCTGTCGGGGATCGGTGACGGCGTGACGGCGATTATGATCGGCCTGGGCGCAGCCGTCGGCCTCGGCACGTCGGGCGTCTGGAGTGTCTGGGAGATCGAACGCGCCCAGGCGATGGCCGAACAGGAACGCATCGAACGGGCAATGCTTACTGAACTCGAGGATACACGCCTCCAGCGCGAGAATCGGGCCGCCCAGATCGTCCATGCGACGGCGAGTGCAACCGGCCCCATTCTGGCGATTATTCTCGTCCTCGCACCTCTCGCGCTCGAGGGGGTCGTCTTTACGATGTTCCAGGCCGTTCTCGCATCGATTCTCGTCGGTATTGCGATTCTGGCGACGTTCGGGATCTACCTCGCGTCGATCTCGAAACAGCGGTGGTACGTTGCAGCCGTTCGGATGGGGCTCGCGGGAATCGTCGTTGCTGCGCTCAACGTCGTTCTACCGGGCTGAGGAAGCTGTTCCTGTCCCTTAGACCTTCGTTGCGCCGAGTTCTGAAAGTATCTCGTCGTGTAACTCCTCGACGAGATCGTAGTCGTCGAACTCGGTGTCGTCGCGAGTCTCGAGGTCGGCCGTTCTAATTTCGACCCACTCCTCGCCGTCGAGAAACGCCCATGCTCGAAGGGTTTCATTGAGCAGGATGACCAGCCCGTATGCTGAATCCGGCTCTGTTTGGCTGTAGATCGAATGTGTTCCCCCAACGGCGTCCATTTGCTCGAGCCGGGAGATCTGTGCCCGTGACAGCGGTTCTGCCGGCAAACTGTCGAACAATCCCATACACCTGACTGGATGTTATGTGTTATCAACGTACTGGGTTCGAGCGGTGATATTACTTTTCGACCTCGAGCAAGGCCACCCGCTCGCGAACGAGCGCCGCCAGCGAGGCGTCGGTCGCCGCTCGCTCTGCCGGCGGAATGTCGAAGAAGTCACACAGCGTGTCTTCGTCCTGATTCTCGAGTGTTGCTGTCTGTTCGACGAACGCCTCGAGATCGGTGACAGCCTCGAGCGCTGTTGTTTCTGTTTCTTCGCTGTCGTGCTCAGCATCGGGGTCAACTCGGTCGATAAGGACCACAGCCTGGTTTTCGCCCTCGCTGACGCCCATCTCGAGTGCGCGGTCGATCTGTCGGCGACCGGCAGCGTACAGCAGGATTTCAACGGCGCGGTCACGGGCGACGTTCTCGCCACGCTCGAGGGCTCTGTCGGCAAACTCGAGGGCGCGCTCGAGGTGGGCGCGGTCAGCCACGTAGCGCGCGTCAAACGCCTGAATCGTCACGTTATACCGGTCGCCGATTTCCGCCAGGTCGGCGACGAACGCGTCGATATCGTCGATTTGGAGATGGCACTCGAGTAGTTGCATTAGAAATCACCCAGGCTGGCTTGGCTGTCGTCATCTTCGTCCTCAACTGTGTCGTCGGTACGCTTTGCGTCCCTGTTTTTTGAGGCGCTCCCAGTGGAGCCGCCAGTCGGCTCGACGCCGTCCATCGACGGATCTTCGCGGCCGGCGTTCTCGAGGATGGTTTCGGCTGTCTTCTCGCCTTTGAGTACGCTCAAAATGGTGCCCTTTTCCGCGTTGCGGAGATCTGCGGGTTCTTCGATCCCCGCGTTGTGGAGCCTGCGGGCGCGCTTGCGGCCCACGCCGCCGACGCTGACGAGCTCGAGCAGTTCTTCGCCGACGCCGTGTTCGACGCGGGCGCGTGCTTCTCGCACCGCAACGCTCCACTCGCTGTCAATTTCCCGCGCGAGCGACTCGGCGGCTCCGAGCAGCCACTCGGCGGTATCGACTTTCCCGCGGAGGTCGCCCGGACCGATCTTGTACCGCTCGGTGATCCGTTCCTCGTCGTCCTCTTTGGCCCAGTCCTCGAGCAACTTCCCGGTTTTGAGCGCGGCGAGCCAGTCCTCGAAGCGTTCGTCCTCGAACTCGCTTGGTGGGTCGCCGAGCAGTTCGCGCTCGCGCTCGTAGAATAGCTCGCCGAATTTTTCGTCCTCACCCGAACGCAAGTACAGTTCGTACATGTCCGGCGTTCTCGAGATGAGTTGATAGAGGCCGAGCGCGGTGGGACGCTCCTCGGCGCGCTCAAGCCCATGCACAATTTCGGCGGCGCTCATCGGATCGAGGTAGAGCCGCGAGACGGTGTGGCCGAGGCTGGTGGCCTCGAGGTCCTCGTCTGGGCCGCTACTTGCGCTGTCGCCGCCATCGGCGAGGTCGGCAGCGGAGGTAAAGCCGCCCACGTCGGCGCTTTCGTCACCACCGCCCGAGCGCTCAATGAAGTCATTGCGCTCGAGGTAGTCAAGCACGTTGTCCGTCACAGCCTCGAGTCGGCCTGCCTCGCTCGATTGGCTTGCATAGAGAGTGGCCTCGAGGAACTCGAGAAGTCCTTCGCGGGTGCGGGCGAAGCCGGAGGCGATGGTGGCGAGGACGTGGGTCCGCAGGGCGGGTTCAGCGGCCAGTTTCGAGCGGACGGCCTCGGGATCGGCCCAGATGTAGCGGTCGAACAGTTCCTGACTCTCGTCGTGGCTCTTGGCGAGCAAGACAGCCTCGCCGTAGGGGTCGAGCCCCGGCCGACCCGCCCGGCCCATCATCTGGTGGACCTCGAGGACGTCGAGGGGGGCCATCCCGCCCGCGCTCGGGTCGAAGCGCCGCCAGTCGCGGACGACGACGCGGCGGGCTGGCGTGTTGACCCCCGCCGCTAAGGTGGGCGTCGCCGAGATTACCTTCAGCAGGCGGTCGCGGAAGGCATCTTCGACGAGTGAGCGCTGGGTGCTTGAGAGCCCAGCATGGTGAAACGCCGAGCCGCGTTCGACGCACTCGGCGAGTTCCTCGCTCGTTTCGCTGTCGCTGTCGTCGCGGATCTCTGCGGCCAACTCGGCGAGGTCGGCGCGCTCCTCGTCGGTGAGTTCCTCGCTCGAGACCTGTCCTAACCGGCGGGCAGCGGCCTCGGCGTTGCGCCGGGAGTTGACAAACACGAGCGAAGAACCCTCCTCCTGAAGAATATCGCGGACGAGTGCGGCCTCCTGTTTTTCCGCGCCGTCGACGGGCACCTCGCGGGTCGAGCCGTCATCAAAGTTCAAGGCGTTGCCGTAGTGGACGCCCATCTGCAGGTCAATTGGCCGCCAGTCGGTGTCGATCAACTCGGCGTCGAGCCAGTCGGCGATTTCGTCGGCGTTGCCCACCGTTGCCGAGAGCGCGACCTGCTGGATGCCAGGATTGAGTTTGCGGAGCTTTGCGAGCGTCACCTCGAGCGTTGGCCCTCGAGTACGGTCGTCGATCAGGTGGACCTCGTCGCTGACGACGCAGGTAAGGTCTGAAAGCCAGTCTGCGCCGTTTCGGACGAGCGAGTCGACCTTTTCGCTGGTGGCGACGACGATATCCTTCGTCGCGAGCCACTCGCTGTTGGACTCGTAGTTGCCCGTCGCGACGCCGGTCGTGACGCCGAACTCCTCGTAGGCTTCGAACTCGGCTTTTTTCTCGCTCGCTAAGGCTCGCAGCGGGACGATATAGAGTGCTTTCCCACCGCGGGAAACGGCCGAGAGCATCGAGAGGGCGGCGATCATCGTCTTGCCGCTGGCGGTGGGGACGGCCGCGACGAGATTGTCTCCCTCGAGTGCGCCAGCGTCGACGGCAGCGGCCTGTGGCGGGTAGAGCTCCTCGATGCCCTCCTCGCGGAAGTGCGAGCGGGCACCGGGCGGGAGCCCCGACAGCTCCTCGACGTTCATTACCCGCAGTTGGCGCGTCCTGTGGTTTAAACTGTCGTCTCTCGAGTCGCCATCTGCATCGTTTTCCATAGGCTACGCTCGGCGATAGACCGATGGCCGTCGATACTGTATACCACGCTATGGTCACCTCCGATCCTGACACGATCCTCGTTCCGACGCTCGGTCGCCCTCGAGAGGACGAGGCACTCGTGTACGCACTCGAGACGTTCCCTGACGCCGACGTGACGCTTTTGGCGGTCGTCACACCGCTCGATGCCCGGATGAGCGAGGGTGGTGTCCTCGAGCGAGACGACGAGCGAACGGCTGCGGCACGCGAGCGTGCGAGTGAGTTGGTGGCGACGCTCGACCAGCCGACTGCAGCCGACCGCGTCGAAATCGATATCGCAGATGGGCAACCCGGAACCGTCGTCCCGCAGTACGCAACCGATCACGATGTCGACCACGTCGTCATGTACGGCCACGATACCCGCTCGAGCGGGTTCGTCAACCGATTCCTCGGCCGCGGTATCGCAACGACAGTCGTCGACCGAACGCCACGGCCAGTGACGGTCCTCGAGTGAGGGTAGTCCGTGCGACCGTGTTACCCGCCCATCACGAACGCAAGGAGCTGATACAGGCCGTAGCCAACGGCGATGGAACTGCCAAGTGTGAATAGCCAGAAGGTGATCGTGAATCCGATTTTGCGCCGGGAGACGCCGGCTGATCCGGCTGCCAGGCCGCCGCCGATGACGCCCGAGAGGATAATGTTGTTGAGCGAAATCGGTATCCCAAGTGCGATTGCCAACTGGGCGATGATGAAGCCGGGAACCAACGCCGCAATCGAGCGCCGAACGCCGAGTTGGGCGTACTCTCTCGAGGTCGCCTGTAACAATCGCGGGGCAGCCATCCAGGCACCCGCAAGGATGCCTGTCGCGCCAATCGACAGCAGGACGATCCCCGGCAGACCGAGTTCGACACGAAAGAGATTCTCGAGCGGGCCGGTCGCGAGACCGACCTGTGAGCCGCCCGAGGAGAACGCGACGATGCCACCGAGGACGAGCAGAAACGAACGGATTCCAGTCTCGACAGACTCGAGGACTTGCGTTCGGACCCAGTAAAACCAGAGCACGCCGAAGAGTATCGTCACGATGACGACGCCCACGGTCACGCCTGCGACGAGCGTCGGGCCGGGACCGATCTGCTGGGAGACGAATCGGGCGAGTGTTCCCTGATCCGCGACGGGGTCTGGAATAACACCGAGGCGGATGTTCGCGACGATTGCGCCGACGATACCCGCAAGCAGCGGGACGCCGATTGTTTCGGGAATATCGTCACGTCGAAGCGTGACCGCAGTTGCGTACGCCAGTCCACCGGACATAAACGGGACCATGATCCAGAACGTCCCGAGTCGCTGGTAGGTCGCCATCGCCGGATCTCCGCCGAGTGAGAGGCCAACGCCGACCATCGCCCCCGTCGTCGCGAACGCAGCAGGGATCGGATAGCGGGTGTAGATCCCGATAGCCATGAAGCCCGCTGCGGTGAGTAGTCCCGCAGTTGCAGCAAGTGGCGTGATCGCAACGCCGTCGATCAGATCCGCACCGACGGTTTCGGAGATGCTGCCACCCTGCATGAGCGCCCCCGCTGCTGCGAGGATACCAATGACGAACGCGGCCCGCATCGTCGAAATCGCGTTCGCTCCGATTGCCGGTGCAAACGGCGGCGAATTGCTGTTCGCCCCGAGCACCCACGCCATGAACAAACAGGTGAGTACGGCAGTCCCAACCAGCAGCGCGAACGACAGTGCGCCCATTCCTCCTTCGACGTTCCACGACGTAACTGAAAAGGATATGCCCGTGACCTCCGAGACAGTTGCTGGCCGACTCGAGGATTCGTAAGAAACTACTCGAGCATGCGTCGTAATGGGGCCGATCGACACTCGAGTGACTGCAGTTGCTGGTGTCTGCCCGACGTACCCGTCACAAATTTACGCGGATACGCGAAACACTCACCTATGCAAGTCGAATTCGATGAGGACACCTGTATCGGAATGTACCAATGCGTCGCCGAGTGGGACGCCTTCACGGAAGACAAATCGAAAGGAAAGGCAATTCTTGAGGACAGCGAGGAAGTCGAAGACGGCGTGTTCGTCCGCGAGGTTCCCGAAGACGCCGAACTCGACGCAAAGTTCGCCGCTCGAACGTGTCCTGTCGACGCGATCACAATCTACGATGACGACGGCGAGCAGTTGATTCCCTGAGCTGGTCCTGGCTGTTTTCAACGGTGTAACGCCGCATCGACCAGTTCCGCCTCGACCGTTCGTAACAGCGTTGACGCTGCGCTCTCAGAGCACTCGACCCGTCGCTTGGCGTGACATTTGATCCAGGACCACTCGAGGTCTGCGTTCGGAACCGATAGCCCTCGTCCGTGACGTACGTCTCAGCCACTGACGAGTTCGGCTACATCGTGTAAGCTCTCGATCTTGTACGTCGGTGTGGTATCGAGTTCGACCTCGCGACAGTGGGATCGGCGAACGAAGACGGACTCGAGTCCAGCCCGCTCTGCGGCGACGATATCACTCTTGCTGTCGCCGATGTAGAGAGCTGACTCAGCGGACACGGACAGATCGTCCAACGCGCACTCGAGATAGTGCGTGTTTGGCTTCTTCAGCCGAAGACTCTCGATGGTCATCTCGCGACCGTAGTACGTGTCACAAAACGACTCGAGCGCAAACTGTTTGAGGACGAATTCAATGGTGCTGTGGTGGTTGTTGCTGACGACGCCGCAGTCGACCGCCGCCGGGAAGTCCGAAATCGCACAAACATCGCCGTACTGCGCTCGGCTCCCGTCTCTGAACTCGGCGAACTGGGATTCCTCGTCGTGGCGCTCGCGTGCCTCCCAGAACGTCTTGGGCTCGAGTTCGTACGCCGAACAGATCTCGTGGAGTTCGTCGACTGACACACCGCTCACGATTGCATCGATGTGTTGACGGTCCGGGTCCTCGATGCCGACCGCTCGAAATGCGGCCCGTGTGGCGTCGGTTTGCGTTTCCACCGGCGGCGGTTCGACGAGTACACCGTCGCTGTCGAAGAGCACGGCGTCGTATATTGTCACGCACTAGAGTGTTCTGAACGGGTAAGTTACCGTTTCGGTCAGGGAGACGAACACGGCGAGAAAATCGGTGGGTTGTCCACGACCCGATCCGGTTGGTCCGTGCCAAGAGCGGGTTGCAGTTCTCGTATCGCTGAGCCGATCAGGCGATTTTGTCGTACTGGTCGGAGAGCTTCTCGGCGGCCTCGCCGAGCTGGTTGCGTTCGAACTCGGTGAGGTCCCACTCGACGACCTCTTTGATGCCGTTCGACCCGAGTTTACACGGGACGCCGAAGGCAGTATCCTCGTGGCCGTACTCGCCCTCGAGCGGGACGCTACACGGAAGCACTTCGCCGGTATCGCGGAGGATGGCCTCGACGGTGTGGCCAACGCCCGTCGCGGGACCCCACTGGGTCGCGCCTTTCTTCTCGATGACGTTCATCGCAGAGGTCTGGAGTTCCTCGAGCAGGGTTTCTTTCTCGTCGTTAGTGAACTCGAGGTCGCGGCCGTCGACGCGGACCTTCGAGAAGACGGGGACCTGTGCGTCGCCGTGTTCGCCGAGGATGGTTGCGTCGACGTTCTGGATGGGGACGTCGTAGCGCTGGCTGATGACGTATCGGAAGCGCGCGGAGTCGAGTCGACCACCGAAGCCGACTACCTTTTCGCGGGCGCGGTCGCCTGACTCGTAGAGGTGGCGATTGAGCAGGTCGACGGGGTTCGAGGTGGTGACGGTGACGAAGTCGTCATTGTACTCGGCGAGCGAGGAGCCGATGTCTTCCATGATCGGCGCGTTGTCGCCCGCGAGGTCGATGCGCGTCTGGCCGGGCTGGCGTGGAATGCCGGCCGTGATGACGACGACGTCCGAGCCTGCGGTGTCCTCGTAGCCGCCTTGGCGGACCGTCGTGTTCGAGTCGTAGGCCGCACCGTGGTTGGTGTCTGCGGCCTGTCCGATCGTGGTGTCTTCCTGATCTGGAATGTCCACGAAGACGAGTTCATCTGCGATATCCCGAAGCGCGATGTTGTAGCCTGCAGCGGCCCCGACCGTCCCGGCCGCGCCGACCACGCTAACTTTCGTCATGTCACGTAATACTCTAGCACAGGCAGCGTTAAATCCGTCGGAAACCGCTTCGTCACTGTCTGAAACCTTCACAATTTTCGATGATTGTCGAACTGAAAAACCGGTCGATCCATGGCCAACGTGTCCCATCTCTCGAGCATGCGCGTGAGTGTTATCGGCGGCGGCACGATCACGGATGAACAGCAGGGGCGAGCAGAAACAGTTGGGCACGAACTCGCTGCTCGAGACTATACGGTCGTCTGTGGCGGACGTGGTGGGACGATAGAAGCGGTCTGTCGCGGTGCGAAAGCGGCAGGCGGCACGACAATCGGCATCCTGCCAGCCGCTGACCCGGAGGCGGCCAACGATTACGTGGACATCCCGATTGCGACGGGGCTGGGACACGGCAGAAACGCTCTCGTGCCGCTCAATGGCGAGGCGGTCATCGCACTCGCCGGCGGCGTCGGCACGCTGACTGAAATCGGCTTTGCAGGTATCTACGACCGCCCTGTCGTCAGTCTCGAGAGTCACGACCTCTCGGCGCTCGAGGCCGAGATCGACCTCGAGACAGTCGAAACGCCTGCAGAAGCGGTCGATGCAGTCGAAGCTGAGCTCGAGCAGTAGCCTGGCAATCGACACCTCCTTTGACGACTCGTGAGATGAGTCCATATGGACGATGCAGCTTCGGACTCCTACGTCATCCGCGAGGCACTCCCCGAGCCCGAAACGTTCGCCCGCTTGCGCGAGGCCGCCGGGATGCCCCCGCGCTCGCTCGAGGGCATCGAACGCGGCCTGCCGAACTCGCTGTACGGCGTTGTCGTGGTTCACGACCCGAGCGACGAAGTCGTCGGCATGGGTCGCATCGTCGGCGACGGCGGCACCGTCTACCAGATTACGGATATGGCGATCCATCCCGAACATCAGCGCCAGGGTCTTGGCACGCGGATTATGGACCATCTCGAGGCCTATTTCGAGGAGGAAGCCCCGCCGGACGCGTACGTGAACCTCATCGCGGATATCGACGACTTTTATGAGCGCTTTGGGTACAAAGCGGTCCAGCCAGCCTCGAAAGGGATGTATCGCCGAACCGAGTAAGGGGCGACCCAGCGCAACTGCGCTGTCGCAGCTTTTTCGACGGTCCGTCTCCATGAGACGAGTATGAGCGACTTCGACAAGGAAGCCGAGCGCGAGAAGCTTCGGAAGAAGTACGAGCGCGACAAGGCCGAACGGGAAGCCACCCAGCGCATGAGCGATCTGTTGCTCAAGGGCGCAACGATGACGAACTCCCACTGTGGCACCTGTGGCGATCCGCTGTTTCAGGAAAACGGCACCACGTTCTGTCCCAGCTGTCACGGAAATCCGGATGCCGTCGAGGGAACCGACCTCGAGGCTCAGCCCGAAGACGACGCTGCAGCACAACCAACGCCCGCACAGCAACGTGAGTTGGACCGTCAGCAGCCGACGGCCTCCGAAGACGAAGGGCAGTCGAACAGTGCGGACTCGAGTGACGAGTCTGACGCCGCGACGCACGACGCACAGCAGCATTCGGCTGAGCCAGACCCTGCCACCGAGCTACCCGACCGCGAGCCGACCAGCGCTGCGTCGACTCGTGACGACTCACGCCAGCCATCGTCGACGCCCCGCAGTTCGGAGCGCACACCCTCGCAACCTGCCCCGTCGACAGCCACTCCCAGCGGCGACCTCGAGTCCGCCCACGACTCACTAGTCCAGGCACTCGAGACGTGGGCCGACGAAGCCGCTCGGGCAGATGATCCACGCTACGCAAAAGAGTGTCTCGAGGCTGCACGCGAAGCGAGCGAGGCGCTCGAGGCGCTTCAATAACTACTCCGAGCCTGTTCCCGGACTCGAGTCTTGCTCGAGAAAGCGCGTCTGTACGTCGCCGGTCGGCATCATGCACTGGTCTTTCTGGCCGAAAATCCGGTAGCGATTGGCGGCGACGAGGTCGTAGCCCCAGTCGCGCAGTCGTCGCGGGAGGTACTTCAGTGGGCGAGCGAGCGCGTAGATGCCGCCGAGTCGCTCGGCGATTCGGAATACGGCATCGGATTTGACGTAGGCGTCGTCACCCTCGAGTAAGACGATGGAATCGAGGTCGTGATCCGCAAGGCCGTGGGCTGCGAGCAAGTCTTGTCCAACCTCGGACTGCAGGGAGGCAAAGTGAAAGATTCCGTCGGGATCACGTGGGACGATGAACTGCACGAACCCGGCACAGAGATTGCAGACGCCATCGAAGAGGATAATTGGCGCATCCGTCGGAATCTTGTCGTTCATTGGGTGTCCGTATGTGGCCTCACCAATTCAGCGTTCCGATGGCGACAGGGTGGATTCATCTCACTCTTGTGGTAGGTCAACCGTCTCGGGTTCCTCGCCGTCGCAGTGATACTCGTAGACGTTGCCGCTGCGGGAGTCGCGTTCCGATGGATCGGCAATCGTGTCCATCGTAATCGGTTCGACGATCCGATGCATGGTGAGTTGCTCGAGTTCTGCACCGTCGTCATCTTCCCAGGTGTCGCAGTAGTAGGCTGCTAAATGGGACGGCGCGTCGTTTCTGTCGTGGAGGCCGCCGCGGCGAACGCTGTTCATGTAGAAGCGCTCGCGATAGGTGCTGTACTGCTGCTGTAGCTCGTCGTAGGGTCGTTCTCTTGTCACTTCCCTGTCGTCGTTGTAGACATCGACGTACTCACCATCGGTCGTCTCGGCGGCGAAGACGAAGTAGTGATCGCTGGTTCGTGGTGTCGGCGCGAAGACGCTCCACTCTGGCTGATCGATGTTCACCATTGTAGCGCGATCTTCGATTTGTTCGTCGGGGGAGACGGCCTCGTTGACGGCGTTTCCAGCTGGAAGGGACGTAAAGAGTGTAAAGACGATCAACGAGACAATGATCACGCCGACGCCGACGTTGTAGAGGTGCGGTTTCGCCGCCTGCACTCGCGGTTCGTCGATCCGCAACCGGGGAACGCGAGCAGCGAGTCGCTCGAGGGTGTCCCTCACCTCAGTGTATGTCGTGTCCACTGCTGCGTCGATACCCAGCCGTTTGACAACCAATTCGCCGTCACGCCAGAGTTGTGGCTGGATGAATAATACGAGTCCAGCGAACGCGACGTACGGGAATGCGCCAATGCGGACGGTCACAGCGAACATCGCGTGGCCACCGACGAACAACAGAATCAGCGGGTATCGCTGCCGGCCGATAAGGATGATCAAAAACGGCGAGAGCATGAGCATATAGTACCACAGCAAGCCGCCGTACTCGAGCAGCGTCGGGAACTCGCGGACGTACTCCGCGAGGAGGAACGTCATATCGTCGAGGCCCATGATCAGCGGCGTCGCCTCACCGGTGGTCCACAGACTATCCTGGGACTTGTGATACCAGTTGAGGAAGTACATATAAACCATCTGCCCCATCGCGAAGAGAGCCATGATGCCGGCGAACGATCCTCGAGGGTCGCGGTCAGCGTGGACGGCGTCGACCGACCAGCGCTCGCCCAACGGGAGGAAGATGGCCCAGAAAAAGAGCAGGCGGAACAGCGTATCGGCGTAGCTTAGCACGAGCGGATTGTGGTGGTCAAGCGAGATGACGAACAGAAACGAGATGATCGTCGCCACACGCGTCTTGTAGCCGACGATCAACTGCAGCGCAAACAGCGCCTGGATGACCATCAACGCCGCAATCTGTGTCGGACTCGAGGCGTAGTAGTAGATCGAAAACGCGTTGTCTGCAGTCATATCGACCGCTAACTCGTGGGGGACCACGCCCTCGCCCGAGTAGAAAAAGGCGAAATTTCTCGAGCGCAACACGAGGTCGGCCAGCACGAGCGCACCGAGGAATATCCGAAAGACAGCAAGTGAACGGGTGTCGATCCGGATGCAGTCACGGAAATTCGTCTGAATCCGTTCGCCGATGGCCCGAGCCTGTTGTGATAGTTCTCGTGACATGCTGCTGTGGAGTGTTGACGGCCCTCGTCGTCAATCTCAGTGTTGCCGGTTCAGTCCGAATTTTGGACGGTCGCCAGCGGATGCGGAAGCCCCGAACTGACAAATTGCGGGCCGTACTGGTCGTTCCGTCGACTCGTTATTCTAATTATAAATGCCTTCTGTTTCAGCGAACTCGGGTGCCAGTACTGCTGACGGGTATACAGTCTGCTGAGCACACCAGGACCGTAGCTACCGGTTACCCGCTGTAGTCGCTTCCAATCACTTCGCGCATGCGCTCGGCGGTCACCTGCCCGACGCCGTTGGCCGCCTGCAACTCGTCTTCGGTTGCGATCATGATCGCCTCGACGGTACCGAACTCTGCAAGCAACGAGCGCGCCGTGACAGGGCCGATTTCAGCAATCGAGGAGACAACGTACTCCTGTTGTTCGGCGAGAGTCTTGGCCTGTTTCTCGCCGTGGACGGACACCTCGCGGTCGCTCGTTTCCTGTTCGCGGCCGGCGATCACTGCGAGCAGTTCGGTCGTCTCGTCTTCGCCCCCAGTCTGGAGGATACTCGCGTCGAAATCGACTGCGAGACTCGAGAGCGCGCCTCGAATCGCGTTCGGGTGGATGTCGCGTTGTTCGTACAGGCCGTCGCCCTCGACGATCACGATGGGGCGGGAGTAATGGCGCGCCATCGAGCCGACCTGCTCGAACATCGAGCGGTCGCTGCCAACGAGCGAGTCGACGAAGTCCGCAACCGACTTGCGCTCGATGACGACCCGATCCGAAAGGACGTAGTCGCCCACCTCGAGCGTCTCGAGGGTAATGTCAATCTCGTCGCGTCGGGAGAGTTCGCGGGCGATGTTGGCGTCCATCTCGCGCTGATCAGCGACGATTGCAATCTGGTCGCCCTCGGCGGTGGGTTCGTGGGTTTCAACGTCGCTGGTATCGCCTTCGTCGTCGCTCGAGTCCGAAATGTCATCAGCGTAATCCTCGAGTCCGGGCTGTGTCGAAACCCCCTCATTTCCACTGGAAGAATCGCCGACTGCGTCGGCTTGTCCTTGTCTAGTGTCTACTTTCACTTCGCTCTTGTCGCCGGTGCCGGTTTCGCCGTCGAAATCCGACAGCGCCTGTTGGGAGTCATCGAGTTCGTCTTTCAGGTCGTCGGCCATTCCCTTCAGGTCGCGCAGTTCCGACTCCATCTCCTTTTCGCGGCGCTGGGAGATCCAGAAGTAGGCCTCGTCGCGCGTGTCTTCGGCCATGAGGACGACGACGCGGCCTTCTGACTGGCGGCCCGTTCGGCCCTTTCGCTGGATGGATCGGATCGCCGTCGGCACGGGTTCATAAAAGAGCACGAGGTCGACTTCGGGAACGTCCAGTCCTTCCTCGGCGACGGAGGTGGAGACGAGGACTTCGAACTCGCCTGCGCGGAAGTCATCGAGTACGTCTTTCTGTTCGGTCTGGGTCATCCCATCGCTGCCTTCGCGGTCGCCCTGCCCGACAAAGCGCTTCGCGTCGAAACTATCACACAGGAACTCTGTGAGCGCCTCTGCGGTGTCGCGGGATTCAGTAAAGACGATCACACGTTCGCCGCCCTCGAGGCCGAGCGTCTCCGCGAGGAGCATTCGCGTCTTGCGGTACTTCGGGTGTAACTCGTCGAAGCTCTCGGCTTTGCGCATGGATTCGCGGACGCGGGGGTCAGAGACCATCCGCTGGCTCGCTTTCGACGCACCTGAGGATCTTGCCTGATTGCGCTGGCGGTCGAAGTACCGCCGGAGGGCCTCGACGCTCTGGGTTTCGACGAGCGTGACGGCCTGGCGGAGTTTCATCACCTCGGCGTGGATCGACATCCCCTCGAACCCCTCCGATTGATCGTTGTTGATCAACTGCTGTAACTCGGCGCGCATCCGGTTGAGGTCCTTCTGGGACTGATCCGGTTGTGTTGAGGAGGCGATCCCCATCTCCTTGAGCGTCTCGAGTCGGTCTTTGATGACCTCGTTCAGCGCGTCGCGGATCTCGAGAACGTGCTCGGGGAGATCGATGCGTTCCCATTCAACGTCGGTGTCGTGGGTGAACTCGGCGACGTCGGCGTCCTCTTCGGTCATCACTTCGACTTCCTGGAGACCGAGGTTTTCACAGACCTCGAGGATGGCTTCCTCGTCGCCGCCGGGCGAGGCTGACATGCCGGTGACGAGTGGTTTCTTGGCGTCGTCGTGGTAGCGTTCGGCGATGTAGTTGTAGGCGTAGTCGCCGGTCGCGCGGTGGCACTCGTCGAAGGTGATATGGGTTACGTCGGCAAGCGAGACTCGAGAGCCGACGAGGTCGTTTTCGATCACCTGTGGGGTTGCCATGACGACGGTTGCCTTGTCCCAGAGCGCAGCGCGGTCGTCCGGGCTGACGTCGCCGGTGAAGACGACAATCTCGTCGTCGGGAATCTGGAGGGCTTCGCGGTAGAACTCGGCGTGTTGCTGGACGAGCGGCTTGGTGGGTGCGAGCATCACCGATTTCCCGCCAACTTCCTCGAGTCGGCGTGCGGTCACGAGTAGGCTCACGGTCGTCTTCCCCAGCCCGGTCGGGAGACAGACGAGCGTGTGGTGGTTCGCGGCCGTCCCCGCGAGTTTCAACTGATAGAGCCGCCGCTCGAGAAAGTCGGGCTCGAGGAGCGGGTGCTCGATTTTTGGTGGGTCCCCACTCTCGTCCGTCGTTGCCATTGGCGGTGATTCACTACGGGCGAGGTTAAGCGTTGAGAAACCGCGGTGAAAGTGAAGCCGCTGTCGTGGTTGCGGTGTGGGCGGGAGAGGGCGCTACAGGTCGTCACCGGGCTCCTGGATAATTCGCGGCGAGTTGTCGCCACAGCCGTGTCGGTAGATGTACGACGCGGTGCGGTCGCGATCCGTCGGATCAGTGATCGTCTCGCGGGTAACCTGCTCGTTGACGACGTACATCGAAATCGCTTCGAGTTCGCCGTCGTTGTTGTCTGTCCACTGCTCACAGAGGTGTTCAGCGAGGTGCTCTGCGACGAGGTCGCTCGAGTGACCTGAGCGCACGCTGTTCATGTAGAAGCGCTCGCGATAGGTCCCGTGTTGGGTCTGTAACTCCTGGCCGGGGCGCTCGTAGGTAAGCGGGCGGTCGTTGTAGATATCGAGTTGCTCGCCGTCTACTGTCTCTGCAGCGAAGACGTGATAGCGATCCGTGGTTCGTGGATCCGGCCCGGCGAAGACGCCCCACCCAATCGGTTGGTCGATCCCCAGTTTCGAGGCTGTTGACTCGACGTGTGTCACCCCGTCGGTCTCCGTCAACGTCTCGATGACGACATCTTCGACCTGATACTCGAGGGCACGTTCGCTCTCGTCAGCATCAGTCACTGACTCGGCGACGACAAGGCCGATATTTCCTCCCATCACGACGGCGACGAACAGGATCGTTGCGACGATGAGCCCGATACTTGCCGTATAGGCGTGGTCGCGCAGTTGGTCGGTGCGTTCACCACCGATTCGGGGATTGGGCACGCGGGCTGCCAGTCGCTCGAGTGAGGCCGTTCGCGCAGCGAATCGTTCGGTCTCGAGTCCGAGGCGCTCGAGGATGGCGGCTGCGTCGCGCCAGAACTGCGGCTGGAGGAACAACACCAGGCCGGCGAGTGCGACGTAGGCGAACGCGCCGATGCGGACCGTGAGCGCGAACGAGAGGTGGCCACCGACGAAGAGGCCGACCATTGCCATGCGCAAGCGCCCGCGCAAGACGATGAGGAGCCACGCGAAGACAAGCATGTAGTACCACAGGACGCCACCGAAGCCGAGCAGGGTCTGGAACTCGCGGATGGTGTCGCCAAGCAGGTACGTCATTTCGTCGAGACCGAGCACGAGTGGGGCCGCATCAGCGGTGCCCCAGACGTCGGACTGGGATTTGATCAGCCCGTTTGTGACGTACATGTAGACCATCTGGCCGAGGATGAACGCGCTGGCAAGACTCGCAACGTACACGCGCGGTTCGCGGCCGGCGTGGACGGCATCGATCGACCAGCGCTCACCAAGAGGCAAGAAGATGGCCCAGAACAGCAACAGCCGAAACAGCGTATCGGCGTAGCTCAATACGAACGGGTTGTGATGATCGAGCGAGACGACGAACAGAAACGAGATGATCGTCGCCAGTCGCGTCTTATAGCCGACGAGTAACTGGATCGCAAACAGCGCTTGCAGGACAAACAGCCCCGCAATGAGCGTCGGATCGGTCGTCAGGTGATAGATCGACCAGCCGGGATCAGACGACGCTTCGTAGACAAGGGAGCGCGGGACGACGCCCTCGTCAGTGTAGAAGTACGTAAAGTTCCGCGAGCGCAGTGCAAGATCCGCAAGGATCAGGAGAGCAGCAACAATCCGAAACACGGCAAGCGACCGCGTATCGATCCGAACGCAGCGCTCGAGGAAGTCTCGAGTGCGTTGAAGCGTTCGACGGAGGGGGGAGTCAGCGGTTGCCATCGGTATTCGTGACTCTGTGGAGAGCGTATATGCATTTCTATCAACGTGACATCCTCCTCGCCGTAAACGGCGGGATTCTCTCGCTGTTTAAAGATAGCTCAAGCGGTGGCACGTTTGCCAGCACAGTATCCGCACCGGAGCCGAAAATTCCACAAGCAGCGACCTACAGCGGCGCGAACTCGAGTGCGAGCCACGCCAGCACGGACGCGTAGATCGGAATTGTCAGGTTGTCGTCGACGATGAAGTCGCCAATTCGGACCTTGACGCCGTCAGCGATGGTCGCGCCAAGGGCGGCCGCGAGGACAGCCAGGGGCGACTCGTAGAGAAACGGCGTCGCCAGTAGTGCTGAGACGACGAACATCGTAACGAGCACTTTTGGGCTTTTGACCGTCTTGAGCGAGTCATCAGAGACAGCGCCACTGATCGGGTCGCCGAGTGAGAGCATCAACATCGCGGGAAGAGCGATGTGGGGCTCGAAGACGAGCACAGCTACCGTCATACTCACCATGTAGTAGCCGTAGCCGGCAAACTGGTCCTGTTCGTAGTCACGCGTCAGTTTCTCGTATATCCACCACTCGAGGCCGACGCGGAGTCGAAGGAACTCGAGGCCGATCACTCCGAGCGAGAGGATGACCATCAGGATGCGGAAAGAGTCCCAGGTGAGTCCAATCTCGAGATAGTTCGCGAGGAGATAGAGTGCGACCAGCCCGGAGCCGCTTGCGTGGACGAGTCGTCTTTTGAGTTCGTCGGCCATCACCTCTTTTCTCGAAGGATGTGACCTTCAGTCCGTCGGTTACATATTGGCCGCTGACACCACCGACCATTCGTCGACCTACATTCTGAGATGTTGAACTGCCGGACAACAGTCAGTACAGCTGTTCAACGGTCAAAAACCTTAGCTGTCTGCCAGTCTTGGCTGCCGGTGTGCTTATGGTGGTGTCGCCAAACCTGACGATATGATTCGGCGACCAGTGCAGTTCTCTCGCGGACTCTCGATGGTCGCATCCGCCTCAAGTCGGCTGCTCGTTCTCCTGCTCGTTTGGTCTCGAACGACGACGCTGGGGCGCGATCCGCCGTGATAGCCACCGTCGAGGGAATTGTCGTCCTGTTGCAGGCGCTTGCGGTTCCGGTTTTCCTGTTGTTGTTTTATTTCGACGGAATGGTGATCGGCAAACTCACTCCACCCGCGACGTTCTATCTCGCCTACGTCGTCCTCGTCGTTCCAACTGATTTCGTTCTGTTCGTGGTTGCGGGATTGTCGGTCCTCGCGGCCACCCTCGGACAGTTTACCCTGTATCGTGGCTTCAACGCGGACAGCCCCGAATACTTCGGAATTCGTAGACGGGTTCCGTATGCTGATCAGGTTCCATCAGTGATCCACAAGCAGATCGGTGAGCGGCGGTTGCGCGTGGCCACTCGATTGTTCGATCGATTCGGTGCAACCGCGCTCGTGGTCACGAACGCGATTCCTGGCGTTCGGTCGCTGTTGAGTATTCCAGCCGGACTAAGCGGCTATCCAGCCGGTCGATTTCTCGTCTTTTCGACGATCGGAAACGGTCTCTACCTCGTTCTCCTGACTGCCGTCGCGTGGGGGCTGGTCGACCTCGCTGCAACATGGTGGTGAAAACGACCGCTACAGCTCGTCGAACTCGAGATCGCCCGCTCGAATCGTGGCGAGCGTCTCAGCGAGTCCGTCGACGGAAAGCCGTTTCTGGTCGGTCGAGTCGCGCTCGCGGACGGTGACGGTCGTCTCCTCATTTTCGATGGTCTCGAAGTCGACGGTCACGCAAAAGGGCGTGCCGACTTCGTCCTGTCGGCGGTAGCGCCGACCGATGTTGCCCGAGTCGTCGTACGTCACAGAGAGTCCTTCCGCGCGCAGGGCAGCGACGATCTCGTCAGCTTGGGCCTCGAGTTCGTCATCGTTCTGCAGTGGGAAGACGCCGACGAACGTGGGCGCGACTTCGGGCTCGAGTTCGAGATAGGTTCGCTCCTCGCCGGCCACCTCGTCCTCGCGGTAGGCGTGGTGCAAGACGGTGTAGACCAAGCGGTCGACACCGAAGGAGGGTTCGATGACGTGTGGCAGGATGTGCTCGCCTGCCTCGGTCTGTTCTTCGACTGCAAAGCCGGTTTTCTCGACGGGGAGGTCGTGGGTCTCGCCCTCGAGGTCGATCTCGACGGTGTCGCCCTCGAATGCAGTACGGTCGCGGGCCGCGAGGTCCTCGAGTTCGGCAACGACGGCCTGTGCGTCGCCGCCGAATTCGGGGCCGAGATAGCTCATATCGGGATCGACCGTGGCGCGTTCGACGGTTTTGGGCTCGTCGTACTGCTTGAAGACGGTAAAGCGGTCGTCGGAGTACTCGGCGTGTTTCGAGAGGTCGTAGTCGGTCCGGTTGGCGAAACCAGCCATCTCGATCCAGTTGCCATCAATTTCGCTTTCGGCGTCCCAACAGTCGGCGGCGTAGTGTGCGCGCTCGCCTGAGAGGTGCTGGCGGAACCGGAACCGGTCCATATCGACGCCGACCGACTCGTACCACGGCTTCGCGACGCCGAGGAAGTACGCAACCCACTCATCGCTGATTATGCCCTCATCGACGGCCTCGCCGATGGTCGTCTCGAGTTCGTCGCCGTCCTCGCTGTTTTGCTCACTTGCGGGATAGAGCGTTACCGCCACGTCTTCGACGCTCGAGAGGTCTGGCTCGTCGGATTCGGGGTCGATGAAGTACTCGAGTTCAGCCTGGGTAAACTCTCGCGTACGGATGATCGACCGGCGCGGGCTGATCTCGTTGCGGTAGGCACGACCGATCTGGGTGACGCCGAACGGAAGCTGATTGCGCGCGTACTCTTTGAGCCGAGGGAACTCGACGAAGATGCCCTGTGCGGTCTCGGGGCGCAAGTAGCCCGGATCGGCGTCGCCGGGGCCGATATTCGTCGCGAACATGAGGTTGAAGTTTTCGACAGCGACATCGGCCAGTCCAGCACCGCACTCGGGACAGGCGAGTTCGTACTCCGCGATGACTTCCTCAACTTCTGGGATCGGCAGGCTCTCTGCGTCCTCGTACTCGGTGTTGTCCTCGACGAGGTGGTCTGCCCGCGTGCTCGTCTCGCACTCGGGACACTCAATCAGCATGTCGTCGAAGGTATCGAGATGGCCAGACGCCTCGAAGACGGGTTCGGGCATGATCGTCGGCGCGTCGATCTCCATGTTGCCCTCGGCGACGGCGAAGCAGTCGCGCCAGGCATCCTCAACGTTGTCTTTCAGGGACGCGCCCTGTGGGCCGAAGGTATAGAAGCCGCCGACGCCGCCGTAGGCGCCCGAGGACTGGAAGAAGTACCCGCGGCGCTTGGCGAGTTCGACCAGTTTCTCGCTCGTTGCATCTTCCGTCTCCGTTTCGGGTTCTGCGTTACTCATAGAGTGCCTCGAGAATGTCGATATCGCGGACAATGCCGACGAGCTGTTCGCCGGTCACCATCGGAATCTGTTCGATGTCGTTGCTGATCATGTCCTGTGCGGCATCCTGAAGCGACGTTTCGGCCGATGCCGTCACGACGTCGTCGGTCATGAACTCGCTGACCGGCCCGTTTGGAATTTCAATATCTCGGGTTGGCAGGTAGCGACTTCCGACGCCTTTGATTCCTTCCCAGGACCACTGTGAGTCCTGATCCGGGAAGTTGTCGCCGGTCGACTCTTCGCCTTCGACGATGCGGGCGACGTCGATGATGTCGACTTCGGTCAGGACGCCGGTCATCTCGCCGTCCTCAGAGAGCGCAACGGTGTAGGGAACGTTCGCATAGGAGAGTCCGCGCTCGGCGACAGGCAGGGGCGCACCCTCGTACGTCGTGTTAACATTTGTGCTGCCGTAGTCGCCGACCGTTCCCTCCGCATCCTGGTCGCCGGTCGCAATGGCGTGGATCACGTCAGTTACCGTGATGATCCCCTCAAAGTCGCCGTCGACGACGGGCACGCGACGTGCGTTCTCCTCGACCATCGTCCGCGCGACATCCTCGAGACTTGTCTCGCGCGTCGTCGTCGCAACGTCGTCCATGAGCATGACGAGTTGGTCTTCGTTTGGCTGCTCGATCAGTTCCTCACGAGAGATCAGGCCGCGGTACTCCGGCCCGTTATCGTCGGTCGGTTTGACGACCGGCACGGCCGAAAATGACCGTTCCTGAAGGTACTCGAGGACGTCCGAGCGGGTGCCCGGTAGTTCAGCGGTCACCACATCTTCGCGAGGCGTCATCGCGTCAGCTACGTTCATGTCCCCACGCTACGGCGAAAATGAGTATAAACCCAGTGTTTCCCTGACGGGATGATTCCCTCGTTTGCCGGATAGTTCGATTCGACGACTTTATATGCCTGTGGGAGACACTCACATACATGGCGACGAACCCCCACGCCATGGCAGACGAGACGACGATCGTTGGTTCAATCGACGAAGCCGACGCGAGCAACGGCAGCGAGTACGTCATCGCCGACATTACAGCTGATGACGCATGGCTGTCGATGGAAGCGAAAGACGCGCCGACGCTTCCAGCGTGGCGATAAAGGGAGTGGGGAATTGCGGGTCGTATCGATTTTGATTTCGATATCGGTATCCGAGGAGGACTTCTCGCTGATTACTCATAATCACGGAAAATAGCGTGTGCTGTGGTGGAACTCACCAGTTTCACCCCTGTTACCCGGTGAGCATCCCACCAGGTGGAATGCGTCCGGTTGGACTTTCGTCGTCGGTGTTGTCTGTCTCTCCGAACTGTGGAGAGTGTTCGATTGTTCGTCGGATCTTTGCGCCGGTTTTCGTGTACGCTGCCAGGATTGCGAGTATCTTACTCATCCATGAGTAAATACTGCTGCGAGACGGATAAGCATTTTTCCGCCGATAAACCGTGTTGGTTACGCTTCTTACTCGTTCGAATGAACAACCACGACAGACTTCTCGAGTCGGTCCCGATGAGTGGCGTTCCTCAACCTTTTTGATGGCGTCCCCCGACACCTGAACGTATGGATTATCGCGAGGTCGAGACGGCAGCCGAGTATGTGGCCCGTCTCGAGACGGGGGCCGACTGGCGAAGCGAAATCGAGTCGCTCGCGGACGAGGTCGAAGCCGATGCGGCCTGGTTCAGCGCACTCGGCGCAGTGCAGGATGCGGAACTCTGGTTTTACGATCAAACCGACTGTGAGTACTACCCCATCGCGTTCGACGAACCGCTCGAGGTCGCCGCCTGCGTCGGAAACGTCTCCTTGTTGAACGGGGAGCGGTTCGCCCACACGCACGCCGTTCTCTCCGACGACGAGGGAACCACCTACGCCGGCCATCTGAACGAGGCCACCGTCTGGGCCGGCGAGGTACACATGCGCGTCTTCGAGGACCCACTCGAGCGCGAGTACGACGAGACCACCGAACTCGATCTCTGGCTCTGATATGCGCGAGGAAGACGAACAGTACTTCGAGGGGCTCGAATCACAACTCGAGGAGGCCTTTGACGTCGCCGAGGAGGCCAAAGAACGCGGTGGCGATCCGAAACCCGAGGTCGAAATCCCGACCGCACGGGACATGGCCGACCGCGTCGAGAACATTCTGGGCATCGACGGCGTCGCCGAGCGCGTACGCGAACTCGAGGGCGAAATGTCTCGTGAGGAGGCTGCACTCGAACTCGCGAAAGACTTCGCAGAGGGTCGTGTCGGCGACTACGAGACGAAAGCGGGCAAGGTCGAAGGCGCGGTCCGCACAGCCGTTGCCCTCCTCACGGAGGGTGTCGTCGCCGCCCCCATCGAGGGAATCGACAAGGTCGAAATTCTGACCAACGACGACGGCTCGGAGTTCGTCAATGTCTACTACGCCGGTCCGATCCGTTCCGCGGGTGGGACCGCACAGGCGCTCTCCGTCCTCGTCGCGGACTACACCCGCGCACTCGTCGGCATGGGCCAATACGACGCCCGCGACGAGGAGGTCGAACGCTACGCCGAAGAAATTGGCCTCTACGACAAGGAAACCGGCCTCCAGTACACGCCCAAGGACAAGGAGACGAAGTTCATCGCCAAGCACATGCCGATCATGCTGGACGGCGAGGCGACGGGCGACGAGGAGGTGTCGGGCTTTCGTGATCTCGAGCGCGTCGACACTAACAGCGCCCGTGGTGGGATGTGTCTGGTCATGGCTGAGGGAATCGCGCTCAAAGCACCCAAGATCCAGCGCTACACCCGGAATCTCGATGAGATCGACTGGCCGTGGCTCCAGGATCTGATCGACGGTAACTACGGCGACAGCGACGACTCGAGTGACGCTGATGCAGAAAGCGAGGAAGCCGACGGCGACGGATCGGACGGTGACGAAACCGCGGAGGATGCAGACGGCGATGGCGACGCCGACGAACCGGCAGGCCCCCCGCGCGTCGAAGAGTCACAGAAGTTCCTTCGGGACCTCATTGCCGGCCGCCCAGTCTTTTCCCATCCCTGCGCGAAGGGTGGATTTCGACTGCGTTATGGCCGCGCGCGCAATCACGGCTTTGCGACTGCGGGTGTCCACCCCGCCGCGATGCACCTCGTAGACGACTTCCTCGCGACGGGCACCCAGATCAAGACCGAACGCCCTGGCAAAGCAGCGGGAGTTGTCCCGGTCGACTCCGTTGAAGGGCCGACTGTCAAACTCGCAAACGGCGACGTGCGCCGGATCGACGACCCCGAGGACGCCCTCGAGATCCGAAACGGTGTCGAGAAAATCCTCGACCTCGGCGAGTATCTGGTCAACTACGGCGAGTTCGTCGAGAATAATCACCCACTCGCACCCGCCTCTTACACCTACGAGTGGTGGGTCCAGGACCTCGAGGCCGCCGGCGCGGACACACAGGCGCTCGAGGACGACCCCCGAATCGATCTCGAGTTTCCCGACCCTGAGGAGGCATTGGAGTGGGCACTCGAGTACGACGCCCCACTTCACCCGGAGTACACCTACCTCTGGCACGACATCTCAGTTGAGGCGTTTTGTGCGCTCGCGGCCGCTGTCGCCGATGGGCAAGTCGAAGACGCCGTCGATGGTAGCGACGCCGGGGACGGCACGCTCGTCCTCGAGTACACAGATGCCGTCCGCGATTCTCTCGAGACGATCGTCATTGAACACCGCCAGCGCCCGGATGAGAATCGCCTCGAGATCGACGAATGGCGCCCGCTCGCGCACACGGTCGGCTGTGAACCGCGCCAGGCAGTCACCGATGGCGCGGCGCTCGAGCCCGACAGTCGAAGCGAGGAGCCGACTATCGATTTCGAGCGCACCTGGAGCGACGACGAACTCTCCGAGCACGCTCGGACCTGGGGCCACGACGAGGACGGCGATAACGCCCTCGAGGCGGTCAACGAAGTCGCCCCATTCCGTGTTCGCGAACGCGCACCGACGCGAGTCGGCAACCGAATGGGTCGACCCGAGAAATCCGAAAGTCGCGATCTGAGCCCCGCCGTTCACACGCTCTTTCCCATCGGCGAGGCCGGCGGCACGCAGCGAAACGTCGCCGACGCGGCCAAACACGCCGAGACGATGCAGGACACGCCTGGTATCGTCGAGATTCAGGTCGGCCGACAACGCTGTCAGAACTCGGCCTGTAGTACCGACGAAACCTTCAAAAACCGCTGCCCAGACTGTGGCGAGCGCACCGAACCTGACTACCGCTGTCCTGACTGCGACGACACACTCGAGCCAGACGACGCTGGCCGCGTCGAGTGTGGCCACTGTGAAATCGAGGGCACCTGCGTCGAGAATCGCGAAGTCGACATCAACGCAGAGTTCCGCAACGCCCTCGAGTCGGTCGGCGAACGCGAGAACGCCTTTGACATTCTCAAAGGCGTCAAGGGTTTGACCTCGACGAACAAGATTCCCGAACCAATGGAGAAAGGGATTCTGCGGGCCAAAAACGACGTGTCGGCGTTCAAAGACGGCACCGTTCGCTACGACATGACCGACCTCCCCGTTACATCGGTCCGAGCCAGCGAACTCGACGTCGATGTCGGCCAACTGCAGGCGCTTGGCTACGAGGAAGATATCCACGGCGAGCCACTGACGCACGAGGACCAACTCGTCGAACTCAAAGTGCAAGACGTTGTCCTCTCGGATGGCGCTGCCGAGCACATGCTGAAAACGGCCGCATTCATCGACGACTTACTCGAGCAGTACTACGGCCTCGAGCCGTTCTACGAACTCGAGGACCGGACGGAACTCGTTGGTGAACTTGTCTTCGGGATGGCACCCCACACGAGTGCAGCAACTGTCGGGAGAGTGATTGGGTTCACGAGCGCGGCAGTCGGATACGCGCATCCGTACTTTCACGCCGCGAAACGGCGAAACTGTTTCCATCCGGAGACGAAACTCTGGTATCAGGATGAGGCAAACGAGTGGCACCACGAACCGATCGAAACACTCGTCGAGGAACGCCTCGATGATCCTGAAACGGACGATTTTGGAACGCTCGTCCAGGAAATCGACGGTGACGTTACCGTCCCCTCGATCGACGATACCGGGGATCTTACGCGAAAACCGGTCGAAGCAATCTCGAAACATCCCGCTCCCGACCACCTCGTTCGACTCGAGACGGGGAGCGGTCGCGAAATCGAGCTCACGCCGGACCACGAGGTCCACGTCTACGAAGACGGACGACTCCAGTCGAAACGGGCCGCCAAACTCACGGCGGCGGACCACGTCGTCGTCCCCGAACACCTCGATGTCGTCGATACGGACGACGACCCGCGCGTGTTCGACCTCCTCGAGGAATTCCTCGAGGTCGATACCATCGATCTGTCCCGACTGATGATCAAAGGTCTGGACAAGGATCGACTGTATGAACTCTTCGAAAATCGACTCAGTGACGAGTGGGATGGGCGGTTCTATCCGCTCACGAGTACGGCCGAGTACTTCGACCTGAGCAAGAAGACCTTCAGTAACTATCTGTATCGAAAGAGTTTCCCCGTGGATCTGCTTCTCGAACTGTTCGATACCCGTGGACAACTCCTTGAATTCGTCCCGGAAGATGTCCAACTCGGCATGCGACGTGACCGAACTGAGATCAATCGATTCGTGGAACTCAACGAGCGGGTCGGAACTCTGCTTGGATATTACGCCGCCGAAGGGTTCGCGCGAGAACAGGAAACGCCGAAAGGAACGATACATCAGACGACGATTTGTGGAACCGAAACCGAGGCCCGCGACTTCTACGTCGACGCACTTCGGGAGGAGTTCGGCGTCGAACCGTACCGCGAAAACGAGGCGAAGGTGACTGTTTCGGGCCGACTCTTGCGCACCTTCTTCGATTCGGTGCTCGAGGCAGGAATCTTTGCAGAGACAAAGCGCGTCCCACAACCCGTCTTCGATGCATCGGACGATATTGTTTCGGCCTATCTTCGGGGCTATTTCAGTGGTGATGGCGGTGTCGACGCGAACGCACTTCTGGTCTCTGCGACGACGGTCAGCACCGAACTCAAGGAAGACCTGCTCGCGCTACTGAATCGATTGGGCATTTGTGGCCGAGTTACGATCACTGATCCCGTTCCACTCTGTGAGAAATTCCCTGATTTCTACGACCTTGACGATCCATCGATGTCCGCACCGTCGTACGTTCTCGAAATTTCGTCTCAAGACGCAAGTCGGTTCGCCGATACCGTGGGGTTCCATTTGCCTCGAAAAGAAGATCAACTGCAGTTGCACGTCAAAAATATCGTTCCGAGCAGACGACGCGTCTTCGACGGTGGCGGTGATGGATATCTTGTTGACCAGATTTCGTCGGTCGAATATGTCGAATCAAGCGTCGATTCGGTTTACTGTCTTACCGTCACAGAGACACATTCTCTCATTGCAAACAACATGTCTCAAAAGCAATGTGACGGTGATGAAGACTGCGTCATGTTGCTCATGGACGGACTTCTCAACTTTAGTAAGAGTTTCCTGCCGGATCAGCGTGGGGGGAAAATGGACGCTCCGCTCGTCATGTCCTCGAGAATTGATCCCGCCGAAATCGACGACGAGGCACACAATATGGATATCGTCAGCCAGTACCCACGCGAGTTCTACCTCGCCAGTCGCGAGCAGGCCGACCCCGAGTCCGTCGACATCCAGATTGGCGAAGATACACTCGGCACTGACGACGAGTACACCGGGTTCGAACACACCCACGACACCACCGACATCGCGATGGGGCCCGACCTCTCGGCGTACAAGACGCTCGGCTCGATGATGGACAAGATGGACGCCCAACTCGAGTTATCGCGCAAACTCGAGGCAGTCGACGAAACTGACGTGGCTGAGCGAGTGATCGAGTATCACTTCCTGCCGGATCTGATCGGGAACCTGCGTGCGTTTTCCCGGCAGGAAACCCGCTGTCTCGACTGCGGCGAGAAGTTCCGCCGAATGCCCCTGACCGGCGACTGCCGGGAGTGTGGCGGCCGCGTCAATCTCACCGTCCACCAGGGCTCGGTAAATAAGTACATGCAGACAGCGATTCAGGTTGCCGACGAGTACAATTGCCGACCCTACACGAAACAGCGCCTCGAGGTGCTCGAGGCCTCACTCGAGAGTATCTTCGAGAATGACAAGAACAAACAAAGCGGGATTGAAGACTTCATGTAGCGGCGAGCACACGGTAGCAATCCGATCTTCGGGTCGATCAGTCCTCTTCTCGATAGTACAACTCCTCTTTTGGGCTACCGCAGTTCGGACACGTAGCGGGTAATTCATCCGACAGACGGCCCGTTTCGCCGCAGTTCGAACAGCGCCAGAAGTGATGCGGTCGCTCGTCTGGCTCTGTTGGCTCCCCGATTGGCAGTTCTGTCTCCTCTTTGTTTGCGGATTTGCTATCTATTTCTTGAGTCATACTAACACACCTCATTTACTGGAACGTCTCGAGTCGTGTTAAACGCCTCGTCCACCCGTTAGAAGCGCTGAAAATCGAATTTAGTGGTAATTCACTAAGTACGAAGCGGAGGCCCCACCCTCAAGGAGTCGTTCGAGAATCGAAGATTCTCGTGATCCCGAAAATCTCTGATTTTCGGACGACGCCGGGCTTCCGGCTCGGCGGAAGCACAAGCGAGTAGGGTGGGGAGGACAGCGAAGGATCGAAGATTCCTCGGGCCGTGCGAACGGGCCTGCGGCCCGTGAGCAGAAGCCGACACGGTCCTGGCCGTCGTTCACGACTTTCTCGCTAAGATGATATTCTATATTGCACTCTATGGTTTATCATATATACTGTCCCACAGATTTCTCGTCTCGTCCTCGAGCGCATGCTGGCCGAATCTGTTTTCATCCCGTACTCACACGTTCGAGTATGGATATCGTCGTGTTCGGTGCTGGCAGCCTTGGGAGTCTCCTCGGTGGACTGCTCGCCCGGGAGCACGAGGTCACACTCGTTGCTCGCCCGGCACAGGCCCGGACGCTCCGCGATGGCGGCCTTTGGCTCACGGGGGAGTTCGATGATCACGTCACCCCTGCGGTGACGACCGACATCACCGGACTCTCGGCTGACCTCGCGATTGTCGCCGTCAAGGCCTTCGATACCCCGTCTGCCGCCGCCGAACTGGCGACCGGCTCGTTCGATGCCGTTCTCTCGGTTCAGAACGGAATGGGGAACGAAACCCTCCTTGCAGACCGCCTCGAGTGCCCCGTTCTCGCCGGAACTGTCTCCTATGGCGCACTCCTCGAGGAGCCAGGTGTCGTGGCGTGTACTGGCCGAGGAACTGTCGTCCTCGGGGCGCGATCTGGCGGTCGAACACCCATTGTCCAGCGGGTCGGCACAGCGTTCAAGGCGGCTGGACTCGAGACGACGGTCGCGACCGACATGCCGCGTCGGCTCTGGGAGAAACTCGCAGTTAATGCGGGGATTAACCCGATTACGGCGTTGACCGAAACGACAAATGCGACCATTCTCGAGGAGCCAGCGGCCGACCTCGCTCGAGCGGCAGCGCGCGAGACGGCCCGTGTCGCCCGCGAAAATGGCGTGTCACTCCCAGATCAAACGGCCGTCGACGCGCTCGAGCGGGTTGCCGGCGAGACGGCTGCAAACACGTCGTCGATGGCCCAAGACGTTCGTGCCGGTCGGCGGACTGAAATTGACGCGATAAACGGATACGTCGTTGAGCAGGCACCCGACTCGGTTGCCGTCCCAGCGAATTGGCAGTTAGCGGCGCTCGTACGAACCTGGGAAGCTGGTGCTGGCATCCGCTGAGTGGGTCCGAAAACGAAAGCGAAAACAGCTCGAAAACGGATTGAACGCTTAGAACGGGGCTTCCGGTCCTTCGTCGGCTGCACCGTCGTCGTCGACGGTTTCGCCGGGGAACGACGGCTCCATGCCACCGCCGCCGCCCATGTCGCCACCGCCGTCCATGCCGGTGTGGGCGTTGACTTTCTCGATTTCAGGGATCTCTTTGACCATTCGGCTCTTGATCGCCTGAATCGTCATCGGCGAGATGCCACAGCCACTACAGGCACCGCCCAGTGCGATGGTGACCTCACCGCTCTCGCGGTCGATATCCTGAATTGCTGCGCTGCCGCCGTGCATCTGAATCTGTGGGAAGTTCCGCCGCAGGAAGTTCGAAACGCGATCCTCGAGGTCGTCCCCGTCGTTCTGGGTGTCGGTACTCATACGAGCCACTTGGGTGTGGGAGCCCCTAAACCTTCCGTCGTTCGTGTTCGGTCGACCTGTTGTGATCGTCTCGAACGGGGTTCTCCGACCTACCGGCACGGCCGCGTCACGGGTCGAGTCACAGTAGAAGTGGATCAACCGGCCTGTTTCAGCCTATTCAAACTCGAAGACGCGCTCGAGTTCGGTTTCGATTTCGCCGACGTGAATCTCGAGGACTTCTTCGAAGCGGTCTTGTTCGACGACGACGCCCGATAGCCGCCCGTAGGGGTTATCGGGGAGTTCGATCGTGAACTCGCCATCGCCGGCATAAAACGGCTCGCTCTCGTTGAGCACTTGCTGGTCGATTGCGTGGACGAGTTCGGAGTCATACTTGTCGTTCATTCGGTTGAACGCGTTTTTGTACGCCTGCTGGAGTTCGGGGAAGTAGTTGGCGTACTTGTCTTCGAATTTCTCGGGATCGAAATCGGCCATACGGGAATACAGCGCGAGCGAGGACAAAAGTCGGACGATTGGCAGTCAGTCTGGCTCGGTACGCTCCGGTGAACGGTTGCGTTCGCAGTTCCGGTATATTGGACACTCGCCAGCGCTGATGCCCTATTCGGTGGCACAAACGATGGGTGCGTACGCAAGGATAATCCACTCCACTGCCACTCGCGATACCCACTCATATGCCCTCGAACCCGCGACCGATCCCACCAGAAGCGTTGCCGCCGGGATGGGGCGCAGCCGAGCTCTGTGAGGGGCGGTTTCGATATCGCTACAGCCGGCCACCGATCGAACTCGTTGCAGACCGAACGACCGCCGACCGCTGTCACCCCGGTCTCGGCCTCAACTACTACTGGGAACTGCGCTATCGCTACTCAATCGGCGAGCAACTACACACGGCTACTATTGGCCGCGTGTCAACCCGCGGTGCCGCACTCGAGGGATTGCTCGAGTGTATGCACCGTGTTCACGACAAAGCCGATGTGCTCGAGGATCCATTCGACGTCTCCGCGGTGGTCAAACGGGTTTCACTCTCGGATTTTATACCAGGGACGGACACGGCGGCAGAGACCAAATAATCGGTCGACTGTGAGTGTCTATTCGCAGTTGTCTTCGTTTGCCCTGGTATGGGTCATAAACCACACTGTGCGATACGAAATATCGTCTCTGTCAGTATCAGGACTCGCCAATTAGAGAAGTGGAAAAGTAGTTGGTTGCATATGAAAAATCTCTCCTAGAGAACGTCAGACACGTATCTAGTGTCTAGCACCCCTCTTTTCGTGAAAGTAATTAGATAAAGAACGGTTGCGTCGCAAAGCCGCCTAGACTTTGCTCTCAGAGTTGGAACGCAAACTCACGTGGGGAGGGTGTCATAGAACTGTTTTCATACTCTCTTTGAGACTCTCGACGAACGGTAAGTACAGAGAGCTACTTATCAGGGAATTCCGTGTCTATCGTACCGGACTCGACCGCTTCAACGAAGTCCCAAGCGAAATAGTGGGTCCACCTTTCGACGTCTGAAAGGTCGGCATCGTCAACCACGATGTATTCCGTTGCTCGTGGGAACAGTTCTTCGAGCATTCGAAGTCGTTCTTTCCGTGTCGGCCACTCATCGAACCACTCTTCGTCCGCTCGTTCGCCGATTTTCTCGTACCATTTGTTGTCCAACCGACGAATGAGTTCCTGTATACCGGGGATGTCCGCCTCGGCCTTGAGGTCCTGATTTCCGATTGCCCACACTTCGTGCTCAGTCTCCTCATCGAGATGTATAATCCATCCGAGCGGGACGACTGGTCGCTCGGGATGCGGGCTCACGTCGACAGTATAGTCACGGTCGAAAGCAAACACGTTCATTGGTCGCTTCTGCTGTTCCACGTCTGTACCCTCCCTTCGAGGAAATCAGCGACGTTTCCCGGTGATTCCGAGAACCATCTGGCCTCCACGACCTCTTCATCACTGATCGAGATCTCACCTCCTTCAGAATCTGCCTCAAACTGTACGGTGAGCATGTAGAATCGCTGATCCGGGTCAGTCTCCAGAACGACAGTCTTGCGACGGGCCCAAAAGACGTCGGTGATGGTGCAATCGATCCCGGTTTCCTCTCGAACCTCACGGAGAGCCGTTTCCTCCATCGTTTCTTCGGGTTCGTGGCCGCCTCCTGGTGTTCCCCACTGATCCGTACTTCCGCTGTGTCGAATCAGGAGTACTCTGTTCGAATCGTCCGTGACCCATGCTCCTGCATCTCCAATCCAGCCATCTTTCACTAAATCTCGACCGTGCTCGAAGAACTCTGGATCGTTAGTGACCGTCTTTTCGTCCACTGGAAAGGTTCCATATTCATCCCTGAGCCGTGAGAGCCTCCGATCAACTTCTCTCTTACTTCGATCTTTGATAGGCATGAGTGAGTGCTGTCTCCCTACTCTCCAGTGATTATTAATAGTTTATTTCTGACCATACTATAGACTCGATCAGTACACCATCGATAGGTTTGCACGCGTAGTTACCGAATCACCTAGTTCAGTTTCAGCGACATTCTGAATAATGAAACCGCGCTATCAACTACCGTTATAGGCTGGAAGACAGGTAGGTATTGCTCGGTACACTTTTAGGACTTTTTGAAATACTAGCCAGTGAACGTGTTCAATGACGATGGATTTTCTGACGGGAATTGGACTGAGCCACAGTCGAAATCCTTCGAGGAAATCTACGGTGATCTCGGCGGCGCTCAGCGTGAGCTTTCGGACTTTACCTACCCAGACCCCGACGAGATACCGGAGCCGTACGTGTCCAAAGTACCCGCACTCATTCGGCGGTACATCGAGTACTTAGACTCGCGGCTTGCCTCGGGGCAGAACTTTCAGCAGGCGCTCGGGGAGACACCACTACCAGATCACGCGTTCGACGATCAAATCCAACGCGTGAGGTCAAGAACTCTTGATTTCGAGACGGCAATGCGCGTGTGGCTGTTCATCCAAGCGACCGGGATGAGTCACCGCGAGTTCGCTGATAACTCCGAGCGGTCGTGGTTCCGGGAAATGCTCGGGATGGAACACGCAATTAGCCACCCGACACCCGGGAACGCAAAGCGGAACCGGTTCGACTTCGAACTTCGACGTTTCCTTTCCCAGTTTGGAGATGAGGTCGTTCGGACTGGTCATGAGTACGAAACGCACTGGCGGTACATCACGCATCATCCGGACTGGGAAGCCGACGGCGGCGACGAGACGCGGATCGATCAAGACGTAATCAAAGAGCACGCCTCGAAGCGAGCGTGTGAACTTGTCTTCCCGTATTGGAAGTGTGGGCGAAGTGACTTCGAACACCTTTGTCAGTTGCTCTATATGGGGATGGTAGACGCTTCGGCGGACAAAGGGCCGCGCCGGTACCAACGAAACACCGGCGAAGGGACCGCTTCAAGCCGGTTCAGAGACATTATCAAACGCTACTCGGAAGAAGACATCCTCGAAGCGTTCCACCAGTCCGTTGGTTCGACCATTTCCGAGCTGCAAGACGCTGACGAGGACCTATTCCCTGCCGATCTCCGATTAGCACTCGACGAAACCGTTTCAAACTACTATGGTGACCCAGATCCGAACGAGCGAATGGCGGAAGTGGTCCACGGAATGCCCAAGAGTCACCCGTCGCCGTTCGCACTCAAATATGGGACGATCACCACCACGCGCGAGCAATCGCTCCCGATAGTTCTCGGGCTGTACCGTCTCACCGCTAAGTCCGACTGGGGTGGCGAAACAACGCACAAACACGAAATCGTTGAAGGGCTCCTTGATCAAGCTGAGAGGTATGGGAATCCGGAGTTTCTCGTAGCCGACCGCGCGTTCGACGGCTACCAGGTACTGGCAGAAACGATCAATCGAGATGTGGAGATTCTGACCCCGCTTCGGAAGAACAAGTACCAGAAATACCACTGTACGTATATGGCACACAAGGACATCGACGTTGATGTTCCGACCTACATCTTGGAGCGAACGGTAGACGAGAAGGATTGGGACTTTGAGCCGTCAGTGGTGAAGGAATTGTATCTTCCTTCGACACGCGAGAATACGCGCACAGCCGTCTTTCGGACCACGAATCCGTGGGTGGCAGAGGACACGGTAGAGGAGTTCGTCAAGCAGTATAGCCACCGCTGGCAGATCGAATCCCAATACCAGGTAGTGAGACAGGAGTTTTGGCCAGATATTCGAACGCACCGGTACGCAACCCGGCTGTTCTACTTCGCGTTCGGATGTGTGATGCAAAACGCGTGGCGGGTCGCGGACTATTGGACGCAAATGGAGATGTACGGTCGGTTCGATCCCGATGAACGTGAGTTGCGGGCGGGTGAGTTCGTTGACTTCGCCAGCTCCTACACCGAAGACTGAACCGGTTATCTTTTCAATTTTCTAGATATTTCTTGGTTTACTAGAGTTTCCCAGACTGTGAGCCCGGGCTGCCAACTGAGAGCGCGACTTTATTTCACTCGCTTAGTTTTCCACGGTCACTCATTGGCGACTCCTGCAGTATCGACAGCACAGTGTTTATGCTGATCAACGGGGTACTGCTTATCCCTGCGATGACGTCTCAGATTCCGTTTGCAATCGATTTTCATGTTCACTCTGATGACTCCTATGACGGGCACGAACCGATCGAACTCGTCTTAGAACACGCGGCTGACATCGGTCTCGACGGCGTCGTCATCACTGATCACGACGAAATTGACGAATCAATTCGCGCTGCTGAAATCGCCCCCGAGTACGGACTCGTCGGCATTCCCGGTGTCGAAATCTCAACGAAGCACGGCCACCTTCTGGCGATCGGTGTTGAGGAACGGCCCGATCCCGGCCAGCCGTTCATGGAGACTGTCGAAACGGTTCGGGAACTAGATGGCATCGCCGTTGTGCCCCATCCGTTCCAGCGCAGTCGACACGGTGTGCGCAAACGCCGGATCCAGGATGCTGATGCGATCGAGACATACAACTCGATGCTCTTTACCGGCTACCGCAATCGCCGCGCTCGAACGTTTGCCCGTCGTCGTGAGTACCCAGAAATTGGAGCCAGCGACGCTCATTACCTCCCGAACGTCGGCAAAGCCTACACCGAAATCCTTGTCGAACCCGACGCCACGAACCGGACGAAAGCTGAGATTGACGGTGACGACCTCGTTGAGGCCATTCTCGAGGGTCGAACCCAAATCCGTGGTAAACGCACGCCAGTTCACAAGAGTACGGTACAGTACACCAAAGGGGCCGTCCGAAAATCGACGTATCTTCTGACATCGCGTGCACCGCTTCTCCCGACTGTGCCAGCGTCGATGGACCGTCCCTAGCCGAGCTGGTCGCCAATAAGGTTGTCAGCGTGCTCGATGAACTCGGATTCGGTCCCGGCGGGAACTGTTGCCCCGGCTGCAACGTTGTGGCCGCCGCCATCGCCGCCGACGGCCTGTGATGCCTCGCTCATTACACTCGAGAGATCGAGTCCTTGTCGAACCAGACTGTGTGTGCCACGCGCTGAGACCTTCGTTTCGTCGTCGTTTTTCGCGGCGAAGGCGAAGATCGGTTTCGAGTGACTGACGCCGTCGTTGCCCATTGCCATGCCGGCGACGATGCCGACGATGGTTTCACGGATGCGGTCGCCGGCGTCGAACCACTGCACGTGGTCCTCGTGGGTGACGCCCTCGTTCGTGACAAGCGTGATTCCCTCGGAGAGATTTCGTCGGTGGTTTCGAAGCAGCGTTCGGGCTTGCTCGAGTGCGCCCTCCCGATTGCCAAGACAGACGCCGAGGCCGACGTCGGCACGCTCGTAGCGGGCGGTTGCGTTGAGCAGCGTTGAGAACTCGCTGGCATCGCGGAGTTCGGTCCCAATGGGTTCGTCAGCGAGGACGTAGGCAGTGCCGACGAGGCCGTCGATTTTCCCTGCGGGGACGCCAGTTGAGACGGCTTTTTGGACGAGTGCGCTCGCGACGGTCTGTTTCTCGTCGTTGGTCAGTCCGGACCAGCGCCGCCACTCGCCGTCGGCTTTGAGCTCGAGGTCGAGATTCTCGAGGAACTGCAACGCCCCGGCTTCGTTGTTCGAAATGCCCGGAATGTGGACGTCACTCGCGTACTCGAGGAGTTTCGGGAGCGGACGGGTCTGTTTCCCGTAGAGGGCGAGGTCTTTCCCGGTCTCGAGGACGCCAGCATCGACGCCTTCGGCGACGATTTGTTCGTTTGCGCCCTCGAGTGCGCCGCCGGAGGCTTGCATGTCGCCGACGGCACCGACGACGGCGAGTGCGGCGAGGTCGCGGTTGTCGGGGTGGGCTGTGGTCGCTGTGTCTGTTGTCGCCGTTCCGCCGTCCGTCGCAACGTTAGTTTCGTCCGAAACGTCTGCGAGTGCCCGCGCGAGGACGTAGCTTGCGCCCGCGCCGGAGAGTTCGGACGCACCGTCGATGCCGAACAGGAGTGGATTGAGGTGGTACTCGGTGTCGCGGTCGGCGGGCTGGTGGTGGTCAGCGATGACGGGCGTAAAATCGCCCGCGTCTTCGTGCTCACCAATACAGTCGAGTTGGCCGCTCCCGAAGTCAGTAAAGAGGACGGTATCGTACCCCGTGTCGGCAATCGCTGCAATCGCGTCGTCGTCGAGTTGCTTCTCGAAGACGGTTTCGACGGGAATCGACGCGCGCTCGAGTGCCTGCGTCGCGATTGCGCCGCTCGTGAGTCCGTCGGCGTCGATATGCGAAGCCAGCAGGACGCGGTCGGCTTCACACAGCCGCTGTGCACAACGCGTCGCTCGCTCCTCGAGTTCGGGAATCGGCCCGGCCATCGAGACACTCTTGGTGCGCCTTTCCTGATAAAGTCGCGGTCCTGGGTCAATCCTCAGCGAGCGCGTCGATCGTTTCGCGGGCAAGCGCGTCGAACGTCGCCTCGCTTGCGACCAGATCGACCTCGACACCGAGCGACCGAGCGGTCTCGGCCGTAGGATCGCCGATAACGCCGACAACAGCCTTCTCGAGGCCGGCGAGTGCCGCGTCACGTTCGCCGCGCGCATCGGCAGCCTCGAGGAAGTGCTCGACGGTCAGCGAGGAGGTGAAACAGGCGGCCTCGAGGTCGCCTGTGGCGGCCAGTTCGGCCGAGCTTCCGCTTCCCTCGGGTCGGACCAGTCGGTAGAGGATGGTCTCGTGAACGTACGCGCCTGCGTCCTCGAGTCCCTCGAGCAGGATTGGACTGCCGTGATCGCTGCGGGCGACTTCGATGCGCGCGCCGTCGACGTCGGCTTCGAGATCGCTAACGAGGCCGCTCGAGGTGTACTCTTCGGGGATAAAATCGACGGCATAGCCGACGTCCTCGAGTGCGTCGGCCGTTGCGGGGCCGATTGCACAGACGGTTTGTTCGCCGGGGTCCCAGCCGGCGTCGGCGACGAGTTCAGCGCCGGTTTTGCTCGTCAGGACGACGTAGTCGGCATCGGTCCGTGGTGTGTGGCCGGTCGGCTTGACGGCCAGCATTGGGTCAGGAACGGGGTCGGCCCCGAGCGACTCGAGCAATGAGACGGCGTCATCGATCCGGTCGTCGTCAGGTCGAAAGACAGCAACGGTGGGAGCGGTAGCCATTGTATGTCGTTCGGTCTCAGGACTTTTGTCACTCTCGAGTTGCTGGTGCGGAGCCGTCGGTACCAGCGCCAACACCGGACTCGTTCGCGAGGAACTCGACGACAGAGTCGCGCGTGCCCGCAACGTCGCCGATGACGGTGATCGCGGGCGGTTCGATCCCGACCGTATCGCGTGCCTCGACAATCGTCTCGAGAGTTCCCGTTGCGACCTGCTGGTTCGGCCAGGTCGCGCGTTCGACGAGTGCAACGGGCGTTTCAGCATTCATGCCGGCCTCACACAGCGCATCGGTGTAGTCGGGGAGACGGGTGACGCCCATGAGGACGACGATGGTCCCACCAGTCTCGGCCAGCGCCTTCCAGTTGACTGTGGACTCGGGTTTGGTCGGGTCTTCGTGGCCGGTCACAAACGAGACGCTCGAGGCGTGATCACGGTGTGTGACCGGAATGCCGGCGACGGCGGGCGCAGCGACCGCTGAGGTCACTGCGGGGACGACCTCGAAGGGCACATCGTGGGTCGCAAGATACTCGGCTTCCTCACCGCCGCGACCGAAGACGAACGAATCGCCGCCTTTGAGCCGGACAACTGACTGTCCGTCGCGGGCGTGTTCGACCAGCAGTTCGTTAATCTCTGATTGTGGGGTTCGGTCGCCGTGTGCACGTTTACCCACATCTTTCCGACGGTCGTCGGGCAGCAAGTCGATGATCTTCGGACCAGGCAGCTTATCGTGAAGGACGAAATCGGCCTCCTCGAGCAGCCGTCTGGCTTTGCAGGTCAGCAGTTCGGGATCGCCGGGGCCGCTGCCGACGAGATAGACGGTCCCGGCGTCCGGTTCGGCTCCATACTCGGTTCCTGACATTTCCGTACCTCTCTCTACTTGCCAGCTGGCTTATCTTCCTCGGAGACGGCAGTATCCGCGTCGTCAGCGTCGCGTTGTGCACGTTTGATCAATTCTTCCGCGCCTCGCTCGGCAAGATCACGGGCGAACTCGCGAGCGGCGTCGGCGTGGCGTTCGACCGGGAGGTCACGACTGGTCGCGATTGATTCCTCGCCGTCGCGATCGAAGACGGTCACCGTCGTACTGACGTACTCGCCCTGGACGACGGCGTAGATCCCGACTGGGGCGATACAGCCGCCGCCAAGTTCGGCGAGCACGCTTCGTTCGACGGTCGTCTCGACCCGGGTTCGCGGATGATCGAGTACGCCCTGTAGCTCTTGTGCTGTCTCGCCGTCGAGTGCAGTCACCGCGAGTGCGCCCTGGCCCGGTGCAGGGACGAACGTCCCGGTTGGAAGCTCCTGGTACTCGACGTAGTGAGCAAGGCCGCTGCGCTCGAGGCCGGCCGCGGCGAGGACAATCGCGTCGTATTCGGTTTCGACCTCACGTCCGAGTGCCTGCTTCTTGAGTTCCGAAAGCGCGTCGAACCACTCATCGACCGTTTGGTCGTATTCGGGCTCGAAGTCCTCGTCTCCGGTATTGCCCTTGCGCTCTTTGTCGGCTTCCGTTCGCGCTTCGTGTTCCGCTTGCAGCGCGGGCGCGAGCAGTTTCTCGACGCGCGTATCGACGTTCCCTCGCAGCGGTTCGACCTCGAGATCCGGCCGCTCAGAGAGCAGTTGCGCGCGCCGGCGCAGACTCGAGGTGCCGACGAGCGCGCCCTCCGGCAGGTCCTCGAGTGCCGTCCCCTCGGGTGTGATGAGGAGGTCGTTTGGCTGGCCGCGCTCGGGAACGGCAGCCGTCACGAGGGTGTCGGGCTGTTCGGTTGGCATGTCTTTCATCGAGTGAATTGCGCCGTCGAGGTCGCCCTCGAGGACGCGCTCGTCGAGTTCGCGGACGAACGCCCCCGTCTTCCCCAAGCGGTGGATGAGTTCGTCCTGAATTTCGTCGCCCGTCGTCTCGACGGTTACGAGTTCGACCTCGTACCGGCGGTTCTCGAGGGCCTCTTTGACGAGGCCGGCTTGGCGCCGAGCGAGATCTGAGCCTCGCGTCGCCAGTCGTAATGTCCCGCGTGTTCTCATGGGCATAGGTCGTCGCCTCGAGTATGAAAAGCGCACGCTTGTCCGACGCGTTCGTCGGACGGTTGCCACGAACCACGCGAGGCGGTCGGCACTCGTCGCTCGAAGGTGTTCGGGACGGCATTTATTTCATATTAAACGGCTACATATGACCGGATGACAGAAACTCTCTACGAGCGACTCGGCGGCGAAGACGCTATCGCAGCCGTCGTGGATGACTTCTACGACCGCGTCCTCGCAGATGAACAGGTCGCCTACTACTTCGAAGACACCAACATGCAGAAACAGCGGGCCCACCAGACCCAGTTCATCAGCTCTGTTACCGGCGGCCCCGTCGAGTACACCGGTACAGAGATGGACGCCGCCCACGAGGGCATGGGAATCAACGCAGCGGAGTTCGGCGCAATTGCGACACATCTCGAGGAGACGCTTGCCGAGTACGACGTGCCCGAAGGTGATCGGGAGGCTGTGCTCGAGGAGATTGCGGGCTACCGCGACGTGATCGTGACAGCGTCGGAGTGACGAGTAAAGAGCAGCCTGTGAGGTTCAGTTCGTCTTGTTCGTCAGGTGTCACACAAACGAATTATACGATTCCACCAGTGCAGGGACGCTGAACACGAAGATCAGTGTTGGAGTATCACGAAGTAAAAAATACGGTCCAGTATTGATCACATCAAGCGCTTATTTGTGAGTCTTCTCGTAATATGCTTTGATCGGTATGAGTATTGCTACCAAGATCATCAATATTCCTCCAATAGGCTGATCAATCGTTGGATGGAAAGCGAGTAGCCCGGCAAAGATAAACACGATCGAAGCAGGTATGGAAAGAATCCAATTCCAATCAGCCATGCCTGCAAATTACTTACTATGCTGTTATATATTCTATGGAATTAATCATAGACCAGCACTGGTGAGGTCGTCAACACCGTTTCTAACGCTTTCATATCCGTCCGCTGGTCGCTGTCACGGCGTCCCGACCGCTCTGCGCCGCTGGACGAGATAGTAGCTCGCGACGAGCGGCTGTAGCGGCGGGACGAACAGGCTCACAAATGCGACGCCGAGGTAGACGCCGGGATTTGGGTTCCACGAGGTGCTTTCCGTGCTGACGTAGGCTGCGTCCTGGTGGATCGCGATCGGGAATGAACCGAAGGCGATCGTCCCCGCGAGGGCGACTCCGGTGGTAAAGAGGCCGGGAATCGCGAACACGATTGCGACCGCCGCCGCGACGAATCCGAACAACGTCGTCCCGAGCGAGACCGCGACGACGAGCCACCAGCCCGACCACCCCGGCGGCGTGCCGAACTGGCGGTGTCGGCGCGCGAGATAGACGACACCCACAACGGGGGCCCACAACAGTGCGAAAGCCGCGTTGAGCCACGGGCGCGGTCGCCAGTTCCCGCTGGCTCGTGGCTGGCGTCTCACCCGCCGCGCATCGAGAACTATCGTCGCCGTCACGCCGGCAGTCAACACCGTATAGCCGAACGTCCCGAACAGGATCAACCCCTGTTGCAGCCCTGGAACGCCAGGATCTGCGTCCTGTAACACGCCGACGATCCCGACGCCGATCACCGGCGGGAACAGGTACAGTAACCGCTCGAGGAGTCGTGCCCAGTCGGTTCCACGGCTGTGCGCCGGTTTGTCACCCCCGTCTGTCACCGGTGTTCCCACTCGACCCATTCGATAGCGTAGCTTAGCGTTTCCCGCGCGGATGGATACGTGTACCGCCCGTTCTCAGACTGCTGGCTCAGAGCGCTTCCTTGTACGCCTCGAGCGTTCGCTCGACGTCTTCGTCGGTGTGGTTGTAGCTGACGAACTGGCACTCAAACTGGTTCTGTGAGAGGAAGATGCCCTGCTCTTTCATCTGGCCCCAGAAGACGCGTCGCCAGCGGTCAGTTTCGGCGTTTTTCACGTCGGCGGCGTTCTGCGGTGGCGTGCCGTCGCGGGTGAAGATCACTTTGAACATGCCCGCAGTGCCAGCGACGGTGTACTCCGGTGCCTGATCCGCGACGATATCGGAAAGTCCCTCGCGCAGGCGGTCGCCGAGGCCGTCAATATGCTCGTAGACATTGTTCTCCGCAGCGAATTTGAGCGTCTCGAGGCCGGCGGCCATCGTGACGGGGTGGCCGGAGAAGGTTCCAGCTTGGAAGACGGGACCGGCAGGGGCGAACTGCTCGATGAGTTCCGCTTTGCCGCCGATTGCGCCGACGGGGAAGCCGCCGCCGATGATCTTGCCGAATGTGGTGAGGTCGGGGGTAATGTCGAACTCGCTCTGAGCGCAGCCGAGGCCGCCGACGCGGAAGCCGGTGATCACTTCGTCGAAGATCAGCAGGGAGCCGTGTTCTTCGGTGATCTCCCGCAAAAAGTCGTGATAGCCGTCGTTCGGGTGGACGATCCCGTAGTTGCCGAGAATCGGTTCGGTCATGACCGCGGCAATGTCGTCGCCGTGTTCCTCGAAGACCTCGCGGACGGCTTCTTCGTCGTTAAAGGGCACCGGGAGGGTATGTTCGGAGAACGACTGCGGGATGCCTGCCGAAGACGGTGCAGGGTTTTCGGCATCGCCTTCGACCAGCGTCGATTCCTGTGCGCCGTGGTAGCCGCCCTGGTTGATGACGATCTTGTTCCGGCCGGTGTAGCCGCGTGCGAGGCGCACGGCGGAGACGGTCGCTTCGGTGCCCGAATTGACGAATCGGATCTTCTCGACGCTTGGGACGTGGCGGACGACGAACTCTGCCATATCGACCTCAATTTCGGTCGGTGTCCCGTACATCGGCCCTTCGCTCGCTTTCTGCTGAATGCGCGACTGGACTGGCTGTGGCAGATCGTGACCCAGCATCAGCGGGCCAAGACCCATCACCCAGTCGATGTAACGGTTGCCGTCCGCATCGATGACGTGACCGCCGTCGCCTTTCTGCACGAAGAAGGGGTAGGGTTCGATTGCCGCTCGAACGGCCGAGTTGACGCCGCCGGGCATGACAGACAGCGCTCGGTCGTACAGTTCGCGTGAGTTGTCGTCGTTCATAGCTGGCCGTAAGCAATCCGTCGGGAAAGTAGTACCGGGGTGGGATTGCTACCGCCTCGAGTCAGCCCGTCGTATGCCGGGTTCGGCTATCGCTTCCACTCACTCCGATTCGATAGCACAGTCAAAAGAGATATCGCAGATCGACTCGAGTTGCGTTTCGTTTAGACCGCGTCCTGCCCGGTGTTACCGGTACGGACCTGGTAGGCACCGTCAACAGGGAGCACGAAGATCTTGCCGTCGCCGGGTTCGCCGGTGTTTGCAGCCTCACCGATTGCTTCGACGACTTCCTCCGCTGGGATGTCGGCGACGACACACTCGATTTTGACCTTCTGGTGGAGGTCGACGGTGTACTCCTCGCCGCGCCACTGGCCCTTCTTTGCGGGCTGGGAGCCGCGACCGGAGACGTTGGTGACGGTCAACGATGGTGCGCCAGTCTCTGCAAGGCTCTTTTTTACTGCGCCGAGGCGATCGGGACGGATGATCGCGGTGACCATCTTGAGTTCGCCGTCGTTTGGCTCACCACCGTCAGTGCGAAGCACTGACGAGGATCGCGATTCGTCCTCGATTCGCTCACCGCCGTCCGCGCGGATGATGCGATCTTCTGCATCGTCGTCAGTTGTCATGCCGCCGTCGGTGGCGACGTCAGGTTTGCCGAATTCGGGGTAGGTGTCGACGCCGTGCTCGGAGAGGTCGAGTCCGTCACGTTCGTGATCGGTAGTGACGCGTGCCTGGCCGATGGCTTTGAACGCGCCCCAGACGGCTGAGGTTGCGGCGACCGTCCAGATCGTGATGACGGCGACGCCGACGATCTGTGGGACGAACGCGCTTGCTTCAATCGAGAAGATGCCGCCGGCGATGACGCCACCGCCGATTGCCGTGCCCTCGATGGACCACAGCGGGTAGATGATCAGGCCGAGCATCCCGGCGGAACCGTGGACCGGGAAGACTGCACAGACGTCGTCGATCTTGAGTTTCTGCTCGACGAATTTGAACACAATCGGGAGCTGTGCGCCAGCGAGGAAACCAATCGCGATTGCGCCCATCGGCGTGATGAGGTCCGTCGGACCGGTGACGCCGACGAGGCCGGCGAGCATGCCGTTTGCGACGTAGAGCGTGTCGACCTTGCCGTTCATCACGAGCGAGACGGTCGAGGCACCGAGTGCGCCAAGACCCATGCCGAGTGCGGTGACCATGGCGACGCTGCCGACGTAATCGAAGTCAGCCAACTCGAGCGTTGCGGGGTCGATGACTGTTGCGGCGGTGCCGACGTTGAAGCCGAACCAACCGAAACAGAGGATCAAGGTGCCAAGAACGGCGAACGTCATCGAGTGACCGGGGATAATGTTGACGCTGCCGTCGTCGTTGTACTTGTCCATGCGAGCGCCGAGGATCCACGCTGCGGTGAGGCCGGCGACGCCGCCGACACCGTGGACGACCATGCCGCCTGCGAAGTCAGCGAAGCCGAACTGTGCGAGGATCGGTTCGCCACCAGGGGCGTACCAGACCAGCGCCGCGACGACTGGGTAGATCAGTGCTGCAAGCAGGAAGGTGTAGGCCACGTACGCGCGGAGTTTTGCGCGGCCGGCGACAGCACCGGAGACAATCGTTGCAGCCGTCATCGCGAACACCGCGCTGAACAGCCACATCGCCCAGTCGAACGAGCCTTCGCCGAACATCGTTAGTGGGCCCGATTCACCGCCACCGAGCATCGAGCCGACGTTGTTCGAGAGCCCCATCCCGATCACGAAGAACGCGAAGATACCGATTGCCCAGGTTAGCATGTTCTTCGTCAACTGGTTCGCGACGTTCTTCGAACGAACCTGACCCGCCTCGAGCATCGCGAAGCCGGCGTGCATGAAGAAGATGAGGAACGTGACCGTCAGCGCCCACATCAGGTTCATCCCGGTTGCAAGCGACTCGAGGTCGCCTTCCGTCTGCAGGGCGACCGGCTCGAGAAGTTCGATCATTCGCGTGCCCCCACGGAATCCGCCACACTATCGAATATCGATAGACGTTTGTCCACCAATTCTCCCAATCTACATCCGCTTGTGTTCTGAATCACGTTTGACTGGCATGGACTTACTCAATATAAGGGTTAGCGTTGGTGTTCGTCTGGAAATGGCGCGTATTAGGGTGTATTGTCAGAATTTAAAATAGATATAATGTGTATTATGGTGTTGAACTTCGCCCTCGTTTTCGATAGTCGTTATATATTGGCCATTTGTTCACTGCCTCGCAACGGTAATTCCCCACTCGAGTGGCGATTATCCCTCAAATCACGCCTCGAGACCGGCAACGCTGCTCGCGCGCGGCAGATGTTGCCACACTCGCACTGCTCGAGGGAACGGATTGACGTTCGTCAAAATCGGGATCGACGTGAGAGAGTTACAACTCGCGCGCAACGTCTTCCGCGAAGTACGTTAGAATCAGATCCGCACCCGCGCGTTTGATCGAGAGCAGCGACTCGAGGGCCACGTCTTCGAGATCAAGCCAGCCCTTCTCGGCGGCGGCGTGGAGCATGGCGTACTCGCCGGAGACGTTGTAGGCGGCGACGGGGTGGTCGAACTCTCGGCGGACAGCGCTGATGATGTCGAGGTAGGGCAGGGCGGGCTTGACCATCATCACGTCCGCGCCCTGTTCGGCGTCGAGGCGAACCTCGCGCATGGCCTCGCGTGCGTTCGCGGGATCCATCTGGTAGTGTCGCCGGTTCCCGAAGGAGGGCGCGCCGTCTGCTGCGTCGCGGAACGGCCCGTAGAAGGCGCTCTCGTACTTCGCCGCGTAGCTCATGATCGGGACGTCTTCATAGCCTGCCTCGTCGAGTCCGTCACGAATCGCCCCGACCATGCCGTCCATCATGCCACTCGGTGCGATCATATCCGCGCCCGCCTCTGCGTGGGAGACGGCAATGCGCTCGAGCGCCTCGAGCGTCGCGTCGTTGTCGACAGTCAGCGTTGGATCGTGCGCACAGTCCGCGTCGTGTTCGTGGCTCTCGTTGCCGCGAAGTTCCTCCTCGAGCGGGCCGCAGTGGCCGTGGTCGGTGTACTCACAGAGACAGGCGTCGGTGATGACGTAGGCGTCGGTGGCGTCCGTAATGCGGCGTGTTGCTTCCTGTACTACGCCGTCGTCGGCCCAGGCACGGGTCCCCTCGGAATCTTTGGATTCGGGAATGCCAAAGAGCATGACGGCTTCGACGCCCGTCTCGAGAACTTCCTCGACGCGAGCGACGGCGTCGTCGATTGGGACGCGCTCGTGGCCGGGCATCGACTCGATGGCGATGCGTTCGTCGGTCGTCGCGTCGACGAAGATGGGGGCGATGAGGTCAGTGGGCTCGAGGGTCGTCTCACTGACGAGGCCGCGAATGCCATCCCGTCGCAGTCGTCGGGGGCGATGTGTGAGGTTCATACCGGTGGTATCAGTGGCATGGGCAAAAACGGTGTGTTCAACGAGTGCCAGTACTGGCGACCGGTCGTATAGCGCGTCAGTGGAGAGCTGTTGCCGATAGACCGACTCTCAGCGATTGATTTGTATTCCGTACGTTTAAATACGCGACATGCATTTCAACTGCTAGCAATGGCCATAGATCCACAGTTCCACGAGAACCGCGAGCAGGTCGACGAGCACAATGGGCACGTCGTCTGGGGACCCGTCGACGAACCCGAGGAACTGGGCATCCACGGCACCCACGTCGCCGTCGACTTCGACATTTGTCTCGCCGATGGCGCGTGTCTCGAGGATTGCCCAGTCGACGTGTTCGAGTGGGTCGATACCCCGGGACACCCTGAAAGCGAGGAGAAAGCCGACCCGGCTAACGAAGCGCAGTGTATCGATTGCATGCTTTGTGTCGACGTCTGCCCGGTCGATGCGATTGACGTCGACGCCGGCCGGTCAGCGTAATCGTCGTTGCGCGTCAGCGAACACAGCGAAAAATACTGTGACGGCCGTTATTCGGCTCGATCAACGTCGACCTGTTCTTTGAGTGTTTCGAGCCCATCTGCTTCTGCAAGTTCCTGCAACCGTTCCCGGAAGTGGTCTTCGCAGAGTCCGACTTTGAGGCCGTCGGACTCGGCTGCGAAGGCCGCTTCGCGGTCACAGTAGTGGCAGTTCATGAACCATGGTATGGGCTCGGTTGCATTGAACCCTCCGCTCTCGGTGGTAATTTGTATTATTCGGTTGACAGTGGCAGTTGCTGATAGGCCGCTCGAGCAAGGCCCTCAATACCGAGTTCCGTTCCGTGGGCGTCGCTGCCGCCGGTTGCAAAGAGGTTGTTCTCCTCGCGTGCGCGCTCGACAAGTGAGTGATCAACATCGGTGCCGTAGGGGTACCAGCGTTCGACGGCCTCGAGGTCGGTAGTCAGTGCGAGTGCGGCCTCGGGGTCAGGATAGCGAAGTGGGTGTGCGAGGCCGACAAGGGCACAGGCGTCGGTGAGTACCGCCTGTCCGTGTTCGAACGTGGGGATGTCCCGTGGAACGAAACACGGGCCGTCGTTGCCGATGAGGTCGTCAAACGCGCCCTCGTAGTCGTACTCGGTTTCGGGATGGGCGTGGATTGCACGGGCGACGTGTGGGCGGCCAAAGCCGTCGTCGACGGTGACCGGGAGCTCGATGCCGAGTCGATCCTCGACGTTCTCGACAATCGCTTGCCCGCGTTCGATTCGATTAGACTGAATGCGCTCGACGAGTGCCTCGAGGTCGCTCGTCTGCTCGACGCCGTAGCCAAGCAGGTCGACGCGTTGCCCACCGCGTCGGCCGTCGTCCGCCGCTCGAGCGTTTGCCTCGTCGACTTCGACTCGAAGCTCGATTCCGTTGATGATCGTGACGCCCTCGCGCTCGACAACCGGTGTTTCGACCGGCTGCAACCGGTCATGGTCCGTCAACGCGACGACTGACACATCATACTTGTTCGCAACAGCGGGCACTTCGTCCCGCTCGAGACTGCCATCCGAACGGGTCGTGTGCACGTGCAAATCCGCATACGGCATAGCTCACTCGAGCGTCCCTGCGCGGAAAGCCGTTTCTGTGTTAGCTCTCTGTCTTGTGGTTTTCTGGCATGCCCCACTCTAGGCATATAAGGTATCCCCAACCGCTAGAGGTTGATCATGGACAATGTTTATAATCATTGTTCACACAGTTGCAGGTGTAATGCTGCTCAATGGTACCGGCGACGTCATCGACGACTACGAGTATCCTGCAACGACTGAAGATCTGATTGCCGACTACGGCGATCACACGCTCGAACTCCCAAACGGATCGGAACAGGTCGGTGACGTACTCGCACGTCTCGAGTCGGAAACCTTCAACAACCCTGAGGACGCCCGATTTGCGGTCTACACGGCCGTGAGCGAGAAGGCAATTGGCCGCGTCGGCTACAGCGACCGCGATCCGACACCGGTCGGTAGCCCGTACGCTCCCGACGCCGTTTCATTCTAACAAACTTTTTTAGCGGGGTCCTCCCTCGCTGCGCTCGGATCGAACCCCGCTAAAAAACTTTGATGAAAAAAGGCCGAGCGCGGCGCTTCGCTCGCGCTCGGAGAAACCGCTCGCGGAGCGAGCGGTATGCTTGCCCAAAACTGTCTCCGAGCGCCGACGAGTTGCCGAGCAACGCAACCACCTCGAGCGCCCGTCTCCACTCAGTCCACGAACTCGAGCGTGTCTCCGAACTCGAGCGGGACTGACCCCTTCCGATAGGCTTCGACGTGGCCGTTCGGACGGGCGCGGTAGACGACGGCCGGGCGGTGGCGCACGTCGGGTTGCTCGCCGCGGACGGCCGCCCAGGAGTCATCACGGAAACTCGAGCAGTCGACGAACAACACTGCGCCGCCGCCGTGGTTGGCGAGTTGGCCGTTGGCTTTCGTCTCAGCGGTGTCGCGGACGGCGGCAACCGGACCCTCGGCGGCGCGGTTCATCGGCGGCTGTGGCCGGGTAACCTCGACGAGGGTGTTCGTCTCGTCGTCTTTCGCACGATAGTCGAGTGAGTGACCCGTCGTCACCTCGATTTCGGGGACGACTTCGTAGTCGGCGTCGGTGAGGATCTTCGCGGCGATGAACTCACCCATCGTTGCGCTCATGCGAACCCGGTCGACGTGGTTGCTCGTGCCCAGTTTCCCCGACATCGTGTGTCGGTACTCATCGAGCGCACCGGTTGCGAGAAACTCTTCGAAGTACTGCGTCGTTTCACGTCGACCGGCATCCGGAAAGCCAGCGGCGTGCTGTCGGAAAAACGCGCGCGTCGATTCACGTCCATCCTTGGACATGAATACAGGCAGGAAAAACCACGAAATGTGGGGGTAGTCGGCAAGCCACGGATCGTCCTCGTGTAACGTCTCGAGGAGTTCTCGCTGGGCCCAGCGGGAGACGTGATACGGAATTTCGTCCCAGCCGTGTTTGTCAGTACGCCACAACGACGACGGGGTTTCCGTATTGCCCATCCAGTAGGCTTCCGAATCGTCGTGTGCGAACAGTGCAAGGTCGCCGTTTTGCATCTCGAAACGGTGTGTCGTCCAGTGTGCGCCAATCTCGTACGTCGGCGTCACGGCTCGAGCCCCGATATTCGACCTGAGCGGCTGTAAAATGTCCTGTCGAACTCGTTGCTCGCTCCAGGTCTCGGGCGAGTACCGAAAGCGAAGCGGCTGTGCCACATGTCTGCTATGAAGTGGCCGGACATACGTCTTACGTGCCCGTATGAAGTGTGGTATGGGTAACCGTTACATTGATGTGTGGTACTGACCTACATGTGTGTACCTACCATGTCAATGGGTGCCTATGACGAAGATGAACACGAGCGACGGGAAGCCCAATCCTCGAGAGTGGATGCCGATTTCGACGACGAGCGGACGATCTATCACGGTGAGGTGGAGTACGATTCCGGTGAGTCGACCGAGGATCTGTTGAGTCAGTTCGAACAGATCAAATCCAAATAGCAGATTCGAGCGACGCACAACTCACGCCCGCGGGCATCCTTTTCGCGGCTGTGTCGTCCCACCTGTACAGCAACTGGTCCGTGCAGTGAGCGAGCCCTCGAGTCCGGAACGCTTAGCGTCGGACCGGCGAACGATAGTGTATGCAGGCCAACGAGATCGATCCGCAGGCTACGGACGCAATGGAGCGCCAGGGGCGGTTCTCGCTGCCTCACAGCCGCTACGGACTGAAACTGCTCCGGCTGCTCAGCCGGGCGTCAATGTGGTTTCAGAATCGAACTGTTCCGAGCGTTGGCGCAACTGTCGACCGGACGATTCCCGGTCCCGCGGGCGACATCGACGCTCGGCTCTACCTTCCCAAGACGACCGGCCCGTTCCCGACGATTGTCTTCTTCCACGGTGGTGGGTTCGTGCTGGGGAGTATTGCGACGCACGACTGGCTCTGCCGGCATCTCACCCGAGAGAGCGGCTGTGCCGTCCTCTCCGTCGACTACCGACTCGCTCCCGAACACCCCTTCCCCGCGGCGGTCGACGACGCCTACACTGCTCTCGAGTGGGCGGCGTCGAACCCCGGTGCAGTCGCCGGGAACGGGCACGTCGCGGTCGCAGGCGACTCTGCCGGTGGGACGCTCGCCGCTGTGACCGCACTGATGGCTGCCGAACGCGACGGCCCCGAGATCGACTATCAGGCGCTGGTGTACCCCGCAATCGGTGTCGAGGAGGGCCAGCCCTCGGTCGAGGAACACGCAGGACTCGTCCTCGAGAAGGAGGATATGCGCTGGTTTGAGGCGTGTTACTACGGCAACGAGATCCATCGTCGCAATCCCTACGCTGATCCGTCCAACGCCTGCGATCTGTCCGGTGTCGCGCCAGCGACTGTCGTCACCGCGGGCTTCGATCCGCTTCGCGACGGTGGCCGGGCCTACGCCGAACAGCTCGTTCAGGACGGTGTCGCCACGCGCTATGAGAACTACGAGGCCATGGTTCACGGCTTCATCACGATGCGCGAGGTTGACCGCGCCCGCGAAGCCATCGCGGATATTGCTGGCGACCTCGCGGACGCACTCGAGTCCAACTAAGCGAATCGACTACTCGAGCGAATCCCAGCCCGGCGTTTCGGGTGCACCACGATCCGTTTCGACGGCATCGGCGACGGCCGCCGCTGGCACAGTTGTCGAATTTTCGTGGCGCGACTCCCACTCCTCGAGCACTCCCGTAACCCACGAATCGCTCTCCTCGAGTGCCTGCTCTCTGCCCCACTCGTAGTGGTACTCTGAAATCGCCATCGTACCGGCGCTCGAGGCCGCGGCGATGGCGAGACAGTCGGCGCGGTCCTCGCGGGTTAGCTCGCCGCTCGCGGTGCGTTCGATGACGCCCTCGAGTTTTTCGGGCTCCGGATGGCAGAACAGTTTCTCGCCGAGGGCCTGCGAGCCAAGCAGGAGGCCATCGAGATCCTCGGGAACGGAGTCATCGACGAGTCGGTCGCCGCCAAATGCCGCCTCGACGCGTTCGCATTCGGTTTCCTGCTCGAGGGCGATATTGTGCGCTGGGTACGCGCTACACTCGTCGGGAAGCAGGTCGCTGTCGTGGATGCGACACTGCAGCGTCGTCGGATTGAGAAAGACGCAGGCTGGCAGCCAGGATTCGGCCTCGAGATCGAAGGGTGCGACCGGCTTCGGTGGCTTTCGGAGGCCGACGAAAAAGACTGGCCGGTCGGCGACGGAGGCAATCTCATAGCCGTCGATTTCGACGGCTTCATGCTCGTCTGCAGCCCGCCAGAACCGCGGCGTCAGGGCGTCGGCCATCCCGGCCTCGAGAAACGCACGGACCTCGTCGCGGGTGAGCGGAACGAAGTTGGTGTCGCCATCAAGGGGCGCTCGAGTAGCGTCGTCGCGCAGTGGCGCAGCGCGTCGCTTGTTGGCGCTCTCGTCGTCGCCAGCCTCTGCGAGCAGCGGTCGCCAGTCCATACAACAGCCTGCACAGCCCTCGCAGTTGACCTCCATATGCGAGGGTATCGTGTCAGGACGGATAACCGCTCGCCCGGCGGCAGGCAGTGTGACCCCTCGAGTCGGTCTCTCCGCTTGGGGGAACGACTTTCACCGTTCGATTCCCAGGCCACGTATGGGCAAGACCTCCTGTGACGGCTGTGGCCGAACGGTCTCGGTTGCTGGCGGCATCGCCAACATCTGGACGTTCGGCGAGAACGACGGCAGCGACGGCACCGCGATGACCCTCGAGTTCGAGGACGGCACGGAGCACCTGCTCTGTTATCCCTGTATCGAGGCGCTGCCGGATAATCCGACGGCTGAAGACGTCGAGCGACTCGAGCAGGTGGACGGGGAGACCTCTCGCGTGGGTGCGTTGTAGACGGTGCTGTCTGGTGTCTGAGGTACCTTCAAAAAATTCGTCGTGGGCGGTGGCGACCGCTGAAACCTGACCATGAACTGGGGCGGTGGGGAGTCCGCCCTGTATCACAGCATCGTGATGGGGAGCCACGATGGAGCGTGTTGCGTGCTGTGATACTGCCACTGCGACCGCATCGCGACCACAACCACAATCACAACCATGACGGTGCCCGCAGCCAGTGCGGGACCGTAACCGCAAGCCGCAGACCGCAAGCGGAAGGGGTGGGATTTGAACGCCACGAGGCTGTGAGGCCGCCGCGGGCCAGATGGCACCGCGGTACTCTACCGCTGAGCGACCCTTCCGCATTGATTCCTGAAGACCGATTTCGTATTTGTAATCGGCCAGCTACCTGCTGGTAGCCGCCACCTGTGCGCTGTGATGCCCTCCCTGATCTCTCGGTAGCAGGTGATTTCTCCCCGGCTACAACCAGCCCTCGAGTGTCGAATCCGGCTCGCTGTCGGAGACGGTTCGTAGCCTTTAGGGAGTCGCCGGTCGGTGGACTGAACGGTGAACCCCGAGCGGATCTTCGAGTCGTTTCCCGCGCCGAGCTATCGTGGGAATCAGGAGCAGGCCCTCCGTGACATTCGTGACGCCTTTGCGGCCGGCAACGACGTCGTGTTAGTGCGCGCGCCGACCGGCAGCGGAAAGTCACTGCTCGCGCGCGCAATCGCGGGCTGTGCGCGCACAATTGACGAGGCCGACCCGGTCGAGGCCTCGGGCGCGTACTACACGACGCCACAGGTCTCGCAGTTAGACGACGTTGCCTCCGACGACCTGCTGTCCGATCTCAACGTGATCCGCGGGAAATCGAACTACACCTGCATTCTCCCCCAAGAGCGCAATACCCCGGTCAATCAGGCCCCCTGCGTCCGCGAGCGTGGCTACGACTGTTCCGTCAAACACCGCTGTCCGTACTTTTCCGACCGCGCAATTGCCTCGAATCGTTCGATTGCAGCGATGACGCTCGCATATTTCATGCAGACCGCGGGCAGCGAGGTGTTTCGCAAACGCGACGTCGTCGTCGTCGATGAAGCCCACGGCCTCGCCGAGTGGGCCGAAATGTATGCGACGATCCAGTTGGGGCCGCGAACGGTGCCGTTCTGGGATGACCTACGCGTTCCCGACTTCGAGGACGAAGGCATCGACCGCGCGGTTCGCTACGCAGAGAACCTCGCGGGCACCTGCGAACGACGCAAGGACGACCTGCTCGCCCAGGAGGCGTTTTCCCCCGCAGAGGTGCGCGAACGCGACCGCTTGCAGGAACTCATCGGCGAACTCGAGTGGTTTGTGTCCGATTATCGCGACCCACAGAGCCCGACGACGTGGCTGGTCGATCAGTCCGAGCCGTCGGCGAGCACCCGCGAAAACAATGACAGCGACGAACCGGCGGGCGGGCCGCTGACGATCAAGCCGATGAATCCCGAAAAGTACCTCCAGCATACGGTCTGGGACCGCGGGAACAAGTTCGCACTTCTGTCGGCGACGATTTTGAACAAAGCAGCGTTCTGCCGGCAGGTTGGACTCAATCCGGACGACGTTGCACTGGTCGATGTCGGCCACACCTTCCCCGTCGAAAATCGCCCGTTGTACGACGTGACGCAGGGGAAGATGACCTACGAGCACCGCGATGATACCACGCCGAAAATCGCACGCACAATCGTCCGTATCATGCAGGAACACCCCGACGAGAAGGGGTTAATCCACGCTCACTCCTACGCGATTCAGGAGCAACTCGCCGACCTCCTCCGGGATTTTGGCGTCGGCGAACGCATCCGTGTCCACGACCGCGACAGTCGCGACGCTGACTTAGAGGAGTGGAAAGCCTGTGACGACCCCGACGTCTTCATCTCCGTGAAAATGGAGGAAGCGCTCGACCTGAAAGGCGACCTCTGTCGCTGGCAGGTCCTCTGCAAAGCGCCGTTTCTCAACACGGGTGACTCGAGAGTCGCCCACCGACTCGAGGAGGGCCAGTGGGCGTGGTACTACCGCTCGTCTCTGCGAACCGTCATCCAGGCCTGCGGCCGGGTGATTCGTGCGCCCGAGGACTACGGCTCGACGTATATCGCCGACTCGAGTCTGGTCGATCTGTTCGACCGCGCACGGACGGATATGCCCGACTGGTTCGAAGCGCAGGTCGACCGGATGAGCGACCCCCAGTTGCCCGCCTTCGAGCCACGGGCAGCACTGACCGAGACTGCCACGACCGGCCACTCCTCGAGTGCGAGCAGTACACGTACTCAGTCATCGGAGTCGACCTCGAACTCGCACGCTTCCTCGAGCGACGGGTCATCTGGCAGTGGCGGGTCCCGTCGCTCGCGGCGGACTCGGTCGGGCGGCGACTCCTCGCCGCTTGCAGACGTCTGGGATACGGAACGGTAGGCTCGAGTCACCACGCTCGAGTCACCACGCTCGAGCGCTCGGCCGAAAAGATGTCCTAAAACGCCGCCAGTGCGCCCCAGGCGACCATCGATGTCACCATGAGGAGCGCAAAGAAAAGCGCGATAAACTGATTCTTGTCCATATATACGGATCTCACTGCGTCGGTATGAATGTCACGACCGTCGCCGGGAGACATCCTGGTTACTCGAATCGCACGTCGATCACGATGTGGGTAACCCCTGCGCTGTGGCTTTTCACCCGCCGTTTCTCGAGAATCTCGAAATCGCGACCGGCCGCTTCGCCGGCGCGTTCGAGGCGCTCGAGCGGGCGATCCCAGAGACGCGATTCGGGCGTTGCCTCGTGATAGTGGACGACACCACCGGGGACGAGCGCCTCGAGTGCGGCGGGCAGGAACTCGTGGGCTTCATCCGCACGAGACGGCGAGTTTGCTGTTTGCTCGTCGTCGCCGCGGTCGCTGTCGTCACCGCCGTTGCTGTGGCTATCGCCGCCATCGTTGTCGCCCGCAGCCATCGAACTGCCATAGTAGCCCATCACGACGCGGTCTGCGTCAACCTCTCCGGCGAGGTCTCTGCAGTCCGCCATGTAAGCCTCAAGGCGATCATCGACCTTGTTGAGCACGGCGTTCTCGAGCAAGTAGCGGAAAGCGGTCGGGTTGATCTCGGTCGCGCTGACTCGCGCGCCGGCGCGGGCCATCGGCAGGGTGAAGTAGCCGATGCCGGCGAACATATCGAAGACGTGTTCGTCTCCGTCCGTGATGCTGCCCATCCGCGCGCGTTCGGCCTGATTCCCCGGTGAAAACATGACTGTCGCGGGATCGAGTCCGTACCGGGTGCCATGTTCCGTGTGAATCGTTTCAGTGTCTGACTCGCCTGCGAGCAGTCGCGTCCGTGGCTCGCGGTACGTTCCCGCCTCGCCGGTGTTTGTGATTCCCTCGTCTGCCAGCACGCTATCTGCCTCGCCGTGAATCTCGAGGAGTGCCTCTGCGACGGCGGTTTCGTCCGGATACTCTGTTGGCATCGTCACAAGAATCACCGAGCCGATAACTGCCCACGAACTCGGAGCCATCTCGATTTCGGCCTCGCTCCAGCCGCGTTCGGCGAGGACATCCTCGAGATCCGTCGTCCGAAACTCGGGGTCGAACTGGCGGACGACCTCGAGAACGCGCGTTTCCGTCGGCGGTTCGGTGATCGGGAGCGCAATTCGCGCAGGGTCGTCGGCGTCCTCGCGTCCGGCTTCACCACGGTCCGTCCGGACGCGCCTCGAGTCGTCGTAGACGCCTTCGGCCCGCAGTGATTCGATTGCAGTTTCGGCCCGCTGTGTCTCGACGATGACTGCAAGTGGCGCATCGGCTGCCTCGAGGTCGGGGTGGTCGAACTCCTCAGGCATCAGTTTGGGAGTACGGGTCGTAGGGCTCGGCGCTTTCCTCGCCGGTGTCGGGGTCCGGATCGGGGAGGATGTGTAGCCCGGCGCGACTCTTCATAACGGGCACCGTCTCGGCCTCAGGCTCGAAGTACTCCGGGCGCGAGACCGTCGTCGCCTGAAACGTTTCGGGGTCGAGCACCTGCACGGCGTTTTCGTCTTCGACGGTGACGACCGTCGTTTTCTCGCCGTCCTCGAGTCGACCGAGCCTGCGCGCTTCAGGTGAGTTCCCTTCCTCGTAACTCGCTTCGTAGCGTTCGCCCGTCGTGATGCGGGTGCCTTTGAGGTTGCCGTGGGCGCTGCGGACGAGGACGGGGCCGCCGTCGTCGTCGGTGAGGTCGATGATGTCGCCGGGAATGTACGGCGGGAGCCGAACGGCGAAGGTCACGCGGTAGACCTCGTTGCCGTCTTCGTCTTCCGTAACGAGGGTTTCGGCGTCGTTGACCGAGCCGCCGAACTCCTCGATCATCTTGTTCGAGATTTTCTTTCCGATCTTGTTGGTCGAGACCCTGATATTCAGCCCGTCTGCGTCCTCGCTGATTTCCGTGACGAAGGCGTTGCGGTCACCCGTCGCCTCCATATCCGCGACCGTCTGGTGAGCAATTTCTTTTGCGCGCTCGAGTTCTTCACTCGTTGGTGTTCGGTCTTCGGCGCGGATCTGGACGATGCTGGCGTAGTAGTCGCCGGCGATTCGACCGCAGCGCTGGCAGGTCTGGCGGGCGATTTTGACCGGGATCATCACCTGCTCTTCGACGGGCATATCCCGGACGACACCCGTGAAATAGGCGTACATCCGGATCGTGTTCTCGCCGACCTGTTCGGGTTCGACCTGCCAGGCGACATCGTCGACGTCGACGTGCACTGATAGGGCTTCACTGACTCGCTCGATGGCAATATCGGTGTAATCTTCCGCGCCGATATCGACCCAGCGATTTCCTTTGTGAACTGCGCCACAGCGGGCACAGACCTGTACGTCGATCCGATCTGGGGCGTCGATAAAGTCGAAGTCGTCGAAGTAACACGAATCACAGAGTTCGACCTCCGCGCCGGGTCGCAACGGATCCCGTGCCGATTCCCCACCTGCTGAATCATCGCCGTCCGTTCGCTCGGGGACGGGGTCCCCACAGCGCGGACAAAATGCTCGAGAGTCACTCATTAGCCCTCCTTACGGACTGAGCGAGTTAAACGGCCCGCTCCGTTCGCCACCGATGTACAGTGCCATCAACTCGCACGAATTGAGAACTCCATGCGAAACGAGGGGGTTCCGTTGCAGATGCGTCTCTGATGCTCGAGTGGATTCGGTTGTAAGAGGTAACATGGCCACCCCTCAAACACGGAGCGCTGTGTCAGCCACCCGTCAGACACGGGTCAGATAGAGCGTGTCAGACAGCCCCGTGTCCCGTGGTCTCCATGCGAAACGAAGGGGTTGTCCATCATCGCCTCGAGAATATTCAATTATCGCACATATGAAGAGCGTTCCGTTGGTGACACTTATTCCGCCTGAGCACGTACACGAACTATGAACTGGCAGGCGGACTGGGGGCTTCGGTTCCGAATGTTTCTGACGATGTTTCTGCTGTTTGCACTGTACATCGTCTTTGCAGGTGTCCTGACGGGCTATCTGACTGGAGGTCCGAATCTGCTCGTCTTCGGCGTGCTGTTTGGCGGCATGTCCCTCGTGCAGTACTACTTCAGCGACTCGCTCGCGCTGCGCAGTATGGGCGCACAGAAGGTCTCAGCCGATGAGTACCCGCAACTGCACGGCTCGGTCGAACGCCTGTCACAGCAAGCCGATGTGCCGAAACCCCAAGTTGCAGTCATCGACTCGAACGTTCCGAACGCGTTTGCAACCGGTCGAAATCAGAAAAACGCCGTCGTCGCCGTCACCACCGGGCTGATGGATACCCTCGAGCGAGATGAACTCGACGGCGTCATCGCCCACGAACTCGCCCACGTGAAAAATCGCGATATGATGGTGATGACCATCGCGTCGTTCCTCTCGACAATTGCGTTCATGATCGTCCGCTGGGGTGCGTTCTTTGGCGGCGGTGGCAACCGTGGCGGCAAAGGCGGCGGTGGCATCGTCGTCGCCATCCTCGTCTCGCTGGTCGTCTGGATCATCAGCTACCTGCTGATCCGGGCGCTCTCCCGATACCGCGAGTACGCCGCAGACCGCGGTGCCGCAGCGATCACGGGCAACCCCGGTGCGCTCGCCTCCGCGCTCATGAAAATCTCCGGGAAGATGGATCAGGTGCCAAAAGACGACATGCGAGAGGAAGCCGAGATGAACGCCTTCTTCATCATCCCGATCAAATCTGGTATCGTCGGGCAACTGTTCAGCACGCACCCCGCGACCGAAAACCGAATCGAGCAACTGCGCGACCTCGAGAAACAGATGGCAGCGGTCTAGAACCGCTCGAGCGCTTCGAAGCGTTTTTGGCCTGGCCGACAAAAGCGACGTCATAATGCTCGACCGAGAGCAACTCATTGAAATCGTCGTCTCCGTTGGTGCCGTCCTCGGAATGCTCGGCACGATGATCTGGATCGGCACGACCTACGGCGACGAAAGCGGCGTCCTCCAGCCTGAGGGCGGCGAACTCCTCGTCTACACCATCATCGGATTTATTATTCTCATGACCGTCATCGGGATCTTGCTCGCGTTCGTCCTGAACGATCCGAGCAACGAGATCGAAGACGATAGCGACGATCTCGAGGCACAGAACGCGTACTAACTGATCCTGTTGTTTCACTGCCAGTAACGGTGCCCCGCTCTTTTTTACCATCGCTACTCGAACGTGACTATGTCACCTCCGGCGTCCGATACTGACCCTCCCGGTGAGACTCGCACTGCGGCAAGTCCTGATTCCGACGCTGACAGCGCAGCTACCGCTTCGCCACGGCGCTCGTGGTTCCGTCGCGTCGGACTCGCCGCTGTCGCCGTCTTGCTCGTTACCTCGGTGCTCATGCGCTCGTCGGTCATCGACAGCGGGTCACTAAGCGACCCTGCGTCGGTCCTGCTCGCTGGCACTGCCGTACTCGTCTTGCTTGCAGTCCTCTGGTCGTCCCGCTCGAGCAGCGACGAGACTCCGGATCAGGATCAGGGCCGCGACCGCGATGGCGACGATGGCGGCGACTCGAGCGTCTGGAACGCGATTCCGTCTTGGCAGTACGGTGGCCGCCACGTCGAATCGGGTGGCCTCGCTCGCGGCGAGCAAGAACAGGCGCTCCAGGAGATTCAAGAGCAGGCCGACGAACTCGAGGAGTCGCCTCGAGAGTAGTCGAGTTTGGGACGGTCTTACTCGCTGCTGGCCGATGCCGTCTCTTCCTCGCTGTCCTCGTCGTCACTCCCGCGCCAGTCCTCGAGTTCGTCGTCATCGGCGTCGTCGATGCGCTCTTCGTAGTAGGCCATCGGATGCGGGATCTGCTCGCAGAGGTCGTCTTTGTTCACGCAGTCGCCGTACGATTGCATCGTCGCACACGAGGGTGGTGAGTACTCCGTCGGTGACGTTTCGCCGCCGATGTGGTCGGTCTGATAACGAGTCATTTCCTCGCCGAACGAGGAGTTCACGCGGTAGAGGTCGACGATATCGTCGGTCGACATCCCGATGCTCGTCAGAAAGGCAGTGATCGCAAATCGGGAGTGATGGGGTAGGTGCTCGCCTTTCTGAATCTGGTCTAACAGTGCCTTCATACACGGCGGGAACAGGTCAGGGACGACGGTGTCAATCTCGCGCGTCAGATCGAGGTCCGCGAGCACGTCTCGAATTTCTTCGGCGTCATCCTCGAGACTGGCGGCAATCGTCTCGGGCACGTCAAAGGGAAGTCCCTCGTCAATGCGAGTTCGAATTGCTTCTCGCAGCAGTGTCAGGAGTTCTTCTTCAGTGACTGGGACGGTACCGTTCTCGAGGGGTTGATTGACGAGTCGCCAGCGGTCGTCATACAAATCTTCGGCGAGCAACAGGTACTGTCCAACGTCGATTCGATACGTCTCGTTGTCGTCGTCGATTGCGTGGACCACCTCGACTGCCTCCTCGAGGTCAAACTCCGCGAGTAGTTCGTCGAGGTCGAGACCGGTCGTCTCGACGCTTTTGAGTTCGGTCGTATCCTCGAGATCAGCGGTAAAGCGTTCGTAGGCGGTCGCGGCTTCGGCGCGGGCGTACTTGCGCACGAGGACGCGTTCGTCGACCATCGAGACGAGCACGCGAGCGACGGGATAGGAGAGGAGTTCGACCCGTGGCTCGCGATGAAAGTCGCCAACGGTCCCGTCATCGAGCGCGGCGATCACGCGCTGGCGCGCTCGGTCGACGACCGCGCGGTCCTGTTCGACGACGGTGGCCAGGTCAACCGTCTCCGTCGCCACAGTCTCGCGGGCCGCCTCGAGAAACGGATACCGAGCGTGCAGTCGCTGCATCGGTGATACGATATGACTCCGATGGGATAAACACCCTGATTGTTCGGTTCGCGTTTTATTACAGATTCAGATCCCTGTTAATATCTATTTTCCGTCACTTCGCTCGAGGGTCGACTTCAAGGGGGTTCGACACGTCGATTCAGGTATGCCACGGGCGATGCGGGACGGCGTGTCTCTGTCCTACGACCACGAACGTGCAGATAGCGACGGATCGAGCGAGACAATCGTCTTCCTGCAAGGGCTGGGATTTGGCCGCTGGATGTGGCGCTGGCAGCGCCAGGAACTCGGCGATGAGTACGATATCATCGCCCCAGATACGCGCGGGACGGGCCGGTCTGACGCCGGCCTCCCGCCGCTCGTGTCTCGGCTTCCGCGCCGGGTTCGGAACCCGCTGATTTCTCGAGTCGCTGGCTACTCGCTTGCCGGGCTGGCGGCCGACCTCGATGTCATCCTGCAGGATGCGGGTGTCCGACATGCTCACCTCGTCGGGGCCGACCTCGGCGGGCTGATCGCCCAGGAGTACGCCCTCGAGTACACGCGGGCGGCGTCACTGACGCTTATCGGGTCGACACACGGCGGACCGGACGCTGCACCGATGCCCGAGGAAACCCGCGAGCAACTGTTCGGCGCGCCCTCGGGCTCAGATCGTGAGACGCTTCGCAATCGGATGCGGCCAGCCTTCTCCGAGCGATTTACGAATCGGAACCCACACCTGATGGATCGCATCATCGAGTGGCGACGCGAACAGGATGCGACTGGTGCGGCCCGGACGGCACAGGCCGCTGCCCTGATGAGTGGCTCCGTCAGTGATCGGCTGCCACAGCTTACGACTCCAACACTCGTTATCCACGGGACTGACGACCGCGTCAGCCCGGCGACGAACGCCCGTCTCCTCGCAGAACGCATTCCGAACACACACCTGGAACTCCTCGAGGGTGGCGCTCACTGTGTCTTCATCGAAAACGACGAGCAGGTGGCGACGCTCATCCGAACCGCACTCGAGGACGGACTCGAGAGCCTCGAGTCTGAGTCAGTTGTACAGGCGGCGGACGCGAACTGAGCCGGCGTGGATCACTTCGCCTGTGTACTCGAATCGCGAACGTGGATTTCACCGTCAGTTCGGACGCCGATATCAAGGCCTTCGTAGACGAACCAGAGTTCGTGTGTGGCGGCGTCGGCAACTCGGTGGGCGTGGGCAACGAGGGCATTGAGTGCGTCCGGGTCGACAGCGTCGTACAGCGGCCCGAGACTCTTTCGATCAGTGTCGTGGACGGCAGCGACAGCGGTCACAATTGCTTCGCTCGCCCGTTCCGTGCCGGTCGGATCGAACGTTGTAACGACTGTTCCGTCCTGTGAATCTGCTGAATCCATAGAGTCGTCGGTGGAGGACATAGACACACTACTCTGAGTAGGTGGGTAGGTCCAATCCTTACTATGTAGCAGTTTTAAATACCTCATCACTGATCTGTTCGTGTTGCTGACCAGGATGTACGGACAGTCCGTCTACCATCAGTACCAACCCCAACGATGTGTGGAGTCTTCTCTTCACTCGGTTCGCGACATCGCGCCTTCCAGTCGATCGAAGCCGTTGTCGCCGTCGAACAGCCCGGTCAGCAGATTTCGATGTCCACGTCGGAGCCGCCCCGCAAGCGACTGGCGCGTAATCCCGAGTTCAGCCGCCAGGTCATCAAGCGTTGCCCGCCGCGGATCGTCGAAGTACCCACCCCGATAGGCAAGCTCGAGCGCTTCGAACTGGGCGGGCGTGATCCCGCCGCTGTGTTCGATCGGCTGTAGCGGCTGGACACGAGCGACTTCGATATCGATCTCACGGTCGCGACACCGCGTCCGGAACTCGCCGAGTGCACCGTGGTTCTCGACGCGCAGGCGAAATAGCCAGCGGTCGCGTTTGCCGGTCGCGGAGAGTAACGTCACGTCAGACTCAGCAATCGCCTTGAGGACGCCGTCTTGTGCGGGATTCCAGGCCGTTCGATACAGAATGCCGTCCGTGCCGAGGTCATCAACCTGCGTAAAGCCAGCTGTCTCCGGCGCTGCTTCGAGTGCCGCCTCAACTTCGGGCGTGCTGGCACCACGAATCCAGACGTACGGAAACAGCGATTCGGTCGTTGGTACCAGCCGCTCGAGTTCGACCGACACGCCCGGAATGGTTCCAAATAGGGTGCCAAAGGAAAACGTCTCAGTGGAGACGGAAAACTCGACGAGAGTCGCCATTACGATTCACTGACGCGACCGACCGGAATAAAGCCGGGGATCAATCGCTTCCTGGGACACTCGAGTAGCTGAGAGCGTCTGGATTACCAGTAAGAGAATCTCTGAACTGACGTCTGGGCAGTCGTTTCAGTCGCTCTGGATCCGCGGTGCGAGCATGTAGGTAACCTGTCCCTGTCCCTCGGCAAAGCCGAAGTAGATCTTGACGGGGAACTCCTCGCCGAGTGCGAGCGTCACTTCGGTGTCGGCGGGGATCGCCTTGTTCATGTCCTTGAGGTAGTCAAGCGAGAACAGTGAGTGGGCGGGGCCGAGTTGCAGGTCGATCAAATCGTCCTGCGTGAGTTCGAGGTGAACGTCGTCGGTGTCGCCTTCTGCGTTGACGTAAAAGTACTCCTCGCCTTCATCGACGCCAAGGGCGATGTGATCCGAGACCATATCGGCCGCGGTGACCGAGCGGTTGACGTCCTTGCCCTCGAGGACGACTTCTGCGGGCAGGTCCAGATCCGGAATGTCTGGTTCCTGGCGGATTGAGTCGGGATCGATCAGCGCGAGCGTGTACTCGAGTCCGTCGATCTGGATGTGGAGTTTGCGCGTCTCTTCGTCGAGTTCGAGCTGGATGAGTTGGCCGGATTCGGCCATCCCTGCAATGTCTTCGAGCCGCGAGAGGTCGACCCCGATCAGCCCGCCGTCGGCTTCGTACGATTCGAACGCAGCCGCGTCGAGCGAGAGGTCGACCATCCCGACATTTGCGGGATCGACGGCCCGAATCTCGAGTCCGTCTTCCTCGAGGTGGATCTTACACTCGTCGACCAGCACGCTGATCGAATCGAGCGCGCTGGTGAGCGTTTCTGCGCTCACGATGGCCTTGAACATATGCGTCGGGGTACGAACGGTCGACATAAAAAGCCACCCTTTACGCCCGGGAACGGCGAGACGCGTTGTCGACGGTGGCTGGCCCTCGAGTCAGCGTTCCGGTTACGCCGCCGACTCGAGCAAGATCCGAACAACCGTGCCGCGGGGCTGATTGGCCTCGATTTCGAGGTGGCCACCATAGCGCTCGACGAACGTCCGGACGAGATAGAGACCGAGTCCAGTTCCACCTTGCCGTCCGGATTCGTTGGGTTCGATAACGCGACGGCGTTCAGTCGCGGGAATCCCGGGGCCGGTGTCGGCGATCTCGAGACAGACCGTGTCGTCCTCGCCGTCTGCCCGGCGTTCGTCGCTTGGCTTCTCGAGGTCGTCTCGGCTCCGCTCAACCGTGCGAACGCGTACTGACAGTTCGGGAGCGTCTGTATCATCGTGGACGACAGCATTCGTCAACACGTTTCGGACGACGACGTTGAGGAACCGGTCGGCACACACCACCGTTGACGCCTCATGGTCACTCTCGCGGTCGACGCTGATGCCGTCGTGGCGCTCCTCGAGCCGGGTGATCTCTTCGTCGAGAACGGTCTCGAGATGGATCGACTCGAGCGCTGGTTCTGGCTCCTCGAGCGCCTGCACCATTGCGCCGACGGATTCGGTCAGTTCGACAATGTGGTCGCCGGCGCCGGCAATACGCGAGACGATCCGCTCTTCAGTGGGGCCTGCGGGCTCGAGTTCGTCGATCCACCCGAGGACGACTGCTGCATCATCTCGAATTTCGTGGCGAACCAGCCAGTTCAACACGGCGAGTTCGCGTCGTTGGCGCTCGAGTTCGAGCGTTCGGCGCTTTCGCTCGATGGCGTACGTGACGGTTCGGGTCAGCACCCGCGGCGTGACGTGGTCTTTGACCAGAAAATCCTGTGCGCCGCGTTCGACGGCCTCGAGGCCGAGTGAGCCGTCGTCAATCCCGGTTAAGACGACCACAGCAACGTTTGCTTCCACCTCGAGGACGGCCTCGAGCGTCGAAAACGCGACTGAGTCGGCGAGGTTCAAATCGAGCAGGACGACATCGATTCCGTCTGCGTCGTCGTGGAGCGTTGACAGTGCCGCCTCGAGGGTTTCGACGTGTTCGACGGCGACAGAGGGAGCAGTCATCGCCTCGAGCGAATCTGCCTGTAGCTGCTGGAGCATCGTCTGGTACAGCTGTGCATCGGCGGGGTCGTCCTCGACGAGTAAGACCCGCTGTGTCGCCTGTCGGTCCGCGACCATACAGTTGAGACGTGATACAGCCTCTAATGTTCGAGGGGTGGACGAGTACGAGCGGCAATCGGCGGCCGTCGGCCATCGGACGGCCCGTCAAATTAGGTTTCGATCACACTGTTGTCTGTCGCGGCGAGGAATCGACACGCACTGACCAGTCGCCGGCGAAACTCCCGAAAGCGCATTGCTTTGACGACGTACAGATTCGCCCCCGCAGCGTACGCGTGTTCGATATCCGTCTCTGAGTCGGAGCCGCTGAAGACGACGATTGGTAGTGTCGCTCTCGAGAACGTCTCTCTGGCGCGGCGGACCACTCGAAAGCCCGTGCCATCGCCGAGGTTGATATCGACGAGCAACGCGTTTGGCTGCTCGCGCTCGCCGGCTTCGATCGCCTCGAGTATCTCGAGTGCGGCCGCGACGCTGTGAGCACGCTCGAGAGTGGCGGCGCAACCAGTCTGCGTGGCAACCGTTTCGATCATCATTGCATCGTCGTCACTATCTTCGACGTAGACGACGGCCGGGAGCGTTTCTCGTCGACTCGAGCGTGCAGTGTCGTCTCCTGTCGCGTCGGTTTGTCCTCGCATGGTTATCCAGTGTCTATGTCAGTGTCGCTGTCGCTACTCTCACCGCTGCGTTCGTCATCGTCGCCGTCGGTCTCCACGCTGCGAGCGATGCCGGCCGCCAGGTATCGCCGCCACGGCTGGCGCGTTTCGAGGTCGGCGGCTCGCTGTTCTTCGAGTGCCTCGAGTGCTTCCTGTGCGCGTTCGTAGGCGTCGGTCCTCGTTGCACTCGAACCGAGAAAACGCTCGACGAACTCGAGGCGGTGTCGGCGCGCGTCGACCGCTCGGGCGATGGGTGCGATGTCGGTGACGGCGCGGACCTCGGCGACTGCGGCCTGTAGTTCGTCTCTGGTCACCGGCTTTCGAAGCAATCGGTCTGCCGGCAGTGCGACATCTTCGGGAGCGACCTGTGCGGACGTGAGAAACGCGATTGGTGTCTGTTGGCCACTCTCTGCGACGGCTTCGGCGACCTCATCGCCGGTTAGTTCGGGCATACTTCGATCGAGTACTGCGGCGGCAATCGAGTCGTCGAGGTGCGCCAGCGCTTCCCGGCCGTTGCGTGCGGTTACCACGTCGTAGTCCGCTGACAGCCATAGCGAGTACATCTCGAGCAACCGGGGGTCGTCGTCGGCCAGCAACACACGCGGCAGCCCGTCACCCGTGACGTAACGGTCGTCCCACTCGGCCATCGACTCGAGGATGGCGTCTAATTCGTGGCCGGCGGCGGTGAGTTCGTACTCGACCCGTCGGGGATTCTCGCGGACCACGTCGCGCGTGATGACCCCGTAGCCGAGCAAGTCCTCAAGATTGGCTGAGAGAACCTTACTCGAGATGCCCTCGAGTTCGTGCTGGAGATCACCAAAGCCCAGCCTCGAGTTGGTTGCGAGGGCGCGGATGACACGGGGTTTCCACTTGGTGCCGAGTAGCGATCGCGCGACCGATTCTGCGGGGTCCGTCTCGCTCATGGCTCTGTTCGCGCTCCAGTTGCCATACGATTCCAATGGCAATAAGTGTTGGACCGGTCTGCTTTGGTCGGGATGGGATTCACGAGTCTGCGGCCGGCAACCAGAGGTTTACCGCCGTTCCGACGCCCAGTTCCGAGTCGATCGAGAGTGCGCCGCCGTGGTGCTCGACGATGCGTTGACACAGTGGTAGTCCCATACCGGTGCCGTCGTCGTCTCGTCGACCGTGGCGCTCGAATACGTCGAACGCCCGCGAGACGGCATCTGGGTCCATTCCCTTACCGTTGTCCTCGACGCGAACGTGGTAGCAGTCGGTCTCAGGTCGAGTGCCGCCGGTCGCGTCGGCAACGTCATCCGGCGAGACTGGCTCGTCCGCAGCGAGTGCGACGTGGACTTGCGGGTGGTCACCGCCGTGGTACTTCAACCCGTTATCGAGCAGATTCTGTACAAGTTGGACCAACAGCCTGTTGTCGCCGCGGACGGTCGGAAGCGCATCTCGGGTCACCGTCCCGTCGGTCTCGTCCAGCCGAACGGCAAGGTTGAGCGTGGCCTGATCGACCACCGAATCAAACTCGACGGGGTCGGTCGGCTCTGCGACGGATTCGATCCGCGAGTACTGTAACAGTCCGTCGATCATCGAGCGCAGACGTTGGGTTCCAGCGGTTGCCTGTTCGAGGAGGGCAAACGCATCCTCGTCAAGCGTATCGCCAGGCTCGTAGAGTTCCTCGAACAGCGTGAGGTAGTTCGCCGCCGAACGAAGCGGCTCTTTGATGTCGTGAGAGGCTGCGTACGCGAACTGCTCGAGTTGTTGATTCGAGCGCTCGAGGTCGGCTCGAGCCGTTCGCAGGAGTTGCTCGTGTTCGGCGCGGTCGAGTGCGGCTTCGACCGTCGCTGCGAGAATCTCGAGGAGGTTACGGTCGGTTTCGGAGAACGTCGTGTCTTCCGTCGAGCCGGCGATCAGGAGGCCATGCGTGCCAAGTGGGAGCAGGAGTTTGGAGTGTATCGCCATCGTTTCGCTCTCCGTCGCCAACACGGTGGTGCTCTCGCCGCGGACGAGTCGCTCGCCGGTCTCGAAGACCTCCCAGACGATACCGTCGTGTCCGTTTGTCGCGGCGCTTTCGTCTCGTTCTCGCTCGAACGTCGGTAACTCATCGACACCTGTCTGTTCGCCGGCAGCCATCGCTCGAGGGACAAGCGCGTCTCGTTGTTCGTTGTAGTCCCAGATCCCGGTGACGGGAATCTCGAGGATGTCGTCTGCGCTCTCGGTAGCCACAGCGGCGATTTCGGCCGGCGTTTCGGCGGCCATTAGGTGTCGTGCCGTCTCGTTGAGTTCCCGGAGTCGGTGCTCGACTTGCTGTCCGGTGAGTTCGTAGCCAAGCCACTGGACGAGCAGTTCGACGAACGCTCGCTCGCTGCGTGTGAACTCGGCCGCTCGCGGTGAGTCGTCGGCAAAACAGAGCGTCCCATAAGACTCGCCGTCAACGAGGACGGTAGAGCCGAGGTAACACTCGAACGATGGCTGTGTAGTGCCCGCGGCGATGGTTTCGTCGGTCTGGATATCCTCGATTGCGACGATACTCTTCGGGCTGCGAGAACACTGGCGACAGGGACGAGCGGCCGGTGATGGACCGCCAATCTGCAGTTCAGGATGTGTCCCCACCGCATCGACGAGCACCCACTCGTCACCGTCGTCTCGATTCAAGAATCCGTAGGGAAGCCCGAGGTGGTCACAGCCGAGTGCGAGCAACTGCGAGCGCTTCTGTTCGAACGACAGCTTCGTATCCGAGGCGATTTCGACGAGTCGACGCAGTGACTGCTCGCTCGCCCGAAGTTCGTCTTCGAGGCGCCGCCGCTCGGTGATGTCGACCGTCACGCTCGCGAGGTGGGCCACCGATCCGTCATCATCCAGCACTGCATGCGAGCGGATCAACAACCACCGGTAGCCGTTGTCGGAGTGGTCGATCCGAAACTCGAGGCTTTGCGTCCCATCGAGTGTCGCTGGCTCGTCCGTTTCGAAGGCGTTTGCCACCCGCTCTCTGTCGTCGGGATGGACGCGCTCAAGCCACGCCAGCGGGTCGTCGCGAAGGTCGGCCGCAGAAACGCCATACATCTCAGCGGCTGCAGGGTTCTGATACAGCATTTCGGAGTAGTCCGGTCGGATCAGGGTGAAACCGTATCTGACGGCCCCAGCGAAGCGCTCGAATCGCTCTTTCAACTGCTCGAGTTCGAGTTCGCGCGCTTTGCGCTCGTGAATGTCCTGGACGATCCCTCGTGCGCCAATATACGTTCCCTCGTCGTCGTGTCGTGGATCGGCTCGAATGCGAACCCAGCGAACGTCGTCGGTTGCCGTAGTGATACGTACCTCGCGGTCGAACGATGTTCCTTCGGCCATGAGCGTCTCGAACGCTGTCTCGATCATCGAGCGATCATCGGGATGGATTACCGCGAGTGCCTCTTTGACAGTCGCTTCGTACTCGGGAGAACGGCCAATGATCCGTGACACTTCGTCTTCCCAGCGGAGTGTCTCCCCAGCGTCGTCGACTTCCCAGGCACCGATCGAGGCACTTTCCTGTACTTTCTCGAGGAAGTCGCGGCTTCGCTCGAGTTCTCGCTCGCGTTCGCGGCGCTCGGTCACGTCGTTTGCGACGGCAAGGATTGCGCGGCGACCGTCGTCGAGGGTGTCGTAGGGGACTTTCGTTGTATCGAAGACGCGCCGTTTGCCCGCCGCATCCGTGACGCGTTCGCCCGTAATCTCGATTGGCTTGTTCGCCTCGATGACGGCCATATCGTGTGCCTGAACCCGGCTCACTTCGGTTCGCGAGGCGATCACTTCGTCATCCGTCGCCCCCTCAATATCCTCGATAGTCATGCCGAACATATCCGCGAGAGCGTCGTTCGCTACCAGATACCGCCCCGTTTCGTCCTTGACGAATACGGGTTGGGGAAACAGGTCGATGATCCAGCGCAACTGGTCATAGCTCTCCGGTTCGTGGCGCTGTCCCGGCTGTCCCACAGGTTCGAACTCACTCGCCACCTGTCCGGCCGAGTGCGTGATGAATGTGCCAACGCGTTCGTTCAGTGGCTCGAGTGCATCAACCGTCTCGGCCGACAATGCGGCTGGTTCGAGCAACACCAACACGCCCACGTCAGGAATCTCGAGGAGCCAGTACTCCATCCCGTCGACGGTGTCGACGATGGGCAGTGACGCCCGAAAGTCCTCGTCACCGTCTGCATCAGCCGGAAGGTGCTCGAGTGCGGCTCGGAACGGCTCGCTGTCCGGAACGGACGGTACTGCTGCCCGGCGTCGGTAGCTCACGGTCCCGTCCGGGGTCGCCGTCCGTGCGTACACGGCAACAGCGTCACACTCGAGATGATCGCGATAGGTCGCCAGCACGTCGGCCGTGGTCGCGGAGCCGTCGACCACAGTTCCGATCGAGAACGCGAGTTCGGAGAGTGGGTGTGTCGGAATCGGGCGCATTACTGACGATACGCTTTCACAGACGATATGAGTGTTGGGGAACAGACATGTTCGGCTGACTGTCCGCTCAGCGCGACGGTCTCCAACTGACGTGCAGTCACTGTCATTGGCTGTCGGGACGCCACGCCTGGGGTCGGTTTCCTCAAGGTACCCTTGTCGACTCACCTCGAGGTCGCACCCCCCATTGGACCCCTGCTGGCCTCTGTTTTATCTATGAGTGAGTCCTCGAACAGCGCGTGCGAGCGGTGTCAATCCGACTCGGTCGCGCCCGAACACATCGTCGAACACGACTGCGGACACGTCGCCCCCAGCGATGCGTTTACAGACCGCTGTGTCAAGTGTGGCCGCGAACCTGCCGACGACACGCTCCGATCCGTCGGGACTGCCGCCCACTGTCACGCTTGTGGCCACCGAACGGTAACTGGCCTCGAGTCGGGCGATCCGACCGTTGCGGAGGGTCCAGCGCCGGTGACGTTCCCGAAACTCCCCTCGCCGGATGACCACTGGGCGTGGGTACCAGAGCGTCTGCTCCCCCAATCCGGTGCGACCAGACAGGTGCTGACCTCGATACTGGTCGTGATGGTGCTCATCGCGGGCATCGCCGGCGCTGTCTCGGTCACGCCCTTCCTCGAGGGCGAACCCGAACCCGTCGCGGTCGATCAATCCTGGGAGGAGTACGACTCGGTCGTTATCTTCCGAAACGACGACATACAGCCATGGTACCTTTCCGATGAGCTTCGAGCGGTCAATGACGTATTCATCGACGAGGAGGTGCCGGTCACGCTCGGAATCATCCCAATGGTGGAGGGGGAAGCGCCCCTGACCGATGACGAGCAAACCTGTGAGTACCTCCGGTCGCTCGAGGCGGACTATCCCGGGCAGTTCGAGATGGCGTTGCACGGCTACACGCACCAACCCGTCACGGACTTCTACGGCGCGAGTGAGTTCGGCGACCTCCCGGCTGATGAGCAACGCGAGCGACTCGCCGCTGGTGAAGAGATTCTCGCTGACTGCGTGGAGTCACCTTCCTCGACGTTCATCCCGCCGATGAACACCTACGACGAGGACACTGTCGATGCCCTCGCGGACGCCAACTACACCACGGTGTCCGGCGGCGAGTGGTTCACCGCTGACTACTACGACGAACCCGGCCGATTCGATGAGGGCGGGCTGCTCCACGTCCCCGAAAACACGGCGATGGAGAACTGGAGCGCCTACGCAGATGAGGGCGCCGCAGCCGACTCCGGCGACACCGAGTCGGCGGAGAACGCAACCGACGTGCCACTCGAGAATCTCGAGACCCTGACTGACCAGTTCGACGCGTCTCACGCGGACAACGACGTCCAGGTCGTGATGTTTCACTACCAGTACTTCACGACCGACGAGGACCTCGAGCTGCTCGAGTCGCTCATCGAGCACATGAACGGCGAAGACGTCGCCTTCCTCACGCTCGAGCAGTTCTCCCTCGGCCTCGAAGAAGGTGTTGTCGAAGAAACTGACGACGGCTGGCGCGTTCTCGAGCCGCTTTCGGACTCGCTCGAGGGCAGTTCGACGGAGGTTGCGGCTGATGCGCGCACGCAGTCTATCGTCACCGACGCGATTGGGGCGATCCTGCGAGGTGTGAGCCGATGATGCCGGTCGTTCCGTGGCTCGTCGGGAAGAGTGGGTCCGCCCGACTCGCTCGCGTCGGTCGCGGCCTGCAAGCAGTCAAGTGGCGACCGCTCGCGTTGTTCCTCTCGGCGTTGATCCCCTTTGGGCTGCTACTCGACGTGATGGGGCCGGGCGTCATCGCGGCGATTGTGGTCCTCACCGGACTGATCGGGGCCTACCTGCTCTGGTCGTACGTCGCTGTCGAGCGCATTCCGAAATACATGAGCCTGTTCGGTCCACGGGCGCTCGCTGTCTCGCTCGTCGCCTACGGCGTCCTGATCGTCGCACTCGGCTGGCTCGAGCCCTCGCCAATGGCGTTCGTCCACCTCGGCGCGGTCGTGTTGATCTTTATCTACTACTGGTTCATCGCGTTCATCGCGTTCTTTCACGACCAAATTGGGCACTCGACGTTTGAGGCTGGCCCACCCTACCCCGACGTGACCGTCCTGATTCCCGCGTACAACGAGGAAGGCTACGTCGGCCGAACGATTCAGGCACTGCTGGACGCGGAGTACCCAACCGAGCGCCTCGAGATCATCGCCATCGACGACGGCAGCACTGACGACACTTACGCCGAAGCCAGCACCTACGCGGCCGTCTTCGAGCAGGTGCGTGTCGTCAGCAAGGAAAACGGCGGCAAGTACTCTGCACTGAACTACGGCCTGCTGTTCGCCTCGAGCGAGATCATCGTCACGGTCGACGCTGACAGCATCGTCGCTGCAAACGCCCTGAAACGCATCGTCGCGCCGTTTCGCGACGACGCCGATATCGGCGCGGTCGCAAGCAACGTCACGATCTGGAATCGCGATTCGCTGGTCACGCGCTGTCAGCAACTCGAGTACACGATTGGAGTGAACATCTACCGCCGAGCGCTCGATTACTTCGGCATCGTGATGGTCGTGCCCGGCTGTCTCGGTGCGTACCGCCGCGATGCCTTGGACGAGGTGTTTGCCTACGACCCTGACACGCTCACCGAGGACTTCGACGTGACGATGAAGGTGCTTCGGGCGGGCTACCGCGTTACGGTCAGCGACGCCCGCGTCTACACCGAAGCGCCCTCGACCTGGGCGGACCTCCATCGCCAGCGTCTGCGCTGGTACCGCGGCAACTACATGACGATCCTCAAACACTGGCCGGTCGTCACCGACGGCTCCTACGGCTACCTCAACCGAGTTGCCCTGCCGTTCCGACTGGTCGAGATGTTCTTCGTTCCGGCCGCGAGCTTCGTCGTCCTTGCCTACATCGTCTGGCTCGCGCTCACAGGGCATCTGGTGACCGTCCTCGCGGTGTTCGTCTTCTTTACGAGCATCGTGCTCCTGATCGCTGCACTCGGCATCCAGATCGAAGGCGAAGACTGGCGCTTGCTCGTCTACTCACCGCTGCTCGTTGTCGGCTACAAACAGTTCCACGACGCGCTCAACCTCCGATGTATGGTTGACGTCCTCACCGACCGCGACCTCGACTGGACCAGCGCGAAACGCGTTGAGCAGACGCGCTCGCAGGACGCTGAGCGCACCTCGGTCTCCACGCAGGTCCTCGAGTCGGAGTGAGTTGCAGTTGGTACGATCTCTGTGTCCGTTACCCGAGCGTCACTTGGCCGCTGTGATCGTCAACACACTGTTGTTAACCACCACAGCAGTCGCATCCGCAGGGATTGCAAACTCGAACTGCTCGCTCACATCGGCTGTCGATGCGGTTGGAGGAGGCTCCGCCTGGTCGCCTGCGCGTTCGACGACGACGATGGCCATCCCGTCGGCGATGTCGAGTGAGGGCTCACCGACAGCGGGACCGAAATCAACCGCGATGACGTGTTCGTCATCGTACTCGCGATCCGTGATGCGGATATCGTCATTATCTCCGGCGACGGCTTCGAGTTCAGGTGGGGTTTCCATACGAGAGATGGGGTGGCGAGCCTTCTAAACGATGTGCACGCTCCTGCCGAACCGCCAGTAGTGGCCGCCTCAGCGCCGGATACCGGGCGATGAAGAACAACGTCCTGTCGCGGTCCAAACTCGAATCGGCGTCCAACTGGCTTCGAGCACTCTGCGACAAGCCCGAACTTAGAAGTACCCGCGCAGCGCGTTTTCGGCCGAATGTTCGACCTCGACGAGTTGCTGGGACGCGCCGCCCTCAAAGAGCGCATCGACGAGCTCGAGGACGAACTCGAGCACATGGAGAGCCGCTACGAGGCTGAAGCGGATCGTCGATCCGAGGCGGCGACGGCCCGTCAGGACGCCGAAGCACAGGTCAACCGTCTCGAGGACCGAATCGCCCAACTCGAGGGCGAACTCGACCGCGTCGAGGGGGACGACACCAGTCTCGAGGTGCGACGGCGCGAACAGCTTCGCGGCGGTCGCCTCGAGCACGTTCTCGATCGCCTGGAGTCGGTTCGAACCGACTCTGAGGGGGCGCTGACAGCCGTCCTCGATGGAGACGATACTCGTGAGACGCTCGAGCAAGTCGGTGCCGATGAGATCCTCGGCGAGCGAGTCACACTTCTCGAGGATGTTTCGCCGTGCGTTTGCTGTCTCGATGATGCCGGTCTCGTGTCGGTCGCGCTCGAGCCACCCGCAATGCCGTCGGACCACGAAACGGGCTGGAACGATCGATTCACGCTCGAGCGCGAGTGGTTCCTGCCGACCGGGCGCTATGCGATTGCACTGGTTCGAACCGACCTGTTCGCGCTGGGGATTTACGACGGCGACGAGCGCCTCGAGTATCACGGCTTCGAGAGCGACGTGAAAGGCAGTCACTCGAAAGGCGGCTTCTCGCAGGCTCGGTTCGAACGCATTCGCAACGAGCAGATCGACAGCCATCTCGATCGGTGTGAGGAGGCGCTTGCAGAACACGTCGAACCAGCGCTCGAGCCCGCAGGCCGTCGAACCGGATCGGAGACATCCTCAGCGACGACCGCTGGCGATGGGGCTGGCGAGACTGCCGGACTCGATCGGCTCTTTCTCGTCGGCCAGCGTGGTGTCGTCGACACGCTCGCCGAGGAAATCGACCTCGAGCCTGCAGCGACGGCTGCCGTCGATGCGACCGGCAGTCCGAAATCGGCACTCGAGGACGCCGTTCACTCGTTCTGGACGACTGACCTGCATGTGATCTGATCGCCCCCGGCTGGCAAACGTTCACCAGCGTCCGCGAAACTCTGTTTTAAGTCCCCTGTTGTCCATATCGCGAGTATGAAGGTCGCGCTCCTCGCTCACGAGAAGTTTCCGACGCGGGCGAAGACCGCACTCGGTGTGCTTCGCTACGGAACCGACGATGTCGTCGCCGTGCTCGACCGCGACAACGCCGGAACGACCGTCTCTGAGTTCGTTCCGGACGTACAGGAGGCCCCCATCGTTGCCGGCATGGACAACCTCGAGGCTGATGCAGTCGATGCGCTGTATATTGGCATCTCGCCGATCGGCGGCGAGTTCGACGAGTCCTGGCGAGACGACGTCCGTACGGCCCTTGAGGACGGTTGTGACGTCATTTCGGGGCTCCACTATTTTCTCAGCGAGGACGACGAGTTCGCCAGCCTCGCCGCGGCAAACGACTGCGAACTGTGGGACGTTCGCAAGCCAGATAACGATCTGGCGGTCGCAGACGGTGTTGCCGGCGATGTCGACGCCGACGTCATCCTCACCGTCGGGACGGACTGCTCGGTCGGCAAGATGACGACCACGATGGAACTTGCTCGAGACGCTCGCGAGGCGGGCTACGACGCTGCAGTCGTGCCGACCGGCCAGACGGGAATCATGATCGAGGGGTGGGGAAATCCAATCGACCGCGTCGTCGCCGACTTCGCCGCGGGTGCCGTCGAGGAGATGGTTACAGAAATCGGTGACGAGTACGACTATCTCTTCGTCGAAGGGCAAGGCAGCATTGCGCATCCCGCCTACTCTGGCGTGACCTGTAGCATCCTCCACGGCGCGATGCCCGACAAACTGGTGCTGTGTCATAGGGCCGGCCAGGAGGTCATCCACGGCTACGAATCGTTCGCGCTCCCTCCGCTCCCGACCTACATCGACCTCTACGAACAACTGGCTGCGCCCGTCTGTAACGCCGAGGTCGTCGCTGGCGCGCTCAACACGTCCGATCTGGACAGCGACGACGCTGCCGCAGACGCCGTCGACGCCTATGGCGATACCCTTGGCATCCCCACAACAGATGTGATCCGCTTCGAGACCGATCACGTCCTCGAGAACCTGCTCTAACCATGCTCAGCACTGAGTTCCAGCGCCGAACGATCCCGCTCGAGTATGCCTTTGGCATCGCACGCGAGACACAGACCGAAACGGAGGTCGTGACAGTGCACATCGAAGACGAGGACGGCCGAGTCGGCATCGGGGCTGCCACGCCGTCGGCTCACTACGGCGAGACGGCAGCAACGGTCGAAGCAGTCCTTCCTGACCTGCTCGCAGTCGTCGAGGACGTCGGCGACCCACTCCACCTCGAGCGCATCGAGCGCCGCATGCGCGAGACAGTCAGGCGAAACCCGGCTGCACGGGCCGCGGTCAGCATCGCCTGTCACGACCTCGTCGCGAAACAACTCGATATCCCACTGTATCGCTACTGGGGACTCGACCCGACGAACACGCTCGAGACGTCCTACACCATCGGCCTCGACGACCTCGAGACGATGCGCGAGAAAACCACCGCGGCACTCGAGCGCGGTCACGAGACGCTGAAGATCAAACTCGGCACTGATCGCGACCTCGAGATCATCGAGATGATTCGAGACGTTGCCCCCGATGTGCGCCTCTATGCCGACGCAAACGAAGCGTGGACGCCACGCGAAGCCGTCAGCCGGATCGACCGCCTCGCCGCGTACGACCTCGAATTCATCGAACAGCCCGTTCCCGCCGACGACCCAGCAGGCCTCCAGTTCGTCTACGAGCGTTCTGTGCTCCCCATCGCCGTCGACGAGTCATGCAGTACGCTCCCAGATATCCCGCGAGTCGCAGACCGCTGTGACATCGTGAACCTGAAACTGATGAAATGTGGCGGCCTTCGGGAGGCAGTCCGGATGATCCATACTGCCCGCGCACACGGCCTCGAGGTCATGTGTGGCTGTATGACTGAATCACACGCCTCGATTGCGGCTGCCTGTCACCTCGCCCCGATGCTCGACTACGCCGACCTCGATGGCCCGCTGTTGCTCGCCGACGACCCCTACGCGGGTGTTGCCATGCCCAGCGGCCGAATCGACCTTGCCAGCCTCGAGCGAGCGGGCACCGGTGCCCGACTCGAGTAGGGCGTCCGCGAAGTCGTCACGCGGCCACACTGTCGCCTCGAGCGCCAACATGGTTTACATCAGTCGAGGATGTGCCAAACCGTGCCATGACTGATGAGATGGATGGGGGGCGGATCTCTCGACGAACACTCCTGCACGCAACGGGCGGGGCGCTTGCCGTTCCGGCAGTCGCGACAGGACAGGTCGCAGCGACCAGCAACGACTCGAGTCATGCGGGTGCAGCCACGCTCAATCGGTGTCCCGACGCGACGTTGCGGCCGAGTATGGGCTACTGTGCAGGTGCAAGTACCGTCGGCTGTGACGACGACCACCCGGTAACCCAAGAGCTTCAGACGTCTGTCCGCGAAACACTCACAGACCAGTACGACGACGTCGGCGCGCTACTTTCGGCTGGCTTCAAGCCGTATTTCGACACGCTCGATGTCGGCGACGAAGACGGCTGGTCACACTGGCTCAATCCGGACTACATCGGCGACGACACCGTACTCGACCCCGGGCGCCCAGAATCCGTACTGGTCGATAACACGTCGTGGCGCTCGATTGGTGTCATGTTCATCGCAACGCGAGATGGCGACCCAGTCGACCCACCCGCCGTCTACGAAGACGACGAGGCAGTCTGGGACGACCGGAACGAGCGCCGCACGGACGGCGATGACGACTACGAGTACGATCATCACGAGGACGAATACGGCGGTCACGCCGCCCACGACGAGCACGAGCACGATGGCCATGACCACGATAGCGACAATAGCGACGACGACCACGACCACGGCCCCGTCGGCCACGAAGACCGCTGTTCACCCTGGCACTACCACGCCGGCCTCCCTGGACGCTTCGCCTGGTGGTACTACCGTCAGGCCTACGAACAAGACTTCGCCGACGGCGACCTCGAGGCCCCGTGTCGAACCCCCTGCATGATGCACGTCTGGGCAGTTGACCACCCCGACGGCGTCTACGCACACGGCGGCCCGCCACCGGACGCTCGCGAGCGTCCACCGGCCGACAACGCGGGCTTCGAAACCAATGCGGAACCCGGCACCGATGAACTCGGCTGGGACATCCTGCCCGACGAACTCGTTCCGGACGAACGACCGGAGGATCTCACCATCCCCGGCGTCAGAAAATAACAGCGCCCGCCCGCCTACACGCCGGTCTCAGAAACCACGGAACACTCGCTATCGCACTCGAGCCAGCCCCACTCCTCGAGTGCAGCCACGAGTTGTTCGACCGCCGCCGAGACGGATTCCTCGTCAGTGTCGATCCGCACGTCGGCCGCCGGCGTCGAAAACTCCCGATACACAACGTGGACCCCCTGCTCGTCGATAGACTCCGCACGCGCTCGATTTCGCTCGAGACATGTCTCGAGTGCCGCCGTCACGTGCACGAACCGAACCGGCTCGAACGCCCGAAACTGAGTCTGCCAACGCTTGCGATAGAACGTGCCATCGACAATCGTAATCGCGCTCGCTGGCGTCTCCCGTACCCGCTCGGACAACTGGTCGTACGTCCGACTCGAGAACGAATCCGAGTGCAACGTTCGAACAGCCTCGCCACGGCGCTCGAGGCGACGACGGAGGGCAGTCGTTATAGTCGTCTTGCCAGCACCCGGCGGGCCACAGATCACGACGAGCACAGACGGCCATTATCGTGAGCAGTACTAGTAGTCGCCGTTCGAAGACCACTGCTTCTCGCAAAAGCCCCAGAGCAATTGATCGGCCGTTCTGTTGACCGAATGCTTTTCCACGTCTCTCAATAACGTTGTGTATGAGTCCTGTGCCCACGCCGGATGAGGTCTTCGACGTGTTCGTCACACTCGGACCGCCCGGTACACCGTTCACGACGCCAGAGGTCGCCGAGGAGTTCGACTGTACTGATCGAACGATTTACAATCGGCTCGAGACGCTCGTCGAGGGCGACAGGATACAGACGAAGAAGGTCGGTGCCAAAGGGCGCGTCTGGTGGCAACCCGTTGAAAGCGAGCAGTCAGGAAGCGTGGGCTTGAACGGAGACATCGAACAACTCCGCTCTCTTCCCGTGTTCGACTCTAACCTGATCGGCGTTATCGTTTGGGGCGAAGACATCACGATCACTGACGCGAACGACGCCTTCCTCGAAATGGCCGGGCTCGACTACCAGGAGGCACTCGGCACGTCGTGGCGAGACCTCACGCCAGAGGCGTTCTACTCGACCTCGGAGCGACATCTACAGGAGGTTGAGGAGACTGGCAGCGGCGTCCCCTACGAAAAGCAGTACTATCACGCGGATGGGTCGCGCTGGTGGGGGTTGTTCGAATCGCGGCGACTGAACGAGAGTGAGAAAGTGGAGTTCGTCGTGGACATCACCGAGCGCAAGCAACGAGAACGATTGCTGAAAGCCCAAAAAGAGTTGCTCGAACTGATCGCCACGGATGCGCCACTCGAGACGTGCCTCTCCGCGCTGTGCGCTGCTGTCCCCCGGCTTGGGACTGGTGTCCGGGCCAGTATCATGCTCGCTGACGACGAGCGCGACTCGTTCCAGCGCCCCATTGCTCCAGACTTGCAGCCGTCGTGGGGAGACGGACTCGAGGACGCACCGATCAACGACCTCATGATCGGCACCTGCGGAGAAGCGGTGTTCCGCGGCGATGGTATCACCTGCGAGGATGTCACGACCGACGACAGATGGTCAGAGGAGTGGCGTGAACTCTGCGTCGCGAACGACGTCCTCGCTGGGCGTTCAGAACCCATTCGGAATGCATCAGGCGAGCCCCTGGGATCGTTCATGCTCTGCTTTGACGAACCTCGAGGGCCGACCGAGTGGGAACGCCAAGTGACGGACTTCGGCACCTATATCGCCGGTATCGCGGTGGAGCGCGAACACTCTCGCCGAGCACTACTGGAAGTCAACAACGCCCTCGAACGCCTCAACGAGGCGACTCGAGAGCTTATCGACGCCGATACCGAGACTATCGCAGATCGCGTCGCACCGCTCGCACGGGAGGTGCTCGATGTCGAGTGCGCTGCCCTCTGGCGCTACGACGACCGGAACGGAGAGCTCGAAGAACACGCCGTCGACACGGCCGGAACCGTCGACGTCGATACAGTCGAGGTCACGACCGAGGTATCCGATGCGGTCTGGCAGACGTTTGTCGGTACCAGCGGCGTCCACGTGGAACCCGACCTCGACGGCCAGGACGACGGGTCGTCGCCGTTAGGAAGCTTCGTGACCGTTCCGCTGGGCCGACATGGTGTCCTGTGGTTTGGCTCGCCTGGAGCGGACTCTTTCGATGATCGAATGGGTGACCTCGCGAAGGCGACCGCCGCGTCCGTCGAGACTGCGTGGAACCGCGCCGAAGGCGAGCAGCGACTCGCAGAGCGCAACGAGGAACTCAAGCGCCTCGACAGGTTGAACGCGCTCATTCGAGGCGTCCATCAGCAGCTGGTCGACGCAGACAGTCGTGAGGTCATCGAACGGGCTGTGGTAGACCAATTCGCCGACTCGGACCTCTACGAGTTCGCATGGGTCGGTACGCGTGAGCCCGGCACGGACACCATCATCCCTCGAGCGTGGGCCGGCGTCGACGACGGATATCTCGAGACCCTCTCGATTCGGACCAACGGAACGACCCCCGACGAAGACCCCATGGCTGCCGCCATCCGAACCGGCGACCTACAGGTTGTGGGAGACGTAGCTATCGATCCACGAGCCGCCAGCTGGCGGGAACCCACGCTCGAACGCGGTGTTCGTTCGTGTATCGCCGTCCCGCTGCGGTATAATGGAACGGCCTACGGGGTCTTGGCGGTGTACACTGCTCGCCTCCAGCCTGACGAGCGCGACAACCCAGTGCTCGCGGAACTGGGGGAAACGATCGCCCACGCAATCGACGCCGTCGAAACCAAGCGGACGCTCCTGACTGACAGCGTCACCGAACTCACGCTCGAGATCTACGAGGGAGATACTGTCCTTGTCAAACTCGCCCAAGAGATTGACTCCGAAATTACATTCGACGGGCTCGTCCCTCTGAACGGCGGCGCAGCCCGTCTGTTCTTTACGGCACATGATGTGACTGCGAAGCAGGTACGAGACGTAGCTCACTGCCTCCCTGGTGTCGCAGCGGTGACGCTCCTTCGGGAAGCGGAAACCGAGAGTGAATTCAAGCTGAAAGCCACCGAACCGACAGTCGCGTCACACGTCGTCAAGAACGGCGGGATCGTCCGCTCGCTTACTGTCACCGGCCAAGCGATCACTGTTGTCGTCGATCAGCCCGCTAACGCGACCGTACGGGAGTTCGTCGAGACGATACAAGCCGAGTACCCAAGCGCTGACCTCGTGGCACGCCACTCACGCGACCGTTCGATCAAGACGCCTGAGGATCTGCGAGTGGTTCTCTCCGAACGACTCACCGCCCGACAACGCGAAATCCTCGAGATGGCATACCGAAGTGGATACTTTGAATCCCCACGTATCAGAACCGGCAGGGATCTTTCGGAGGCGCTCGATGTCACGCAGTCAACGTTCTCCCATCACCTTCGAGAGGGAGAGCGGCGGCTGTGTGAGTTGGTATTTGATCGGTTATGACGAGCTAGCAGGACCAGTGGATCGACACGGGGTCTAACCATTACGCATTTCAGACCGTCAATCAGAACCGTCTCAGTTAGCTGTATTCCTCTCAAGGCACCTGTTGAACGTCATTGCAGCTGTACTGAGGAGTCTATCGACTAGTTATTTTTGACGCGGTTCTAGATAATACGCCCCCTATTTCTAATTAGCACAAAAGATTCGAACGCAGATTTACCCAACTACGGGTTAAGAAGCAACCAATGTCACCCGATCACGCCAGAAGCAACAGCGGGGCAGCGACGAGTAGGCTTCACGCCCGGACGCCACCGTTGGATGACTTCTGCCGCCGTCCCAACGACAGGACCACACCCCATATTCTATCCCAACTGTTCGATGACGAAACTGCGCTGCTAGTCGACGAGTTCACGAGCCAAGTCGCGGCGCGAAAGACGAATCAACCGGGAAATGGTGCCCCAGAAACAGAACCGTCGTCAAGGAGATCGAGTTGATGAATATGAGTCACTGTCAACCTGAAGAGAGACCTCTGGACGAGTACTTTAGCACCTTAGCGAGTGGGTACCGACGTCGGTTACTCGTTGTATTACTCACGCACAATCCACACGATGACGATGACCCACAGATCCCCACTGATCTCGAGACGGACAGCGAGGAGCGACACACTCCAAAGGTAGAAATTGTCCACACCCATCTCCCAAAACTCGAGGACGCCGGATTCATCAAATGGGATCAAGAGGCACACGTCGTGCGAAAGGGACCACGGTTCGACGAACTCCGTCCGCTACTGGAGTTGCTGGTCACTCACGTGGATGAGCTTCCCACTGACTATCGCTGATTGCGTTCGACTATGATCTCCGAAGCTAGCTTCGCTGCTAACAGGCCCGCACATGAGTGAAATTTCGAAGTCTCGAGTGTACCTGTCCGTCCGTACAAATGATCGGACGAAAACACGAATTGGGCCAAACAAGCACCGATCACATGCCAATATCAACCAAAAGTGGCGCTGAAGCCCTGTTAGAAGCCTAGGCCGGGATTTGAACCCGGGCTCTCGTCCTTACCAAGGACGCGCTTTACCGCTAAGCTACCCAGGCGCGCAACTCAGTGTTGACTCGAGTCGTCTTTATGGGTTTCGATTCGCCATCGGGCGTGCGTATCGGTGACACCGCTACGGCTGACGGTCACGGATCAGTTGCGGATGTCGCGTGATCCGCTGGCTGGTCCTCGAGTGAGCCATCTTCGTGGTTGAATTCGATCGGTTCGGCAGTGTCTGCAAACGTCGCCTCGAGGTCGATAACCCACTGCGGTACCGGTGGGAACGACGCGCCGGTCGTCGCGACCAGTGTCGTCGCGGCTGCTGTCAGTCGCTCAGCGGGTGTCTCGTCGACGGCGACGGCTCCTGTTTCGACTGCCAGTGCGAGAATATCGCGCTCGAGGTTTGCATCGATGGTGTCCGATGCTGTCCCGTCTGCCTTGCCAGTCGCTGTCCCATCGTGTCGATGCGTCTGATCGCGACCGAACGACTGGACCGTCTCGACGGCCGTTTCCGCCGCGTCGGTACGTGCAAGCAGGTAGAACCCGCGAGCGACGAGAATATCGGCTGCGAGAATCTCGAGGTCGCCATCGGTGTCGGCGTGTGGAGCGACCGGCGTTGTCCCTTCAGCGCCGGCTGTGGCCGGCGTCTCAGCAGCAGAGGCGGCCTCGAGCCACGGTTCGGTGTGTGCCAGTGTTCGCGTGAGCCGAAGCCCTTCGTAGATGAGTTGCACGCCAGCCGCACGGGTGAGCAGTGCCTCGGTGACTCCCTCGAGAGTGACGACGCTGTCGTCGTCAGTAACGTTTCCGAGAGCCGTTTCGCTGGGTGGCTCGCGATCTGTGCTCTCGCCGGCAGCAACAGCTGACGCCCACTGTGTGAGGACGGCGTCGTCGCTCGAGTCGGCTGCGGCCGCTTTCGTCGCGAGCAGGGCACTCGTCACGGTGAGTACACCGGGGACCATCGAGGCCTCCTCGAGAACAGTTTCAACGAGGTCGTGCAACTGCGGTGGTTCGACGTCCGCAACGGCTTCGTAGGCGGCGCGCCGACAGTTGTCGGCCGGTTCCATTAGCAGAGAGTTACGACGGAGAAGGCAAAGACCTTTGGAAACGCCGTTCGGGCGGACTCTAGGCGACCATGACAGACACACTCGGTGAGTAGTTTCTCACTCGAGTGGCGACGGTGCCGGCGGGACGGTCCGCTTGTGCTCGCTTTGCTCGTACAGCGTCCGCACCTGTTCGACAGTGTCCGCGTCAACCTCGAGCAGCCGACATGTCGCGCCGGCAGACAGCGGCCCATCGATGTACGTCGCGAGAATCGAATCGAGCGTCTCGTAGCTGAGCCCCAGTTCACCTTCATCGGTCTGGTCGGCCCACAGCTCTGCAGTCGCGGTTTTCGCCGCCAGATCCTCGGGGACGCCGACGTGGCGTGCGAGCTGGCGAACCTGCCCTTTGTAGAGGTTCCCGATTGGGTGACAGTCCACCGCACCGTCCCCGTACTTGGTGAAGTAGCCAACGGCGGCCTCGCTACGGTTGCCCGTCCCGAGCACGAGGCGATGCTCGTGATTCGCCACTAGATAGTTCAACACGCCGCGAACGCGTGCACGAGCGTTTCCAACCGCTTCCCGATCCCCTTCAGCGTCGGGATACACCTCGAGTAGCGAGTCGACGAGCGGCTCGATTTCGATTACGTCGTAGCTAATCTTGAGGTCCTGTGCGACCCGTTCGGCATCACTCATGTTGTCTTCGCTACTGACGGTCGCCGGCAAGACGAGTCCGTGAACATTCTCGGCACCGAGTGCGTCGACAGCGAGATACGCCGTCAGCGTGCTGTCAATGCCTCCGGAAAGTCCCAGTACGGCCCCGTCGACACCCGCCGCAGCAACTTGGTCCTGAATAAAGGCCAGAATGTGATTGCGTCGCTGGTCCAATTCTGCGTCCGAAAACCGAAGGTCGATCATATCCGGACTATAGGGACAGCAGCGTCTAATAAACTCCCCTCGAGGCGAAAAACTGGACAACTGCCAACTTCTCGAGGAGACTCGAGCGCTACGTTCAAGTGTCAACATCGACTACGCCAAAGTGCGCGCCGGTGGTGAGCAGTTTCGCTGGAACTGCGAGTCGTGGCGCGAGTAATCGAAGTGAGTGCGCGCCGGTGGTCCAGTGGTAGGACAGAGCCTTCCCAAGGCTCTAGCCCGGGTTCAATTCCCGGTCGGCGCACTTCTCGAGGCGACACTCGCACACCGTTGAATCCAATAATGGAGCCACAAAACCGGCGCCGTAACTGGTTCCGGCCGACTGGTCCTCATAAGCGTGCAAATGAGTAACAATCTGGTTCAAGCACAGTCCCTGTGAACCTCGCTCGAGTTCGGGACTGATTCACTCGCATTCATGGCTCGATTCGCCGTACCACACGGCGGTTGATTGGAAAGCCTTAATACCGTCACCGGGGAACAAAGAGTTGCAAGCCCGGATGGTGTAGTGGCCCATCATACAACCCTGTCACGGTTGTGACGCGGGTTCAAATCCCGCTCCGGGCGCTTTCTCGAAATTTAACCCCTGAGCAACCAGCTTGCTGTGTTGCGACCATCCTCGAATTTCGAGAAACGCTGACAAGGGATTTGAATCAGGGAGCTGCTTTGCTGCGACCGTGGTTCAAATCCCGCTCCGGGTGCTTTCCGTCGCAAACACGTTCGTGAGCGACGCCACTGCCTCGAGTGCGTTTGAGCAGCCGTCCATAGCGACGAGACGGTAACGTGGCAACTGAGTGCGTGCGGCATGCATTGTCACTCAAGAGACAATCATCCCAATATATAATGATAGAGGGTCTGTGTCACAGTATTTGGGCCACTAAGCTTAACAATTGTTTCTGACATGAGTGTGTATGGAGACCGCAGACGGCGACGGGGACGGCGATCCGTTCCATCGTCGAGTATACGACAAGGTTCGGAGTCGATATTTTCTCAAAATTGGAATCGCGATTCTCGTCGTCACTGTTACGCTGCTTGGGGCGGGGTACGTCGCGCTCGCACAGGCGGAAGCGAGCGTCGAGGCCGATGCCGAAGAAACGATGATCAACGCCGCTGACCGGGAGGCACAGGCAATCGACGACTTCGTGCGCGACCGCGGTGAGCATGCCCAGCGAATCTCTGATGATCAGTTCCTTTCGGACATGGATACCAGGCCGCTCCGGGTGGATCTCCAGTCGAACGTTCAGATCCTTCCTGAGGACGTACAGACGATCCACTACTTCGACATGGACAACGAAACCATCGAGGTCAGTTCAGACCATGAACGAGAGGGTGAGACGGTTGACGAATCTGATCGACCGTGGGCGGTCGACTACGATTCATTCGCACACCCGAACGACATCCGCTCGTTCGAGCCGTACGAGACTGATGACGGCCAGCAGATGGGATTTATTAGTCCAGTCAGTCGCCACACAAGCCATGCGATTGTCATCGAGGTTGATCTCTCCGAACAGAGTGACCTCCTCACAGCGCCGATGAACGGGAGCGCTATGCAGGTGGTGTCTACGGAAAGCGGTCAGGTAACCCTCGCTGAGGACCCGGACACAGTTCTCGAGGAGTACGCCCTTCTCGAGGAACTTCCACACCTCCAGTCGAACGTAACGGAGCCACAACTTGATCGCGTGACGACCGACCTCGAGGCACTCGAGGACAACGATGTCGCCGTCGCGACGGTTCCGCTCGAGGAGAAACCGTGGGCGGTGACCGTCGCCGCACCAGAGAGTACCGTCTTCGGGACGGTCGGTGAGGTAACACAGGCAATCGGCGTATTGATCGGGATCGCCGTCCTCGGTTTCGTCGTCGTTGGCGGCGTCATCTCGCGGGACGTCAACAACTCGCTCGAGAGGATGACCGGGTACGCCGAGGAGATCGAAAACGGAAATCTCGACGTCGAGATTAGCCAGTCCAGAACCGACGAATTCGGTGATCTCTCGACGCTGTTTGCTCGGATTCGCGATACGCTCGAGAATCAACTCTCGGAAGTCGAACAACGGGCCCAAGAAGCAGAGGCTGCCAAAGAGCAGGCCGAACAGGCCAAAGCCGAGGCTGAGACGGCGGAAGCGGACGCCGAACAGGCAAAGGCCGATGCGGAGGCACTCAGCCAACACTTAGAGCAGAAAGCCGAGCAGTACCGCGGGTCGATTGAGGCTGCCGCTGACGGTGATCTCACCCGTCGCCTCGAGACGGACAGCGAGAGTCAGGCGATGACCGAGATCGGCGAGGCACTCAACGAGATGCTGGCCGACATCGAGGCGATGGTCGTGCAGATTCAGGACGTCGCCGAACAGGTCGACGAGCGGAGCGAGGACGTCACCGCCTCGACCGCGGAGATCGAAGCCTCGAGCGGAGAGGTCGCCGAGAGTATCGAGGAGATTTCGGCGGGTGCGGAAACCCAAAGCGAGAAGCTCAATACGGCCGCGGCGGCGATGAGCGACCTTTCGGCGACGATAGAAGAGGTCGCGTCCTCCTCGGAGACGGTTGCCGAACAGTCCGGCCACGCGGCCGAGCTGGGCCAGGAGGGCGCAGTCGCGGCGAGCGACGCCGTCGAACGGATGGACCGGATCGAGTCAAAGGCTGTCGATACGGCTGCGGAGATGGACTCGTTGCAAGAAGAGGTCGAGCGAATCGGCGAAGTCGTCGAGTTGATTGATCGAATTGCTGAGGAAACCAATATGCTGGCCCTGAACGCCTCCATCGAGGCGGCGACGGCCGGCGAGGCTGGTGATGGGTTCGCTGTCGTCGCGAGCGAGGTCAAGTCGCTCGCAGAGGAAACCGCCGACGCGACTGACGAGGTCGACTCCCTCGTTCGGACGGTCGAAGCATCGACGGAATCCGTCGCTGCGGACATGAGTGAGATGGAGACGGAGATCGAGGATGGCCGCGAGACGATTGACAGAACGCTCACGACGCTTGAGTCGATCGTCGAGAGCGTCGAGGATGCGAACGCTGGCGTCCAGTCGATTGACGAAGCGACCGACGATCAGGCGGCGTCAGCACAGGAAGTCTCGACGATGGTTGACGAGATCTCGAGCGTCGGCGAGGAGACTGCTGACGGGGCACAGAACGTCTCAGCTGCGGCGGAAGAGCAGACAAGCGCGGTGACCGAAATCGCTGGTAACGCGGCGTCACTTTCGGATCGTGCGACGGAGTTGCAGTCGCTGGTTGGTCGCTTCGAAACGGATGCGGATGCGAACGCGGACGTGAGTGGGAGCCAGTCCGGCGACGTGAGGATTGTCGCCGACGACGACTGAAACGGAGTGCTGTCTACGTTTCCGGTGTGGCCAGACACGTATCGCAGTCTTCTCGGTGCTGACATTGGTCCGTCTGATAGCTAGGACCCGTGGCGCACAACGAGTTGACAATTCCACTCTCGTCCGGCGGTATGAAACAGAACCCTTAAGTCTCTCACCGGGAAACGAAGAGTTGTAAGCCCGGATGGTGTAGTGGCCCATCATACAACCCTGTCACGGTTGTGACGCGGGTTCAAATCCCGCTCCGGGCGTCTTCTTTCGCGAACAACTCCGACGAGCACCGCGGAGCGTGTGCTCGTACTTCGTGAGCAAAAAAGACGAAAAGAGGGATTTGAATGACGGAACGGGCGAACGGAGTGAGCAACGTTCAGGTGGTTCAAATCCCGCCTCGAGCGTCTTCTTCAGCGGACAACACCAGCGAGCACCGCGGAGTGTGTGCTCATATTTTGTGAGTGAGACGGTTGTCACTCGAGGGCAATAGCAACGAAAAGACGGCCCACTCAGACGCGTTCTACGACGGCGCTCCGGCGTACTGCGGAACGTCACTGTACGTGTGGGCACGCACGCGAGGATAGCAGTGGAAAGTCAGCAGATGGAACGACTTACGTAGCGGTCGCGTCATTGTTCGAACAGCAAACACAACCGAGTATAACTGTTATGACGAACTCGATAACCGTTCTCGTCGTTGATAACGAGCCGGGATTCGCGGATATCGCCGCCCAGATGCTCGAGCACGAAGCGGATGCGATTACTGCGAAACCGGCGACGAGCTCTACGAGGGCACTCGAGATACTCGCAAATCACGATATCGACTGTATCGTCAGCGACTACGAGATGCCCCAGTTGAGCGGTCTCGAGTTGTTAGCCGAGGTTCGCGAAGACGATCCGAATCTTCCGTTTATCCTCTTTACCGGCCGCGGTTCCGAGGAAGTCGCAAGCGAGGCCATCGCAGCCGGTGTGACCCAGTATCTCCAGAAGGGGACTGGTGACGAGCAGTACACATTGCTTGCGAATCAGATTGTGAATGCTGTTTCACAGTATCGAACCGAAACGGAGTTGCGAGAGAGCGAGCGACGCTACGAGCGGACGCTTGCAACGCTTCACGAAACGACGCGGGATCTGATGCGCGCCGATAACAAAGCTGAAATCTACCGGCTGGCAGTCGAGACGGCCGGTGACATTTTCGATGTGCCAGTCGCTGCCGCGTACGCGTTCGAACCAACAGAGGGGGCACTCGAGCACGTCGCCTCGCGAACGGACCCCCAGACAATTACCGATCCGGAGCGACGGTATCACCGCGGATCGGGCGTCGTCTGGGATGTCTTTTCGGAAGGCAAGAGCGCCTATTACGAGAATCTTCGCAGCGGCGAGTCAGCTGATAATTCAGACGCAGCGGACCAGAGCGCCGATTCACCAGCCACAGCGGCGACCGACGCTGACCTCGAGGCGACACCGAGCGAAGACACTGCAGCACCGCTCTGTCAGAACGAACTGATTGTGCCACTTGGCACTCACGGCGTGTTAATCGCGGGAACGGATGCGCTCGCGGGCTTCGATGAGACCACGACCGAACCGGTTCAGATTCTGGCGGCAAATACGGAAGCCGCACTCGACCGTGCCGAGCGCGAACAGCTGCTGCGCGAACACGATCGGACGCTGACGCGCAAGAACGAGGAACTCACACGCCTCAATCACATCAACGAAATCGTTCGCGAGATCAATCACGGCACCGCACAGGCGACGACGCGCGAAGAGATCATCTCCATCGTCTGTGAGCGACTTGCGGATACGGATCGCTACCGGTTCGCTTGGATCGCGACGACTGATGAAACGCCGCCTGAACCAACCGACTGGGCTGGCATCGACGCTGCCTACATCGATCAAGTGACCGACGACGGCTCGCGTGCACCCGAAATAGCGCTCGTTGAAGCGGTGATCGAGACCGGCACCATTCAAGAAATAAAAAATGTACTTGAGGCGAGCGACTGGGAACGCCGCCGGAAAGAAGCGTTGACGTACGGCTTCCAGACGGTGCTTGCGGTTCCACTGGCTGATGACGAGCGGCGGTATGGCGTTTTGCTCGTCCATCTGGGTGGCGTCAACGCGATCAGCGAGAGCGAACGCGACGTATTGGGTGAACTCGGAGAGACCATTGGCTACGCCATCCGGTCGGTCGAGCGAACGCGAGCAATGCTTACCGACAGCCGTCTCGAGCTCGAACTCAGTTGCGGGGACGAGCGCCTCTTGCTCAACCGGCTCTCGAGTTCGCTCGATGAGCCGCTCGTTCTCGAGGGCGCAATCGACCGAGGCGACGAGATCGTCATCTTTCTCAGCACGGCAGCGGAGACAAATCTCCTCGAGGTAGCCGCGGATCAGGCGGCGGTCGAGACGATTTCTGCGGTGTCCGAAGGCGACGATGAGACGCTGTTTGAGGTGACGGTAGGCGTCACGCCGTTTCTGGAGGTGTTGCGAAGCTACGACGTGACGCTCCGGACAGCACGCGCTGAAGACGGCGTCTCGACGCTCGTTCTCGAGGTTCCCCAGCAAGTTGAAGCGCGCTCACTGATCGATGCAGTCACTGCTGCCTATCCAGATACCGAACTCGAGGCTCGCCGAGAGCGGACGACACGTTCAGCACGTCAACTCGATACCTATCTCGAGGAGCGACTGACGGAGAAACAACACGAGGCGTTGCAAGCGGCCCACTACGGCGGCTTCTTCGAGTGGCCGCGGGAGGGAACTGGCGAGGATTTAGCGGCGACGCTGTCGGTCTCTGCACCGACATATCATTACCATCTCCGTGCAGCACAGCGAAAGCTGGTCGAACTCGCGTTCGAGGGTGACTCTAAATAATTAGTACCGCCCCCAATCAACCACTAAACAGATAGAAATTATATTTAACCCCTCACACTGCATACGATTAGTTGGCGATTTGCGATAGGCTATCGCCACCCCCAATCCCCCACCCCCACTTTCCGTAGCACTATACTTTTGAGCGATGGCTCTGTGAGGCAGTCCGTACAATGGTACCGACCGGCAGATCACTGTCTCGAGGGTGAGTCAATTGCGTCGTCCCACTCGATCCACTCTTGTTCCCAGCCGCGGCGAGATTCGGCGCGCTGGCGGGCGTGCTCGCGGTCTTCGCGTGCCATTCGATTTCGCTCGATGGTACCAACCTGTTCGCCATCGACCAGTAGCGGGTCGAACGCGACCGCACCGTGGTGGGTTCGCTCTCCACGTGCGGTGACAGTCTCGAGTTGCTGTGGCTGTGCACCGCGGGGGAACACCAGCGTTCCGTCGGGAGCCAGTTGCTCGAGCAGGGCTTGTGGTGGGTCAAACGCAGCGGCCTCGAGAAAAATCCGGTCGAACGGCGCGTACTCGGGGAGTCCGTTCGCGCCGTCACGGCAGTCGACAAGCACGCCGTCGTAGCCAGCGGCCTCGAGATTATGTCGGGCGTCGATGACGAGCGGGCGGGCAATATCGATGGCGTGGACGTTCGTCTCACCGACGAGTTCAGCGGCGACCGCAGCCGTATAGCCGACGCCGACGCCGACGAGTAGGACGGAGTGGCCTGCCTCGAGATCACCGGCTTGCAGGAGTTTGGCTGCCGTACTCGGTGCGAGCACGCGGGTGCCGAGGGTTTCGTGTTCGCGGTCCTCGTAGGCCGCTCGCGCTTCATCGACGAACTCGTGGCGGGGGACATCTCGCATGGCAACGGCGACAGCCTCGTCCTTGAGAACGTTCTTGGCCTCGGACTCGAGGCTGTCGACCATGTCCTCCCGAAGTACCGCGGGGTCCATGGGCGGGGTAGCCGGTCGGGGAGTATCAATGCCGCGCTTGCGCGGACTCGGGGCAATACCGAACGCAGTGTTGTATGTCCGTTCTGCGCCTCGTTATCCGCGCATCCGCACGAACCGAACCCCGCCGTGTTCGCTGCGCTCGAGTGTCCCGTCTTCGTGTTTGTCGATTTGGATGAGTGTCTGGCGGTTAGTTCCGATGGGCGCGAGCACACGGCCGCCGGGAGCGACCTGCTCGAGAACGGCGTCGGGAACGGTTTCCATCGCGCAGGTGGCGTAGGCGGCGTCATAAGGTGCGTGTTCGGGCCAGCCTTCGCGTCCGTCGCCAGCTCGGACTGCGATCTCACCGTAGCCCAGTTCAGCGAGTCGCTCGCGCGCCTGCTCGGCCAACTCGTCGCTGTACTCGACGCTGTAGACGTGTTCCGGGCCGACGAGTTCGGCTGTGACGGCGGCGTGATACCCACAGCCAGTGCCAATCTCGAGGACGGAGTCGCCGGGTTCGAGACGCAATTTGTCGGCCATAATCACGACCATGTGTGGCGCGCTAATCGTTTGACCGTCGCCGATCGGCAGCGGACGATCTGCGTAGGCATTGTTGCGGCGATTCGGTGGGACAAACTCATGGCGCGGGACGGCCGCGAGCGCCTCGAGAACGCGTTCGTCGGTAACGCGGTTGGAAACAGCTTGGACTAACCGCTCTCGAGCGACTTCATACTCGCCGGTGTCGGTGTCGGCGTCCGTGTCGCCATCGCCGCCCGACCTGAAGCGATCGAACATACCCACCTCTAGGGCGTCCAACGGAATAGAGTCGCCACTGCATGTTACGGTAGAAGACAGGACAGAACCCTGGTCTTACCAGGCAGACCAGGCGCTGGTCTGTTCGTCGTAGGCGTAGACGCGCTTTGCGTCCTTTGCGAGGACAGTGTCGCCTTCCATCTCGTAGCGGTCGCGGTGGTAGCCCGAGGCATCGTCGCGGACAACGTACGCATCGATTTCGAACTCGTCTTCGCCGAAGCTCTCGGTTGTGCCAACTTCGAACTCGTAGTCGCCGGGAACGTGAACCGTGATCCCGCGGCTATCGTCTCGAGAGCCATCCTGTGGGTGGATCGTGACGTTGACCGCCACGTTGTCGACCTCGCGACTCCAGACAGTCTCGATTTCGTCTGCCGGCGCTTCCTCGCGTCGACGGTGCCCGGTGAGTTCGACACTAGTGACGCGAACGGTCGAGAGGACTTCATCCGTCTCGAGAATAAACTCGTCGCCGACTTCGATCAGTTCGTCCTCGGGTGCGGTGACATTCGCTGTGAATGATTCGCCGTCCTGAGAGACGACAACATCGAGGGTGACCTCGCGTTCTTGTTCTGGCTGTACCTTGTGGACGTGTGCGCACTCGCTGCAGCGGACGGTGACGGTTCCGCCACCCTCGCTCGTCGTCAGCACCTCGTGGACCGTCTCGAGGTCCGGCGAGCACGACGGACAGGGCGTTGGAACGCGGTCCGGAATATCGTTCATAGCATCGTGTAGACGCCACACATTGAAAAGGCGATTGGACCGGGCCTACGACGTGAAACACTCTCGCTGGCGGCCCTACGCTTCGGGTAACTCGAGTTCCTCGCCATCCACGTAGACCGTCGGGTCGCGGACGATACCGTCCAGATGCAGCGGCGCTTCCGTCTCGCCGCCGATACCGGCGTTGTCGCCGATTGCGATGTGGACGGTTCCGGCGGCTTTCTCATCAAGCAGAACCGAGCCGATGAGTTCCGTCACGCCGACGTTCGTTCCAATACCGAGTTCCGCGAGATTGTATGCTGCATCGCCGACTTCGGTAGCGCCTTCTTCGACCTGCTGTCGAATCTCGTCGTCTGAAATCTCTGTTACGTAGCCGTCCTCGACGACGAACTCGAGTTCGTGGCCGTCCTCGAGCAGGCCGTGGGGGCGCATCGTACCGTCGACAATGTAGGTTCCCTCGGCGGATTCGGGACTGATGAACACCTCGCCGGCGGGGAGATTCGAAAACGAGCCTGCTGCGCTCACGTCGCCGGTGTCGTCGAACCATTCCCGGTTGCCAAGTTCGAACGTGATGTCGGTGCCACGATCGGTCGTGACGCGGATCTCGTCGGCACCGGAGACGCGTTCGATGGTGCGTTCACACTCCGTGCGGATTCGGTCGTAATCGGCGTCGAGGCCGGTAATAAAGACTTCCTCAGTGATTCCCGGCAGGGTCGCTCCGCGGGCACCCGCGTCGGTTGCATCGGAGCGAGCGCGGGTGTGGCTCAGGCTCTTCGTCGTCGGTGCGAGGAACGTATCGGCTCTCTGCATCGCCGCGGCGACGGGCGCGGATGGCTCGGCACCGTGTTGGTCGCCCGGTGGAAATCGAAGCAACGACACGTCGTCGGTGATCTCGCGTGCGACCTCGTACAGCGCCTCACCAATCGGTTCGCGCTTGTCGTCGGTCACGATCACACAGGATTCGTCGGCTACAAGGTCCAGACACTGTCGTACGGCAGTTTCGGCACCAGCACGGAGTTCTGACATACCTGTATGTGTGTCGAGCACGCCGATAGATGTTATCCCCGATTCGGACGCCGTAGTGTGATTCTCACCCATCCATGACGGTCCTCGAGAACGCTGGGATTGTTAGGCCTGCTCGAGGACCTCGACGCCGACCAGTCCCTCGCCAGTCAGCGCACGGACGTAGGCACCGCCGGCGACAGAGACGTGGCCGAAGTCCGCTTCCTCGAGGCCGTACATCGAAATCGAGCGGGAGGTGTCGCCGCCGCCGACGACGGAGAAGCAGTCGGTTTCGGCGATAGCCGAGAGGACGGAAACGGTGCCGTCGGCAAAGCGCTCGTCTTCGAAGACGCCGAGTGCGCCTTTGACGAAGACGGCGTCGGAGTCGCGGACGAGGTCGGCATACTCACCAGCGGTCTCGCTCCCCACATCGAGATACGACGTCTCCTTCTCGATGTCCGCAACAGCGGCCTCGGCGCGCTCGCCGGCGTCGTCATCGGACGACGCCTCGCTGCTCTCGTACGCGAGGTCACTCGCGAGATGCAGGCGATCGCCGTACTCGGAGAGGACGCGCTCGATAGTCTCCTGATGCTCGTCCCACTGGTGGTCGAAAAAGTCGGTGCCCTCGACATCGTACCCGACGTCGTAGCCGTCGGCGCGCAGGAAGAGTTCACCGACGATGCCACCGAGACAGAACCGGTCGACGGTGTCGTCGACCTGCTCGATAACGGGAATCAGGTCCTCGGCTTTCGTCCCGCCGAGTACCATCGTGACGGGACCGTCGAACTCCCGCTCCTGAATCGCCGAGTTTGCGGTGTACTCGGCTTCCATCACGCGACCCGCGTAGGCGTCCATGACGCGCGGGAAGCCCACGAGCGAGGCATGCGAGCGGTGGGCCGCGGAATACGCGTCGTTGACGTAGGCGTCGAACTCGGGCGCGAGCGTCTGGACGAACTCCGTCTCGGCTTTCACGTCTGGCTCTTCCTCGGGTAACTCCTCATCGCACATCCGCGCGTTCTCGAGGACGAGTGCCTCGCCGCCCTCGAGTGTCGAAATCGCCTCGAGTGCGTCCTCGCCGAAGGTGTCGGCAACGAAGCCGACCTCCTGCTCGAGGTGATCAGCGAGGATGTCGGCGTGTTGCTCGAGCGAGACGAACGTATCCCGGCCCGGTCGGCCTTGATGGGCGAGGATGGCGACGGCGTGGTCGTCACTGAGTAGTTCGGCGATGGTCTCGGCGTGGCGTTCGAACCGGCGGTTGTCCTGGACGTCCCCGTCCTCGACGGGGGCGTTGATGTCGATGCGGATTAGTACACGCTGTCCTGGATCGAGGTCGTCGATGGTCTGAAATGTCGTCATAGGTACTATCAGTCGGCGAAGTTGCTTAAAAGTTCAAAGAACGGCGGCGATCAGTGGGTTGCAGCCTCTTCGGCGGTGACATCGTCGGCTTCAGCGACGACGTACTCGGCCAGATCGAGCATCCGGTTCGAGAAGCCGTACTCGTTGTCGTACCAGGTGATGACCTTCACGAGGCCGCCTTCGAGCACCATCGAGCCCTCGAGGTCGACATAGGACGAGAACGGCAGGCCAACGATATCACGGGAAACGATCTCTTCGTCGGTGTAGCCAAGAATGCCAGCGAGTTCGTCGTCAGCTGCGTCGCGGATGGCGTCTGCGAGTTCGTCTTTCGTCACATCAGCCTCGAGATCAACGGTGAGGTCGGTGATCGAGCCGTTTGGCACGGGTACGCGCATTGCCATCCCGTCGAGTTTGCCCTCGAGCTGGGGCAGGACTTCGGTGGTGGCGATGGCAGCGCCAGTCGAGGTTGGGATGATGTTTTCGGCGGCGGCACGGCCACGGCGGCGCTTGCCAAGCGGGCCGTCGATGAGGTTCTGCGTGCCGGTGTAGGCGTGGACGGTCGTCAGCAGGCCGGATTCGATGCCGAACTCCTCGTCGAGAACTTTGACGACGGGTGCGACGGAGTTCGTGGTACAGGAGGCGTTCGAGACGACGTCCTCGCCGTCGTAATCGTCATGGTTGACGCCGTAGACGACGGTCTGGACTTCCTTCTCGCCTTTCGGTGGCGCGGAGATAAGGACCTTGTCTGCGCCGGCCTCGAGATGTTGTGCGGCCTCGTCGTGTGTCCGAAACAGGCCGGTTGCCTCGAAGGCGACATCGACATCGAGGTCGTCCCACGGCAGCGTCGAGGGGTCACGCTCAGAGAGCAGTTGCACGTCGTGGTCACCGACCGAGAGCACGTCACCGTCGCGGGAGACGTCCTCGAGGCGGCCGTGGACGGAGTCGTACTCGAGCAGATACGCCATATCGTCGTTGTCCATTACGTCGTTGATAGCGACGATTTCGACGGCGTCGTTCTCGAGTGAGGCGCGCAACACGTTCCGCCCGATTCGGCCAAACCCGTTGAGCCCGATTCGGAGCGTTCCGTCTCGCTCCGCGTCCCCGGTGTACGAATGTTCACTCATAACTGAGTAGTAGGAGTTCCGTGGTTAAAGTTGTTGTCCCACGCGAAACGAAAGTGTATTGTGAACGTACTTCAACAACGAAGTAATTAGGTTCCTACGGGGACACCTACCATAGTTCAAACACATCCTACTATGTGGGTGTGTACACAGTACCACACCAAGGCGTCCCATTCGGCTCCAGACTACTCAATTATGAGTTAAGATCTATCAATTACCTGCAAAACAGTTATGAGTGTTCGCGGTGGAGTGCGACCCGTATGATACGGGTCGGAATTAACGGGTACGGAACCATCGGCAAACGTGTTGCGGATGCAGTCCGGGCACAGCCCGACATGACGGTCCACGGCGTCGCAAAACGAAGTCCGGATTACGTCGCAGTCGGCGCTGCCGAGGCGGAGTACCCCGTCTACGCCGCCGACGAGGATCGCGCTGATGGCTTTCGCGACATCGGTATCGACCTCGCAGGCACGGTTGATGACCTGGTCGCCGAAAGCGATGTTATCGTCGATGCAACGCCCTCCGGAATCGGCGCACAGAACCGCCCACTGTACGAACGCCACGAGACGCCGGCGCTGTTTCAGGGCGGTGAGGATGCGACCGTCGCCGAAGTGAGTTTCAACGCGCGCGTCAACTACGACGAGGCCGAAGACGCCGATTACGTCCGCGTCGTCTCTTGTAATACGACCGGTCTGTCGCGCTTTCTTGCGCCCCTCTACGAGAACTACGGTATCGAGAAGGCCCGCGTGACGCTGGTCCGTCGCGGTGGCGACCCCGACCAAACCGGCCGCGGTCCGATCAACGACGCAGTCCCGGACCCAGTGTCGATCCCGTCGCACCACGGTCCCGATGTCCAGACCGTCTTCCCCGAACTCGACATTGACACCATCGGCCTGAAGGTGCCGACGACGATGATGCACCTTCACACTGTCAACGTCACTCTCGAGAACGCGCCCGAGGATATTGCGGCCGTTCGCGAGCACTTTCAGGATGAGGACCGACTCCTCACTATCCCCGAGTATGCCGGCATCGACGGCGCTGGCACGCTCAAGGACTTCGCCCTCGATGCCGGACGCCCGCGTGGTGACATCTGGGAGAACTGCATCTGGGAGGAGTCGCTCACACTCGAGGGCAACGACCTCTACTGTATGCAGGCGATTCACCAGGAATCCGACGTCGTGCCCGAAAACGTCGATGCGATCCGTGCGCTCTCAGGACATCTCACCGGCCCGGAAAGCAGAGCACTCACGAACGAAACACTCGGGATCGGCAGCACTCGATTGAGCGACCGCAAAGAGATTACTGCGGATCGGCAGACTGCGGACTAGTCGCTGCCTATTCGGGTCGTCACAGATCATCGTCTCTCCTCACGAACGTCAGACGGCGGGGAAAGTTTTTGGACCTCCCTTCCCTATGGACACCCATGCGCCGAGACGACCGCGACGAACCCTTCGACGACCTGTTTCGCGAAATTGAACGTATGATGAACGACATGATGAACGGAGCCGATGCGAACGTTGACTTCGATTCATCGACCGCTACCGACAACGGATTCGGCATGGACACCCACGTGGACATCCACGAAACCGACGAGGAACTCCGCGTCGTCGCCGACCTCCCCGGTGTCGAAAAAGACAACATCGAACTCGAGTGCGACGGCAAAACACTGACAATCTCTGCCGGCAGCGAGCACCGTCAGTACGACGAGCGCGTCTCACTGCCGACCCGCGTCAACGAACACACGGCCTCCGCCACGTACAACAACGGCGTCCTCGAGGTCGTCTTTGACCCGGCCGAGGAATCGTCGGACATCAGCCTCGAGTAAGACAGGGCATCGCGGTCGCTTCGGTCTCGTTTTCTGTCGACCCCACGCTGAGACGCACTCGTAAGCTACGTCGACGCGGGGGGAAGCGACCGAATCGTCGCCGCCAGCCGGTCATAAAACCCCGGCTCGTACTTCGTCTCCTCATCAATCGTCGGCCGAGCGTTCGTCTCGTTGACCACCAGCCGCTCTCCAGTCTCGAGGAGATCGACGCCGAGAAACGGAATCTCGAGTTCTGCAGCAACGGCTTCGGCGAGTTCGCGATGCCGGTCCGGCAGCGAAACGCCTGTGGCCTCGGCTCCGCGGTGGACGTTGTGCTTCCACTGGCCGTCTGAAACGGCTGACTCGGGAAGTCGACGCTCGACCGCGCCGACGTACTCGCCCTCGAGTACCATCACCCGGTAGTCGACCGCATCCGGCAGGTACTCCTGAACCAGAAACGAGCGATCACCCGTTGCCTTGTAGTTGTGAACCAGCGAGAGGTAGTCACAGATGCCCAGAAACGAGTCGACATCGTGGGCTTTCGCAACGCCGGTCCCTCGCGTCGTCGAGTTCGGCTTGACAACAACGGGTGGCTCGAACCGCTCGAATACGTCGGCCAGCGTCGCCTCACTCACGTCGTTCGAGACATAGACTGATCGCGGCACCGGCAGATCAGCGCGCTCGAGTCGTGCGATTACTTCAGCCTTATTTCGCGAGGTCAACACCGCCTCGTGGTCGTTGAGCCACGGCACCTCGAGAAATGCATCCGCAACGCCACCCTCCATGATCCGGCCGGGATAGACGTAGCCGGCGTCGTACTCATCAGGGCTCCACGGTGGGTCTGCGAGGTCGACAGTCCGTTCACTCGCGGGCACATGATGGACCTGCACACCGCGTTCGGCAAGCGGGTCGCGCATCCGCTGGAACGTCTCCGTGTCGTTGGCGACCGCGAGATCGATCATACCGAAACTCGGGATGGAAGCGATAAAAAGGTGCCTCGAGACGGGTTGCTCGAGTGACGGCGAATCAAACAGCGGCTCCGCTCTTGGTGATGCAGAACGAACGGAGCGAAAAAGGTGGCGTTATGCGATCAGTTCTTCTTCGCCTTTCTCGATGACGATACGGCACGGCGGCGAGATCTTGTTGTAGGCGCGGCGGAACGCTTCTTTCGCGAACTCGGCGTCTTCAACGTCACACCAGACGGTGAAGATGCGCTCGCCCTCGTCGATCCGGGCTGCGGTGCCGACGATTTTCCCGAATGCCTGACGCATCCCGTCGGACACACGGTCTGCACCCGCACCGGTTGCCTGCTTGTTCTCACGGATGACGTGGTGTGGGAACTTGCGCAGGATCATCTTGTACTGGAACTCGCCTGCGTTTTTCAGCATGTGGCGGTTTGCCGACAGACGCGAGGCCTCGAGCGATCCGTGACGGATCTGGACCTCTTCCTCGGTGACGAGGCTGATCTGAATCGGGTAATCTTCGGGGTCCTTGGTGAGGTCGCCCATCTTGTGCTGTGCAATCTTCGAACCCGGAATCCCAGTAATGTACTCGCGGCGCGTGTAGGCCGGCTTACTGATCTCCCGGTACATGGAGGCAGGTTTGTCGGACATGGTGGTTACTTACGAAAACGGAAGCCTACCGAGCGGATAAAGCCTTCGAACCGCGGTCTCGAGTTTGGCTGGCTCAAATCGGCAGCCTCGAGCACCGAATACGTCGGGCTCAAGTGACGAGAGAGTCCTTCCCGAGGCTGTATAGGGTATATTTGGCTGGCTCGCACTGGAGTGACGTCCGACAGCTATCCGCAACTACTGTATGGACACTCGCCGCGACGCCATCTGAAGCCGGCACTCGAGTGCGGTGACGCGAAACCTCTTACTGCCGGCGCCGCTAAGACAGAGACAGGTAGCATATCGCATGATGAGGAGTTTCCGGATTGGATCGCTGTTTGGTATTCCTATTAAGCTAGATATTACGTTTTTACTCGTGTTGCCGTTTTTTGCGTATCTCATTGGCTTTCAGATCGATATCGTCTCCGAGTTGTTGAATACGGCACTCGGGGCGGGAATTGATACTGAGGCGATTACTGGTGGCATGACACCCTGGATTCTGGGCTTTATTGCCGCCGTTGGGTTGTTCGTCGGCGTCATTTTACACGAACTGGGCCACTCACTGACTGCCCAGCGATACGGCTTCCCAATCGATTCGATCACGCTCTGGTTGTTCGGCGGCGTTGCTGCACTCTCCGAAATGCCCGAAGACTGGCGCAAGGAGTTCAACATCGCCATCGCCGGCCCAATCGTCTCGATTCTCGTCGGCATCGCTTCGTTCGGGCTCTTTTACATCACGCCTGCCAGTTTCGATGGTGCACGGTTCGTGCTTGGCTATCTTGCAATATTGAACATCGCACTCGCCGGGTTCAACATGCTTCCGGCGTTTCCGATGGACGGCGGCCGCGTCCTCCGGGCCTTTCTCGCCCGGTCGCGGCCCTACCCGCAGGCAACGCAGCAGGCCGCAAGCGTCGGCAAGATATTCGCAGTACTGATGGGGATTTTCGGCCTTATTCCACCGTTCAACATCGTCCTCATCGGTGTCGCCTTCTTCGTCTACATCGCGGCCTCGAGCGAGGCTCAACAGGTGACGATGAAAGCGGCGTTTCAGGACGTCACTGTCGCCGACATCATGACGCCAGCGGGTGATCTTCACACGGTTGCACCCGAGACGACGGTTGCAACACTAATCCAGCGCATGTTCACCGAACGCCACACCGGCTATCCCGTTATCGAAAGCAGCGGCTGGGAAGACGATCGACTGATCGGCCTCGTCACGCTCACTGACGCCCGTTCGATTGATCCCGTCGAGCGCGAGGCCTACACGGTCGAAGAGGTAATGACGACCGACCTCGAGACGATTACGCCCGAATCGAACGCGATGGAGGCAATCGAGAAAATGCGCGACAACGATATCGGTCGCCTGCTCGTCGTCGACAACGGCGATCTCATCGGACTGATCTCGCGTTCGGACCTGATGACAGCGTTCGACATCGTCCAGAAAAGCGGCGCAATCGACCCGTCACAGCAGCCCCGAACGGCAGACTGATCGGGAGTTCGAACAACTAATTCTCGAGTCGATACCGGCCAGAATCACCGCCTCGAGCGACGAGGACCAACATCGTTAACCGCAGTCGGGGCCGACGATTCGGCGATACTGATGCCACCGGCCATCGAGACCGAGAATCTCGTCAAGGAGTATGGGGAGTTGCGCGCGTTACAGGGGTTGTCACTCACAGTCGAGGAAGGCGAGTTCTTCGGCCTGCTCGGCCCCAACGGCGCGGGCAAGACGACGTTCATCAATACGCTGGTCGGCCTCGTCCGCAAGAGCGGTGGCGATGCCCGCGTATTTGGGTACGATGTCGAAGACGACTACCGACAGGCTCGAGACGCGATTGGCCTCGCGCCACAGGAGTTCAACGTCGACCGCTTTTTCCCCATCAAGGAAGTGCTCCAGCATAAGGCGGGCTATCACGGATTGCCCGAAGACGAGGCTGCCGAGCGTGCAGATGAGGTGCTCAAACGCGTCGGCATCTACGACAAGCGTGACGAGCGCTTCGATTGGCTGTCGGGCGGGATGAAACGCCGATTGCTCCTCGCGCGTGCGCTCGTCACTGATCCCGACCTGCTGATTCTGGACGAACCGACGGCGGGCGTCGACGTGCAACTGCGCCACGATCTCTGGGAGCTCGTCACCGAACTCAACGAGGAAGGGACTACCGTCCTGTTGACGACACACTACATCGAGGAGGCCGAACGCCTCTGTGATCGCGTCGCGATCATGAACGAAGGGCAAAAAATCACCGTCGCGACGCCGGACGAACTCAAGACGCGCGGGACGGACACCATCTCGGTCCGCCTCGAGTCGCCGCCGGCGACTGCGCCTGCCCTCGACGGCTACGCGCACGAGACGACGCTCGAGGGCAACCATCTCGAGGTGCGCGTCGATGACGGCGGCTCGACCGCGCCGCAGTTACTCAACGACCTGGAAGCGATGGGCCACGAGATCGGCGATCTCGAGATCAGTCGGACGTCACTCGAGGAGATTTTCGTCGATCTCACGAGAAGCGAGGATCGGACGGTGACCCGGTCGTCAGCCTCGAGCGACGAGGGATCCGACGAGGAACGCGACGGCGATGAACGAGCGAAGCGCGAACAGGAGAGTGTCGCCTGATGCTCTCGGTTGGCTTTCGCGCGCTATTCAAGCGCGAGATTCTGCGATTCGTCCGCCGCCCCAAGAACACGTTCATGCCGCCGGCGATCACGAACGTGCTCTACTTCGCGGTCTTCGGTATCATCCTCGGCGGCCGGATCGAAAGCCCAGTCGAAGGGGTTCCCGGCGCTGACTTCGGCTACATCCTCTTTCTGATCCCCGGACTCGTCGTCCTCGGCACGATTTCGAACGCCTTCGAGAACGCCTCATTCTCGATCTTCCATGGGCGATGGAACGAGTACATTCACGAGACGCTGACCTCGCCGCTGTCGTACCTCGAGATGGTCGTCGCCTACGTCGCCGCCAGCGCAGTTCGCGGGCTGATCGTCGGCGTGATCGTTGCCATCATCGGCGCGCTGTTCGTCCCAATTACGGTCGCGAATGCCTTCTTCCTCGTCGCGACGATGATCGTCATCTCGGCGCTGTTCGCCGGCTTCGGGATCATCGGCGGGCTGGTCGCCAGAGACTTTGACGACCTGACGGTGATGAACCAGTTCATCCTCCGGCCGCTGGTCTTCTTCGGCGCAGTCTTTTACTCGTTGACCATGCTCGAGCCCCTCTGGCAGGCGGTCTCCCTGCTGAATCCGATGGTCTACATGGTCGACAGCGTCCGGTACGGATTGCTTGGCTACTCCGACCTGCATCAGGTCGCGCCAGCAGCCTACGCCGATATTGCGCCGTGGCTCTCGCTTGGCGTGTTGACGGCGCTAACGGCAGTCGTGCTCGCAATTGATGTCTATCTGTTCAAGATCGGCTACGGACTGACGGACTAGTTGTCTTATTCTGCGATTGCGACGATGTCTTTTCGAACCGAAATCAGGGTCCCTAGATGGTCGTTCTCGACGGTGTGAACCGTCGTGTGCTCTCGTTCCGCGTAGGCATCCTGCACGGCCTCGAGCGCCACATTCGTGTCACCGGCGCCATGCCAGACGGTCGTCTCGACTGCAGGGCCTGGATCTGACAGTGACCAGTCACCCGCGAGCAGGCGACTCTCGCGCACCGCGCCCGCGGGGCCGTTCTCGAGTGCGGTTCGGAAGTCCTGGCCGACGATTTCGATGGTGATTTTGTGCAGTGAGCGCTCGGTGAGTCGGTCCACGACGAACTGGTCGCCGCGGTAGCGTGCGAGGGCGTTGCCCGCACGGAAGGCGAGCCCAAGTAGTCGCGGAAATCGGGCGAGACGTCCGAAGACGCCCGCGCTCTCGGGGACCGGCGGGCTCACGATGCCTGCCGCCGTGACACGCTCGGGGAGGGCGTCAGCGACAGCCAGCGCATACGGCCCGCCGCCGGAAAACCCCGCGACGGCAAAGGTCTCGAGGCCGAGTGCGTCAGCTAGCTCCTCGCAGTCCTCGGCCCACGTCTCGAGCGTTCCCGCTGGATACGGATCGGAGCGGCCGTAGCCGGGCCTGGTCGGTGCGATCAGGTGCACGCCCTGTCCGCGGGCGGCGTACGAGAGGACCGCGCCGAGGACGCCAGAGCCGGGTGTGCCGTGATGGAAAATCAGCGGTGTGCCGTCGTCAGGACCGAACGTGGCGTAGGCAAGCTGGCGGCCGTCCGCGAGCGTGTGCGTGTCTCTGTCGATACCAAGTCCTGGTGCCGAGACGTTCGCCTCCCGCGGGTCGTCATCGGACTCGCTGCTCGAGTCGGGGATTGAGTCCGCGTGGGTGTCCGTTCGGTCCATCGTGGTCTGGCTGTACGATAGCAGAATCGGCGCAAAAAGCTTCGGGACTGTGCGGTGCTATGCGGTGGTGTGTTGTGCGGTGCTGCGGTATGCTGTGCTGCCGAGCGGACCGCAGTGCTGTGGGCGACGATCAGACGTCGCGCTCAGCCACCTGCACGAGCTGTTTGCCGATGTTCTCGCCCTCGAACAGCCCGAGGAAGGCATCGGGTGCGTCCTCGAAGCCCTCGACGACGTGTTCGCGGTACTGTAACTCGTCCTCGTGGATGAACCCCGAAAGGCGCTCGAGTGCTTCGCCCCACCGACCTTCGTAGTCGCCCACGAGGAACCCTTCCACGCGGGCGCGAGACTGGATTAGTTTGCCGAGCTTTCGCGGTCCGGTCGGCTGTTCGGTTGCGTTGTACTGCGAGATTTGCCCACAGACGGCTACCCGGGCGCGAACGTTCAACAGTGGCCAGACGGCGTCCGTAATCGGTCCGCCGACGTTGTCGAAGTAGGCGTCGATGCCATCCGGGCAGGCCTCGGCTATCGCGCCTGCGAGGTCCTCCGTTTCCTTGTAGTTGATCGCGGCGTCGAATCCCAACTCGTCGGAGAGCCAGTCGGTCTTCTCGTCGCTGCCGGCAGTTCCAACGACTCGAGCACCTGAGAGACGCGCCAGTTGTCCCGCGACGGAGCCGACTGCGCCCGCTGCGCCGGAGACGACAACGGTGTCACCGGGGCCAGGATCGGCTACCTCGAGCATGCCGAAGTAGGCCGTGACGCCGGGCATTCCGAGCACGCCGAGTGCGGTCGAGACGGGACCGAGATCGGGGTTGACTTGCCGGAGTTCGTCAGCATCTGCGACGGCGTGTTCGGCCCACAGCAGGTTGCCCGTGACAACGTCGCCCGCCTCGAAGGCGTCGGCCTCGGATTCGAGGACTTCGCCGACGACGCCGGCCTGCATCGGTTCGCCAACGTCCCACGGTTCGGCGTAGGATTCGGCGTCGCGCATCCGCCCGCGCATGTATGGATCGACGGACTGGTACAGCGTTCGGACGAGTACCTCACCTGGACCGAGGTCGGGTCGCTCGATGGTGACGAGGTCGAAGTTCTCCGCTGTCGGTGTTCCGGTTGGGCGGCTCGCGAGTCGCCACTGTCTGGTGTCAGCCATGTGCGTCTGTAACAGAGCTTGCGTGAAGAGACACAGGATTGCGGAAAGTAGCTGGCAGGTCACAGCTGGCTTGCACTCGAGCCGGGATCGCCGGAGAAGCTTTTCACCGCCGCCGAGATAGGGTACCTATGGGAACCGATAGCGAACCGAGCGGTAGAGGCGGCCGCGATTCCGACGCCGACAGCGAGTACGGAATCCTTGCGGAACTGCTCGTGGGCAATCGCCACCACGTCAACTCTCTGCCGGAAGACTACTTCGCGGACGTGCAGGTTGAACAGCACCCAGACATCGTCGCCATCTCCTGCTCGGACTCGCGGGTGCCACAGGAGGACATGTGGGGCGTCGATCATGCAGGACAGGTCTTTACACCGAGCAACATCGGCAATCAGGTCTGGGACGAAGACGACGGCGAGCGGATCGTCGACGGCGGGTTGCTCTACCCGATCCACCACACGGACACCGAGGTCGCGGCTGTCGTCGGCCACACCGGCTGTGGAGCCATCACTGCAGCCTATCGCGTCGCAACGGGCGACTCACTACCCGGGCCCCAGGGCGTCGACAAGTGGATCCGCATGCTTGTACCCGTCGTTGAGGACGCCCTCGAGAGCGACCTGATCGACGCTAACGCGGACGACGATTTAGTGATCAACCAACTCGTCGAATACAACGTTGACCATCAGGCGGAGTTCCTCCGTAACTCCCCGAACGTCCCGGACGGCATCGACATCTACGGCTTTGTCTATGACTTTCAAGGCGTCTACGGGGATGACCACGGCTGTGCATATCTGGTCAACGTCAACGGCACGATGGAGCCGGACGCAATTGCTGAGCAACTTCCCGAGGAGTACGAGCCGATAACCCAGAGTCTACTGTACTGACTTCGATTCCCGTGGCCCGGGGCGAAATCCAACTGTCGGTACTGTTTTCATGACTCGAAGCGGATTTTCAACCGATGAAAGAGCGCTTTGGCTCCGATGTTGGTTTCTACTATGCCATCGGCGCGTTCACGATCGTAATCTTCGTCGTCGCCCTGACAGCCCTGGCCGTGCTCTCGCCCGCTGGGATCGGGACGGTCGAACTCGGCGGCCTCGTCGTTGGATTCTTGTTGTTCATGCTGGTCTATTTCGTCTCCGTAACCGTCCACCGACTCGAGGACGGCGACGGACTCTAACAAATCAGTGCGCTGGCGCCGGTCCAATCTCAGGTTCCCACTCGAGGCCGTCCTGATAATGGAACGCTTGATTGTCTTGCTCGGGATCGATAACCGTTAGCCCGCCAATCCAATCGTTGTCGAGCAACTGCGTGACCTCGTCGTGACGGTTGAGAATGTCGGTCACGCGCTCGAGCGGTGCGTGGATTACCGTCGAGAGACGCAGCGGCTGATGGTACGGCTGGTCGTCATCGACCTTGAGCGACTGCAGCGGCAGGCCAGTCATCAGGTCACCGCCGTTGCCTTGCACGACGCCGACGTTGCCGACTGGGTTCTGTGTGACCTTCGAGCCGCTCCCGTAGACGCCGTTGTCGACGGTCGCGAAGTAGTACTGGCTGTTGATCCACTGGGTGACCACGAGCGGTCCCGTCAGAATGGCCTCGAGCGCATCGCCCTCGGGATCGGTCGTCCAGTCGTAGGAGTGGAGGAACGCGCGGCCATCCAGGTTCTCGTCCTCGGTGAGTTCGCGCGGGCCGATGACAAACGAGGCGTTGCCGGCCAGTCCCCACTCGGGACGCGTTTCGGCCCAGTCGACTGCCTTGCGCTCGACTTCCTCGACAGCTGCCTCAGGGTCGATTTCGTCGGCATCGGCGTCAGTCATCGATTCGAGCCGTTCGGCCGCCGCACCAGCACGAGCACGCTCGAGATCGGCGTAGAGTTGCTCGAGGTCTTCCTGGTGGCTCTCGGGCACGTCACCGTCGAACAGGGTAATTTCGTCGGTCGTCGTATTGTGTTCGCCCGCGAGGAAGACGGTGTCTTCAGGAATGTGGAAGCCGCGCTCGCGCAGTTCGGCTTTGACGTTCTCGTCGTTGCAAATTGTCGCGAGCACGCGAGCGTTCGGGCCACCAGCGTTGCCAGCACAGGCGCCACAGTCGAGACTCGAGTCGAACGGGTTGTTCGTCGTATGACTCGCATGGCCCGTAAAGACGACCAGACGGGCGAAGTCTGTCCAGCCCATGAGGTCGAAGGCGGTCTCGGCGGCGGAGACTTTCTCCTCGAAGGTCATCCCCTGCGGGAGGGCGTGATCCGCGTGCGTGTGGTCGTCGTGTTCGTGGGCCTCGAGCGTCGGCGAACAGAACTCGCCGGAACTCGGGATGCGTTCGTCGACGGCGCGGCGGAGTTTCGTGACCGTTGAGGGGAACAGGGTTCGCGTGGTCATCGCTGAGCCGTACGCGCCGCCGGCACCCTCAACGAACGGGAAGGCAGCGACGACGTCAGTCTTGAGCCGCTTGAAGTGTTTCCGGGTTGCGGTCGTCAGGTCGGTCCAGCGTTCGTGAGAGGCGATAGCTGTGTCGTCCGTTTCGGCAGGCCGGTCGACGATGCGGTGTTGGGCATCGACGATGGGCGGACACGCGTCGGTTTCGGTGGCCGAGTCGTAGCCCTGGTAGCGCATCGGAACGCCGAAAAAGCCCGCATAGCCGTGTGTCTCGTAGTGTCCCTGCTCCTCGAGGTGGCGGCGAATAATCTCCGAGCGGGTGTCGATACAGAACACGAGTTGGGCGGCCGGCCGCGCGTTATTGTTGACCTGTGAGGGATTAGTGACCGACGTATCGATATCCGAGAGCAGGCGCTCGCGGTAGCTGCGCTCCCAGGCAGTCAGCCAGATTTCTGCGATCGGTTCCGTCTCGAGCGCTGTTCCGTCCGCCGAACTGGACGTGGTATCGGGCTCGAGGGGCGCGTCCAGCAACTCAACGAGCGTCAGGCGCACTGCAAGGTACTCGCGTAGAGTAATCGCATACTCGGTCTGCCAGGGATCAGCGTCGTCATCAGCGCGTTGCTTGATGAGTCCGGTCCAGCCCGGCAACGCGGCGAGGTGGTGTTCAACGATATCAACCCAGCGGCTTTCCGGGGAACCGCTGAGGGCGTCCTCGAGCGCCTCGGGCGCGGTTTCGGGAAGCGCGTCGGAATCACTGCAGGGCACGTCGCTATCGACGGGAGCAACCGCACGCCAGGCTGCGTAAAACCCCTCGTCGCGGTCAGGCATCGGCCACGCGGCCTTCCCTTTGTCGACGAACGCGGCGAGCCACTTCGAGAGTACGCAATCGACAGTTTCGGTTGCGGGATCGATGTCGGCGTCCGCCGCGTGTGCTGCTTCAGCGTCGGCCAGTTCGTCGAGCAGCGTCTCTGGCTTGCGGTCGATACCACGTGACTCGAGTTCGTTGGCCAGAATCTCGGGATCGATCTGTCCGGTCTCCCAGGCTTGCTGGAAGACAGAGGGTCTTGGATAGCCGCGGCCGCCGAACAGCCGTTGGGCCTCGGCGACGGCCTCGTGAAATGGTTGGTCTTCGAATCCTGAGAGCGGGTTGGCCGTGACGAACGAGTGGATCGGCCAGACGGAGCCGATTCGCTCGGCCGCGCGGTCAATGTTCTCGGAGATGTGGTCACCGAGTTGCGGTGTCTGTGATTGCTCGGCCAGTTGCTGTGCGGATTGTGACTCGGACTCGAGGTGAGTCTGGGATTGGTGACTAGACATCGTTGTACTCCGCTTTGGTGGTGAGGACGGTCGACGAATCGGGTTGAGAGCGATTCAACAGGAAGACGTAAAGGCGGGTGCTCGAGCGGTGCCAACCGAATTCCGTCGCCAGGTAAGCAACGACGAACAGGGCGAGCGCAAGGAAGTGTGCGGCCGTTAACTCCGTTGGCGCGTCGGTCATCGGCACGCCCGAAAGGGCCGTGGAGATCGCGTTGTACAGCAGGGCGTAACCAGTGATCGCGCTCAGCACGACGATCGGCACGGCGGCGACTCTGAGCGTCGCCGGCAGGACGGCCCGCCGGAGGATATCTCGCGTGGCAGTCAGTGTCGTCAGAACCACGACGAGGACGAGGATCGTCCCGCTATCGAACGCCAGCAGCGATTTGCCGGTGAGTGTAGCAAACACCACTCCGGCACCGACAGCCGTGACGGCGCCGATGGCGACGCTCGAGACGCCGGTGTCGGTCGATTTGGCGTCTTTGGGAACGGTCTGCTCGACTGAAGCGCCGGCGGAGAGAAAGAGATAGGCCTTGTAGAAGCCGTGAAGGATGAGGTGGGCGATTGCGGCGGCGAAAAAGCCGAGGCCACACTGCATGATCATAAAGCCCATCTGGGCGATGGTCGAACTGCCGAGTTTGCGCTTGACGTTGGGTTGGACGAGTCCCATCGCCTGACCCAGCAGCGCACTGACCGCACCAATGAGGACCACCGCAGACATGACGGCGACCTCGAGGGTGACGACCGGCGCGAATCGGGTCAGCAGGATGCCACCGGCGTTGACAAACCCGGCGTGCATCAGCGCGGAGGCCGGCGTTGGGGCTGTCATCGAGGAAAGCAGCCAGTTGTGGAAGGGAAACAGCGCGGATTGGATCAGCGCCGCAAGGACAATAGCGCTGACGGCGACGAGCGCAACGGACGTCGAAATCTCGTCTGCCTGCGCGAGAATTCCGCTGATCGAGGTGGTTCCAGTCGCCCAGGCTAACAGGCTCAAACTGCCGGCAAGCAGCGCGCTGCTGGCGAGGAAGTAGCGACGAGCCAGCGTGGCCGCGGCCTGTGCCTGTTCCCAGTCACGAACGTGGCCGATGAGGCCGGCCATCAACAGTCCCATCGCGAGCCACGCTGCCGCGAGCAATGCGACGTGGTTGGCCGCCGTCATCGTCATCACGACGAGCGTGAACCCGAACACACGGGCGTAAAACCGCTCGATATCACGGTCGCCCGCCATGTAGCGCCGCGAGTAGCTGTGGACGATACCGCTGAAGAAGGTGACGACGACCCACATGACTGCGGTCAAGCCGTCGACGATCAGGATGTCCGAAACGATCCACTGGGTCCCTCGCAGCGCTGTGAGTGCAAGTGCCCCGACGCTGAGACAAAAGAGTGCCCAGACTGACCAGGTCGACGTTCGCGCGACGACCGAAGACGGCTGCGTCGTCGTTTCGGCGAGTTGTACGGCATCAGATGCGCGTGAGTCTTGTTCCGTGGTCATTTCCTTGGCGTCTCCTCCAACCAGTAAGGCGCGTTTCCCAGATAGACGGCCTGTTGCCGGGAAACAAGGGCACAGACTGATCTTCGATACTACCATGTTGAACAAAGTGGTTATTATATCCTTCTATTCGAACAAACTGTTCGATATCGGGTGTTTAAAGAACATTATGGTCCTTATATGAGGAATGTGTGAAAATCACATGGGAGAGATAGTGGGGGTGGAACGAAAATACGGCAATCGAATCCGCCGATCAGCTGTACTGCCTACCCTGTGACAGCGACAGACGGCCTCGAGTGGATCGTTACCCCGAACAATCCGTTCGATATACTGATAGTATCGTCCAAACTGAGACGAACTGGCGACTCGAGCACTAGTTTTCTCGGGACAGATGCGATCGCGAATTACGGGTCATCGAAACCGTTCTCGCAGGCGCGAATCTACCTTCACTTGCTGGAAAACTCGTCGAACGTCGTTGTTTCGTGGCTCCGAACGAGCACTTCGTCAGTGATCGTCAGCCCCAGGTCCGAGAGTTCCTGTGCGACGGGCGTAATATCCCTGTCTGTCTCACCAACGGCCGTCACGAGCAGGTTCTCCTCACCGGTGACGAGTTCTTGCACCGAGATGACCCGTGGGATGTCCAGGATCTGCTCACGATACTCGCCACGCTCCGGAATCGGTGCCGTACAGAACAGCAACATCCGGATCGGATGGCCGGACATCGTGTAATCGATCTCCGCGCTGTAGCGTTTGATGATCCCCTCCGACTCGAGGCGCTGGATTCGCTTTCGGACCGTACTCGAGGAGGCGTCGGTTCGTTGCGCGATCTCGCTCGAGGAGAGATTGCGCGCTTCCGCTTGAAGCGCATAGAGAATCTCCCGATCAATCGCGTCGAGTTCGTACTTCGTCATGGCCGATGGTTTCGCCGGGAGAATATAAGGGGCTTCGGCTGCCGGACCTGCCGAATACAGCCCGTCCACGCGTAGTGGGGCGATTGTTCATCGTCCGATTCGAGTCGTAGCGTTTATACGCATCCAGCAACTCTCTTTAGAAGCAATGGCGAAAGGAACCGTTGATTTCTTCAACGACACTGGCGGCTACGGATTCATCGAGACTGAGGACGCGGACGACGACGTGTTCTTCCACATGGAAGACATCGGCGGCCCGGACCTTGAGGAAGGACAGGAGCTTGAGTTCGACATCGAGCAGGCCCCAAAAGGCCCACGCGCGACGAACGTCGAGCGCCTGTAAGGTAGACGCAACTGAACGACCGGGCGCCGCAGTCTCTGTGGCCGTCTGTTCCCGTTTCAGTTGGGCTATCAATTCGTACTAGTATCGGCACTTGATTGCAGTATTTTACATTTCTGAGCGATCGCTCGAGCGGTCTGTCCTACTGCTGTCTTCCAGCCTACTCAACGCGTCGCCGACGGCATCGGATCGTGCTGGTCAGTCGTGGCTGTCGACTCAGTTGCGGCTGTTTCATCGGACGACTCTGCGTTGAGTGTCGCGCCGTCAGCGCCATCAGCATCGTCTGCCGACTGTATCGTCTGTGAGATATCGACGGCAGGAGCGCGGTCAGCTGTCGATGTCGACTCGTGCGTCAGTGCCGTTCCCGACGCCGTCGGCAGTTCAACGCGAACGCTGGTTCCGCGTGGCTCGGCATCCGACACCAAAATCGAACCGTCATAGCGATCAACCAGCGTCTCGACGATTGCGAGTCCGATCCCTGCGTCTGTGTCCTCCTCGCGCTTTGTCTCCCACTCGAGGATGGAGGCCCGTTGCTCCTCGGGTAGTCCGGGGCCGTTGTCGACAATGGTGACACTGACCGTGTCCGTGTCCGGGTGTTCTGTCACGGTAACGTCGACTCGAGGGGTCGCCTGATCGTTGTGCACGATTGCGTTCGTCAGGAGATTCTCGAACACCTGATCGAGCATCTCGTCTGCAAGTACCGTGACGCCATCTGGAATCTCTGCCTGAATCGTCGCCTGTTCGTGGGCCTGGGCAGTGATCGTGATTCGGCGGGATAAGGTGCCTGAAAGGTCTCGAGGCCCGCGTTCTGTCTCGCCGACTAACGCCTGTGTGAGGTAGCGAAACTTTCGGACGACATCGGCGACGTCCTCGCTCTGGTCATGGATGACATCCAGATGCTCGCGGCCGTCTGATTCAGGTGTCCGTTTGAGCATTCCGACGTGCCCTGTGATGATGTTGACACCGTTTAATACGTAGTGGCGAAGCATCCGATTGAGAAACGCGAGTTTTGCCCGTTCGTCCGATAGCTTCGACCGTTCGCGCTCGAGTTGGCGTCGATACTGCTGGCCTTGTACGTCGTAGAGGCCGATTGCAATCCCGATGACGCTGCCCGCGGCGAGCGTGTTCGCGAGAACGAAATGCGCCTGTGGCATCGTTCCGCCGTAGGCAAGTTGGTGCGTAAGCGTCCACAGAAACAGCGTTCCAAGGCCGGCCATTCCGATCACCATCCAGCCGGCGACCCGGAGCACGCCCCAGCCCGACATGGATCGGTGCCACAGCCAACCGCCAGCGCCAACGACGACGAGCGCTAACAGCACGGATAGCAGCGCCGTTACCGCCATAAGGCTGCTTGAGGCCATACGAAAGAGATAGACCATGGAGACGGCCACGAGCACGAGCCCACACCCACAGATGGTGCTCACACCGGTCACCCGCTGGGCCGCTGGCGAGAGCCACGGCCGTTCGCCGAGTCCACCCCATCTCCCCGACATTACTGCTGTAGTTTCGATTACCAATACATAATCGTGCTGGCCAGTTTACGAATGGCCGGTCGTGAGACAGTCTGCGATGCCGGTTCGCCAGCCGACCACAGAACGGTTCGGGGGTAGAGGAGAACTAGCGGACAGTCGTCGCCTGATGCGGTGCTGTGGGTCTTCCCGCCCTCGAGACCCCCACCCAGTGGACCCATCTGGATGGCCTCGATAGAGCACACCGGCCCTGCGGGACACAAACAGCCTGGAATTGACCCGCTAACTAATTGGCTATCCCATGAGGGTGGAGACGAGCTATGTCTTCGCTCGGCCACGACCCACCATCCGTGTCGGTCATCATCCCCGTCTACAACGATCCGGAAGGGATTCGAACGACCCTCGAGTCCCTCCTCGAGCAGACCTATCCAACCAACGCAACTGAGATCGTTGTCGTCGACAACGGCTCTGACGACGAAACACGGTCAGTCGTTCGCACGATTGCAGCCGACCACCCCGACCGCATCCGCCTCGAGACGGAGTTCGATACGCAAGGATCCTACGCAGCCAGAAACACGGGGATTCGCGAAAGTGACGGTGACTATCTCGCGTTTATCGACGCCGATGTCGTCGCCGATTCGGACTGGCTCGAGGCCGCCGTAGCGGCGACACAGAACCACGGCGTCGACTACGTCGGCTCTCGAGTCGAAATTGAACGCAACGGCGAGACGTTCGCGGGGCTGTACAACGAACTCACTGGCTTTCCGGTCGAACGCTACATCGAGCGAAACGAATTCGCGCCGACGTGTGCGCTGGTCGTCGCTCGAGACGTGATTTCCGACGTTGGCGAGTTCGACGCCGAACTCGTTTCCGGCGGTGATACGGAGTTCGGCCAGCGCGTCGCCGCGGCTGGCTACGACCTCCACTACGAGCCGACTGCACGGGTCATCCATCCTGCACGGACGTCGCTTCGCTCGCTACTCGAGAAGTATGTCCGGATCGGTCGCGGCATCGCCCAACGCCAGCAGAAGTATCCTGAACGCTACGAGACGCTCTCGCTCTGGAATCCGCTGACGTACGTGCCGCCCCACCCCCTCAGATTTCACCGGAACTTCGGTGATGAGTGGGACGATCTCTCGTACACTGACAAACTCGGCCTCTACGGCGTTGGCTCCCTGCGCCGACTCGCAAGCGCCGCCGGTCGGCTGGCGACCCACCTCGAGTCGGACAGTTCCTCGAGTGCGGACGACCTCGGGCGGACAGACGAACGCGCGACGTAAGCGCGACCGCGAGCGACTGCGAATTCGATTTTCCGATAATCCGTGGCACCCGCGTTCAGTACAGGCGGCGGTGGTATCATCTAGTTCCGATCATCTGGCATGCGGTGGCGTGTGCTGTCGGCCGGCCGAACACCAGTGAGGCCGGCTGACAAAACCACGCGAGGGATGAGCGAACATCGTGAGCGAATCGGCTGGGGAGGACGTGGTAATCCCTTGTGTCCACGAGAGCAGCGTCCTTTCTATAGCAGTAGATAATAGCACGGTTTCTTTATTCAGAACCATGTTTGAAACTGAATCAGGGTGATTCGGCAACTACAGATGCGAACTGATCAAGGGAGTTGTTATGGCCACCCGTCAGGCAGTTCATCTTGATTTTCTTGCATCAATTTGATTAGAGGCTGGATTTCCTTGAAGCGTGGCCCACGTGTAACTGTGTTTGTCTCACGATCCCAATTGATGAACTCTGCGTCAGCCAGTTTCGGTAGATGTAGATGGGTGAGTTGAAGGAGAAATTGTTCAAGATCATCATCAGCATCGGACGAGGAGGTCTCTGTCTGGAACTCGTCTTCGTCACGGGGGTTACGCGTCGCAAGTGTTGAGAGGATGCGTCGTCGCGTGGGGTGGCTAAGTATCTCGAACAGTTCGTTGAGGGTGGCGTCTGGTTTGATTTCGATTGTGTTAGAATTCATTGGTTGCGTGGCTCGTGTTGCGGAATCTACTGTGTCCCGCGTGACTGCCACGCGAAGAGAACAAGGTGTGAGTGATCGACCGGCGCAAACCGGTTCAAGCGCCCTCTCTATAATTGGGGGCTGGGCACAGTGAGTGGATTGGTTCCGTAATAGAATATCGACCCACAGACGGATAAGTGTACCCTCACTGGAAAGAGAGAGTCGGTCTTGATCAGTGTACTACCTATACTCTCCGCGAGTTTCACACCTCCCTCTGAATAAAGAAACCGTACTCCCAACTACTGATAGTCACAACTGCACCGAGTGACACAGTGCCCGCACTGTCTACGGTTCTCGCTCGTTTCACTCGCTCACGCCAGCCTGCGTGAATCGACGACAAACGGAACTGCAAGCGCTTCGACAGCTGCTGCGACAACTCGAAGGAAACGCAGCGTCCACATCCGACCTTACTGCGCTGCGTACAACTCCGCGTACGCCCCGTCCTGCTCGACGAGACTGCCGTGGCGGCCGCGTTCGACGATGTTGCCGTCCTCGAGCGCGTAGATGCGATCCGCGTCTCTCACCGTTGACAGGCGATGGGCGATGGCGATCACGGTTCGATCCTGCTCCATCGACTCGAGTTCGTTCTGGACGCGCTGTTCGATAGTCGCATCGAGTGCGCTCGTCGCCTCATCGAGGACGAGAATTGGCGCATCCTCGAGTAAGCCGCGTGCGAGTGCTACCCGCTGGCGCTGGCCACCCGACAGGCGAACGCCGTCATCCCCGAGGTCGGTATCGTAGCCGTTCTCGAGGTCAGCGGCGAACTCTGTGACCTGGGCGGTTTTGCAGGCCCACTCAAACTCCTCCTCGCTCGCATCGGGATTGCCCATCAGCACGTTTTCTCGCAGTGTGTCGTTGAAGATGAACGGGTCCTGGCGGACGAACGCGACGTTGTCGCGCCACTCGTCGACGTCGTACTCGCCCACTGGGGTTCGCCCGGCCCGAATCTCACCGGAGTCAGGCGTGTACAGGCGGGCGAGCAATGCCGCAATCGTTGACTTGCCAGCGCCGGACTGGCCGACGAAGGCGACGAACTCGTTGCGCTCGACGGCAAAGGAGAGGTCCTCAAGCACCTGTTCGTCCTCACCGTAGGCGAACGACACCGAGTCGAACTCAATTGGTGTCGGATCCGCCGGAACCGGTCGGTCACCACCCTCGACGTCCTGGTTTGCCTCGAGTTCCGCGATGAACTGCTGGGTGCGAAGCAGGTGCGGGAGTCGCCCCTCGACCTTGTAGAAGTACTTGTTCGCCTGGCTGACGCTCGGGCCGACCTGGAACATGGCAAAGAGGAAGACACCGAGTGTTGCAAGCGACATGTCCGCGATAGCAATCGAGACGTAGATGAGCGCGAAGACAAGGACGGCAATCGAGAGGTTGTAGACGTTGTTGATCACTTCCTCGTTGCGTCCGAGCGCAATCGTCGCCTCGGTGAATCGGTCGAGCGAACTCGAGAATTCGTTGTAGATGGTGTCGTCGACGCCGAGCAAGCGCACGTCACGAATGCCCTGCGTGCCTGCCTGAACGCGTTGTTGAATCTGTTCGTTCGCATCTGCAACGCGGTCGCCGACGGTGTAGCCGGCAGCAGGGAGTCCACGGATGACGACTGTGAGGATAGCGATGGAACCGCCAGCAAGCAGCGTCAGCATCGGCGAGATGTAGAACGCAACCGAGAGATATGCGAGTGTGAGCAAGAGCGCACCGAAGAGGCGAACGGTATCCCGGATCACTTTCCCGGCGTACTCCGCTTGCGTCACGATTGCGTTGATGATGTCGTCTGACCCTTCCTGATCGAAGTAGGCCGTATGGGCGTTGAGCGCGTTTTCGAACGCCTGTTGCTGGAGTTCCCGAACGTACCACGTCTGGAGCATGACGCGCAACCACGCGAGGACGATACTCGAGAGGAAGCGAACAGCCATGACGGCGCTGACTGCGACGACGATGTACCCGAGGGAGAACGGGATGTTGAGCAGGTCGAACGCGGAGACGAACAGCCCGGCGATGCCGTCGGCCTGTGATGCTGCGTCTGGGTCCTGCGTGAGTTCGACAATTGGGACGATGAAGCTGATCCCAATCCCTTCCAATATGGCAACGACCCCGCTAAAGAGGACAATCAGGGCCGTTAGCCACGGACGGAAGGTTGCGATGAGATACAACCCGCGCAGTTTTTCACGTAACGACAGATCCTCCGTAGACATCTGAGTGGTGTCACAAACACGTCGCCCACGCCTTGTTATGGAGATTCTACCCAGAAACCACGCTGACAGGACTGCAGTCGACGCATGGAATGGCCACCTTTCCAACCGACGCCAGCACGGAACAGAGTGACTAGTTTAGCGTCTGGTTCTCGAGCGTTTGTCTATGAGCACCGACGGGGACAGTCCCACCACAGAAACAGGACTGACTCGAGCGCACGTGCGCCGTCCATCGATCGCAGACCTCTCCAACCGGCTCCCAGTCCCCATCCCACCGACCGTCAAAAACGCCTATCACCGACTCGCACTCGAGGACGAGTTCGACACCTACGACCACCCACCGGACCCGTTCGCGGTTCGGCAGGTCGACCCCGCTCGAGTCGAGTCCTTTACCGGACGGGCGTATCCGCCGTATCACGAAAAGAGCGCGCAGTTGGGAACCGTCCGCGGCGGCGACTGGGATCGGCGTGCTGAGGCTCCGATCACTGATCCAGACTATCGCGAACGCTACGACCTGTATCGTGCCGATGGCTTCACTGAGAGTACGTTCTTCCGCTCGCTACAGGCACACTTCGACGACGGCGTCGACTGGGAAGACACACCGTTCGTCGCGCGCTGTCTCACCCTCGCCGAGCGCGGTGAGCCATCCTGGCGCAGCCTCACCTCGAGCGACGCCATTCTCGAGCGCTGTGCGAAAATCGACGCCCTCTACGAGCAGATTCGCTCGTCGGGCTATCACTCACAGCAGGCCCTCGGCGAGCCCTCTATCCAGCGCGTGACCGACGAGGTCGTCGTCGATATCGCCCGCGACGGACAACTGCTGTTCGTCAACGGCCGCCACCGCCTCGCCATTTCGAAACTGCTCGGCCTCGAGTCGATCCCAGTCGGCGTGCTCGTGCGCCACGTGGAATGGATGGAAACGCGAGATGCCTACGCACGCGATGGCCCACTTACGGGCGCGGATGCACCGCCATGTGACCACCCCGATCTGTGCGACCTCGAGGACTCCTCGAGACACAGCCGATGGCTTCCCCTCCCCAATACAGACAGTAATGGATACATACCTTTCCGCTGAGGGCGGCTGTCTCGAACAAACTGATGGGACTGGGAGTTGGACCGACAACGCGCTCAGCTGTTGAAAACGCCCGCATGGCTCGAGACGTGTGCGAGACTGCCGGGCTAACTGCACTGGCTCGGACGGCCCTCGAGTACGCGATTAGCCGCCCGCGGCTTCACCCAACACTCCACTGGCGCGTTGCTGAGACCTATTATCGCCGTCGCTGTGCGAACGATGTCGCGTCGTTCCCGGACGCTGTCGCACCGGACCCGTTCAAACTCGAGTGGGTATCGCCCGAGCGGATCGTGCGTCACACTCGGCGGGAGTACCCGCCTTACCGGGACCGCCTCGAGCAGTTCGGCGCGGTGCAAGGTGGTGACTGGGACCAGCGCGAGGACCCGCCGATCGACCCCGACTATGAGGGGCCACCAGCGCACCTCTTTCTTGCCAATCGATTCGAACATTCGGTTCTCTATCGCTCGCTCGAGGCTCATTTCGAGGACGATGTTCCGTGGGACGAAACGGAACTCGTGCAGCGAGCGAAGGCGCTCGTTCCGAAATCGACGCCTGAACGCGTCTGGCACGAGTGCGAGACAAACGCGGCAATCGATCAGCGCTGTCGCCAGCTCGATACGTTGTACGAGCTGATTCGCGATGACGGGTATCGCTCCCAGCGCGAGCGACTGGGACGTGATCCGTCGGTTGGCTTCCGGCACTGTCTACGCCACGAAATCACGGTCGACATCGGCCGTGACGGCGACTTGCTGCTTGTCTCCGGCAAACACCGACTGGCGATTGTAAAACTGCTCGGCCTCGAGGCAGTGCCGGTCGTTTTTCTCGTCAGACATCAGGGATGGATGGACCGGTGTGTGGCGGCGTCAGCATCCGAGTCCACACATCCCGATCTCCGCGGGTGTTGAGACAACGCAAAAACGTCTGAGAGGCTTGTGTCGATCGCCTCGAGCGTATTCAGGTACTTCGGCCCAGTCGATACGTTACGGATTCGCCAAGGCGAGAGAGATTGCGTCCGAGCCGAGTGAGCCCGTGTTTGCATCGGGTTGCGATTTCGTACAGATAGGGGCCACCGACCGCGAGCGTGAGATACAGATACGCTGGGAGGAATCGTGGCTTTGTCCGCACTGCTTTCACCGCAAACGAGCGTGCATCGCTGTAGTGACCATTCGTGATTCCGGCAGCCGCAACACCTGTTGCAAGTTGTGCTTCAAAAAGCCGTTCGCGGTCGTGTTCGGCCGCCAGCTCCTGATGTTTCTCGAGATAGAGCGGATAGGACGTATCGCGTTTTCCTTCGAAGTCGTTGCCGATCTGCTCGTAATCGCCGTAGCGACGGATCACGAGCGGCTGGCGTACTGAGGCGAACTCACAGTGACAGGAGAGTCGCAACAGCCACTCACGGTCCTGCCAGGCGGGAAATCGTTCGTCAGGCGTGCCGGCGTCTTCGATTGCAGATCGGCGAACCGCGATCGTCGAAAACGGCCCCGCCGTTGCATCGCCAATCAGTGCCGCCGTTGCATCGCCCTCGACACTGGGGAGGTTCGTCGCCGTCTGTGTGTCTCGAGAGATGTATCGCTGGCCGACGACGACCACACCAACGTCGTCATCGTCGAACGCGTTGATTTGCAATTCGATCTTGTCGGGCTCCCACCGATCGTCGTCGTCGAGAAATGCGATACATTCACCCACAGATTCACGGATGCCTGTGTTCCGTGCCGTGTTCGCCCCTCGGTTTTCCTCGTGTCTGTAACAGCGCCATTCGAGGTCATCCGGGCCCCGCTCCTCGAGGACGTCCGCCGCTGGCGTCGGTGAGCAGTCGTCGACGACAATCAACTCGATTGATGGATAGGTCTGGTTGGCAACGCTGTCGACCGCCTCGATGAGCATGTCTGGTCGGTCATATGTAGGCAACACGACACTCACCAGTGGTTGGTCACTCATGGCTCCCATTCGGTGGTCACTATTCGGAGTTGGGACCAGTCGCTGGTTACTAATGACTTGCTACTGTGACTGTCGTCTGAATTCGATTGCCAGCGGTGGTTCACCACAGGCCAGACCCACCGCTAGCCGCACCATACGGGGGAGGGTACAGCACCAAGTGGACTCGAGTCCGAATCGCTCAAGTACGCTACCATAGTAGGAGTAGTCGTGTCGAAGCAGGTCCAGCAGGTCGAGACAATCTTTTGCCACGAAACGGGCAACGACTATCTTGTCGTTGTCCAGCGGGACGGACAACGACTGTTTCGGGCAAAGCTTGGGCTCTCGGATACCAACGCCGGCCCACGCCCCGCGAAGTTCCGACTCAAGGATGGCTCGAGCGAGGAACCACGCCAACCCGACGAGTTCGTCGAACTCGCCCGGCGCGCCAAACGCATTCGCATCTCCGAGCAAACCTCTCGAACAGGGCGGGAGGAACTGCTCGAAATGTTCGAGGGATACCAACTCGAGGACAAGGCAAAGGCCGTCCGGACCTGTCGGTACTGCGCCTCCGCGGGTCGGTACTCGCCGATAACCACCGAAACGGCCGTCAAAGACGATCAGGACTGGATCTGCAAGGACTGTGCGCGTCAGGAACTCGAGCGCCAACTATCGTATTCGGGCGGCGGGCAGGTGACGGGTGCAGCGAAAGAGCGACTCGAGGATCTCATGATGGAGGTCCAGGACTTAGAACGGATCGTCAACCTGCTCAAGGGACGACTCGATCCCGATCTGACGAAGTTCGATACGATTTCGGCGACGACCGACGAGGTCGACCCCGTTCGAATCGACTCGCTCAGTCTTCATCCGGGCTTGCAGGGACTGCTTGAGGATCGATTCGAAACGCTGCTGCCGGTCCAGAGCCTCGCCGTCGAGAACGGACTCTTTGATGGGGAAGACCAGATGGTCGTCTCCGCGACGGCGACGGGGAAAACGCTGGTCGGCGAGATGACCGGCCTCAATCGCGTACTCAACGGCAAGGGGAAGATGCTCTTTCTCGTCCCGCTCGTCGCGCTCGCGAATCAGAAGTACGAGGACTTTCAGGACGAGTACGGCCACCTCGTCGACGTCTCGATCCGCGTCGGCGCGAGTCGAATCACGGATGACGGCAACCAGTTCGACCCGAACGCCGACGTTATCGTCGGCACCTACGAAGGGATCGACCACGCCCTGCGGACAGGCAAGGACATGGGCGACATCGGTACCGTCGTCATCGACGAGGTCCACACGCTGAAAGAAGACGAGCGCGGCCACCGACTCGACGGACTCATCTCGAGACTTAAATACACCTGCGAGCAGCGGGCAAAACGACGAGACGACTACGGTGGCGCACAGTGGGTCTACCTCTCTGCAACCGTTGGCAACCCCGAACAGTTGGCAGGAACGCTCGAGTCGACGCTTATCGAGTTCGAGGAGCGCCCGGTTCCGATCGAGCGCCACGTGACGTTTGCCGACGGCCAAGAAAAGCTCCGCATCGAGAACAAACTCGTCAGACGCGAGTTCGATACCGAATCCTCGAAAGGATATCGCGGCCAGACGATTATCTTCACCAACTCCCGGAGACGGTGTCACGAAATTTCCCGCAAACTCGAGTACTCCTCAGCACCGTATCACGCGGGACTCGACTACAAACGCCGCAAGCGCGTCGAACGGCAGTTCGGCGAGCAAGACCTCGCCGCCGTCGTGACGACCGCCGCACTCGCCGCTGGTGTCGACTTCCCGGCCTCACAGGTCGTCTTCGACTCGCTGGCGATGGGGATCGAGTGGCTCTCTGTCCAGGAGTTCCACCAGATGCTCGGGCGAGCAGGTCGGCCAGACTATCACGATAAAGGGACCGTCTACGTGCTGGTCGAACCTGACTGCGCGTATCACAACTCGATGGAGATGAGCGAGGACGAAGTCGCGTTCAAACTCCTGAAAGGCGATATGGAGTCCGTGATGACCCACTACGATGAAGATGCTGCCATCGAGGAAACGCTGGCCAACGTCACCGTCGGCGGCAAAGCCGCGAAGGCACTCAACGACCGGATGCTCGGACAGGTTCCAACGAAACATGCCGTCGGCAAACTCCTGCAGTACGAGTTCATCGACGGCCTCGAGCCAACGCCGCTCGGAGAGGTTGTCACCCGTCATTTCCTGAATCCGGGCGAGGCGTTCACGCTTATCGACGGGATCCGTAAGGACGCCCATCCGTACGAACTCATCGCAGATATCGAACTTCGAGACGACGAATTATAATTGTCCTGCCACTATCGTCGGAACTCGTTCAAGGTGTCCAGACAGCCATCAGAAACCGATCTCAACTGTATCTGACAGACAGCTATCCGTTTTATGTCGGCTCCCGCCGTATTGAGATGATAGCGACACGTTGGAATGAACACACACCGTCCGCACCCGGATCCACACCGAGTCAGAGCGACGACTTCGCGAGAACCACATGTTGCGTCAATGACGTGGCGCCACGGGCTGTTTCTCCACTGGCCCGTCGACCCTGCACAGCTCCGTCCGCACGTTCCCGCCCCGTTGACGCTCGAGACGTGGGAGGGATCGGCCTGGGTGAGCGTGTTGCCGTTCGTATTGACGAACGTCGGCCTTCGCGGCTTACCAGCAGCGACACGGTTTGCCGTTGCCGAACTCAACGTGCGGACGTACGTTTCCTATCGCGGTCGATCGGGACTGTACTTTTTCAGCATCGATCTGAACAGGCCGCTACTTGCCACGCTCGCCGATCACACGCGACTCTCGGTGACGGCAGCGAACATGCGTGTCAGCGGTAGCGAAGATGGAATTGCCTTCTCGAGCCGTCGGGAACCACTCCAGTCACCGACAGTTGTCGATCGAACCACTGTTGAACCTGGCTGGTTTGCAGCGACGTATCGTCCGGACGGTCCCGTCGAGCTTCCCGAGCCAGGATCGTTCGAACACTGGAGTATGGAGCGCCGGCGATTCTACGCACCAGGTGAACACACCGTATTAACAGGTGAAATTGCCCACGATCCGTGGCCGATCCAGCCGGCGTCGGTCGCGATACACGAACAGACGATGCTTGCGGCCAATGGGCTTCCGGAGCCAACTGACTCGCCGCGAGCGTACTACTGTGATGAACTGCAGATGACGGGGTCACTACCACGCTGGCAACGCCGATAGGTGTCGAAACGTACCTTCTCGAGCCTCAATCAGACACCTGCCCGTCAGCTTTGGTCAGACTGCGACCTGTCCTCCAACCGGGCCGACAACCCGACCTCGAAGCGTGTTTCAGGCGCTGTTGAGTAGTCCGAATTCATAGCCGGAACCGGTTCCTCGAGCGTTCTCGTAGACGACGTGTGCGGCGGCAACATCCTGAATCGCCAGGCCGGTCGAATCGAAAACAGTCACACCGGTTGCTTCGGTACGACCCTCAATCGAACCGACGACCAGTTCTCCAATTTCGCCATGAATGTCTGTATCAGTTATGACGCCCTCGCTGTAGGGGACGTTGATCTCGCCCGAGTGGGTACACTGTTCGTGGTCGTCGATCACGATTCGTGCCGCCTCGAGCAGAGAATCAGCGAGTTCGTGTTTGCCCTCGGCGTCGGCGCCGATCGCGTTGATGTGGGTCTGTTCGCCGACATCCTCGCGAGAGATAATCGGGTCGTCGACCGGGGTCACCGTCGAGAGGACGTCGCAGTGGCCCGCTTCGGTGATCGAACCGGTACGGATGTCGAACTCCGCGTCGAACGTCTCGACGAGTCGCGTGGCGCGCTCGTCGTCTTGATCGGAGACGATGACAGTCTCGATCTGGCGGACCTCACTGATTGCACGTAACTGGGTGTACGACTGAACACCGGCACCGACGATCCCAAGGCTTGTTGCGTCCTCGCGTGCGAGGTAGTCCGTTGCGACGGCGGCGGCAGCGCCGGTTCGTTTCATTGTCAGACTCGTCCCGTCCATAATCGCGAGCGGAAACGCGGTTTCGGGATCGGAATAGATCATCGTCCCGATAACGGTTGGCAGGTCATGGTCAGTCGGATTGTTTGGATGAACGTTTACCCACTTGAGACCGGCAGCGTCCCAGTCGCCGGCATCGAGGTACGCCGGCATCGAGCGAAAATCGCCGTTGTACTGCGGAAGATCAATGTAGGACTTCGCTGGCATCTGTGTCGTTCCACGTTCAAACGCCGCGAACGCATCTTCGACAGCATCGATCACTGCAGGGAGGGTAGCATACTCGTCGACATCGTTACTGTCTAATAATAGCGTGTTCATATTGGGAAATATTGGTGTGTGTACTTAACTCGTTGTACTTCGTGACTCTCGATCACTCTGAATGCAATGAAACACCACTTTCTTCGACTACGTCAACGACGCTGAGAGTCGCTTATTAGTATAACTATCCGATTCGACAAACCTATTCGTATAGGCTCTAGTTGTCGGGGTAGCCGATGGGGATCATAGCCGAGTTCGAACTAGAACCCGAATCTTTTGTTCTCGAGGAAGCGCTTGTGCTTCCGAGCGTTGATCGCGTCGAGTTCGAACGTATCGTGCCAACCCAGCTGTCAACAATGGCGCTTTTTTGGGTCTGGGGAACTAAATTCGACGAATTCGAGCGGCTTGCGCGCTCAGATCCCGCTCTCGAGACACTCGAGTCGCTGATGACTGAGAGTGATAGTCGACTGTACCATGCAACGTGGACAGATCGGGTGACTGATTTGTGCGACGGATTGCAAGCGAGCGATGCCGTTTTGCTCGGTGCCTGTGGGCGTGAGACTGGTTGGGAGTTCGAGATTCGATTTCCCAGTGATGATCGGTTGTCGACGTTTAGCAGTCAGTGTCTCGACTGCGGGTTACACTTCGTGCTTCGACACCTGTACTCATTGTCAGCGTTGGATTCCTCGCTTGGCTATGGGCTGACACCGCGTCAGCGAGAACTGCTTGTCAGTGCCGTGGAAACGGGCTACTTCGAGGAACCACGCGACGTTTCGTTACAGGAACTGGCGGATGAGTTCGGTATTTCGGCACCCTCAGCAAGCGGCCTCCTCCGGCGAGGAACCCAGCATTTAGTGCGATCGACACTGGTGTCGGACGACTAACATACAAATATATTTGGTTCTGTTCTTTTATAAAGTCCTAATCCGTTACCCTTTACGCGGTTGAACCAGTACCGTACCTCGACTTCCCAGACCGGCAGGAACGGAAGGTTGGTCACCTCGACGATTCACTATGGATGATACGAACGCGCGAATCGACTCACGACAGGACGGTGACCACCGACGACACTACCGCACGGCACCGCTTGGGTCACCCGGTGACCAAGACTCGGCCCACAGCATCGCTGTTTGTGAGACGCTGCAAGAAACACTTGCGACTGCGACGGCGTCGCTCTCTCGTGGACTTCACATCGGCGAAACTTGCATTGCAACCGGCACATCGTCGTTTCTAACCGACCTCGAGGCCGCGCTCAAAGCCCGCGGCATCGACGTCTCGGCGGCGACCGATCGCGGTGATCTCTTATTGGTTCCACTCGAGGAGACGTATCTGGCCAGTGAACCGGTGACCGCCGACTCGATGGCTCGCTGGCTGCTTGAGTATATTGATGACTTGAACGGCGACCCGATCCGAGTCGTCGGTCGACTTTCCGAACCTATTTCGGCCGCACTCGAGCCAGCCATTCTCGAGGAATATGAACGCCGGGTTGAGACGCTGGTCGAGCAACACGCCGTACACGCGTTGTGTCTCTATGATCGGGCAGCGTTTTCGGACGCAATGCTTCAAACAGCGCTCACACAGCATCCGACGTACCGAACGCCGATAGGTGCGTATTCGAACGTCGCCATTGATGAGTTAGCCGATACCGCTTTGTCTACACCCGCTGGTGAGACCGATCTCGATCACCTCATCCAGGTGCTAAAAACGCTCAGCAACCACATCGCACGGTCCAGACAACTGGACGTCCTCACCGGATTTGCCGAATCGATCACGCGGACCCAGACTGACTGTCGCTCACGGGTCCTCGAGTCTACCATCTCGCTGCTCGAAACACTGTTTTCCCCGACGCTGTCGACCGGTTGGCTCTATGACAACGCAGCAGGTCAACTCAAACCAGAGACCGACTCACAGCCGGCGCTTGCCACACTTGAGTCGCTCCCGTCTGCTGTCTCTGAGCACGCATGGGACGCGTACTCCGGTGATAACGTAATTTCGACGATCCCGCTCCCATCAGCAGCCGTCTCCGATGCCGTTTGTGACCTCCCCATCGACAGTCTCACCTTCGTTCCGCTTGGCCGCCACGGCGTGTTGATGCTTGTTCATCCCGCATACGTTTCACTGACCGACACCGACGAGGCATTCTTGCAGACGATACAGACGACGGTACAGGCAATCTTCGATACGACCACACATCGTGACACGATTGACACACAGGCATCGACACTCGAGCGCCAGCAACACCAGATTCAGGAACTCGAGGAGCTCATCTCCTTGCTTCAGCGAGCGACACAGGAACTGGTTGATGCCACATCGCGGGCCGACATCGAACGCATGGTCTGTACGCAACTCGCCCGAACGTCGTTCCTCGAGTTCGCCTGGTTCGGACGGCCGTCCGATGGTGCGACGACACTCTCACCGACTCACTCGGGCCCGTCCGGCGAGACCTACCTCGAGTCAGTGACTGCCAACGAGACGCAGTCTGCACTCGAGCCGGCAGTGACGACGTATGAGACGGGGCAAACAACGATCATCAACGAGATAGTCAGTGAACCACCGTTCGAACCGTGGCGAAGTCATGCACTCCGGCGTGGCTATCGCTCAATCGCCAGCGTTCCCGTTATCTACCAGGAATCGACGTATGGTGTTCTCACAATGTATTCCGCACGTCTGAATGCGTTCGATGAGCAGGTGACGGCGGCGATCGAAACTATCGGCGAAAGCGTCGGTCACGCGATCAACGCACGCGAGAAACAACAGGCACTGATCAGCGGCGAACTCACCGTGTTAGAGCTACAAATCGAGGATCGCTCACTTCCGAGTATCGGCCTCGCTGCAGAACTTGGCACGTCAATCCACTTTGAGGAGATCGTTTCTCAGGAAAATGGGCTGCCACAGACGTACTTTACCGTTCGAGACCGTGATCGCGAAACGGTCGAAGCCGCAGCAACACGTTGCTACGGCATTGACGACGTCTCACACGTCGTCGAACGGGAGAACGGCCATCTGTACACCAGCCTCATCGACAACCCATGTCTGTTCCAACATGTCCTCGAGCGCGGCGGTGTTCCCGATACGATGGACGTCTCCGCCGAGCGAGCGAACATCACGGTTGAACTCCCCAAAAGCATCTCGACCCGCTCGTTTATTTCGATGCTCGAGCAGCGATTCGAGACGGTCTCTATCACCGCACAGGAGTCTCGAGAGCGTGACTTTCACGTTCGTGATGAATTTAAGCAGGCGTTTGAGGAGACGTTGAGCGACAGGCAAAAGGAAGTGTTGCGAGCAGCCTACTACAGTGGGTATTTTGACAAACCTCGAGAGAGCACCGGCCAGGATATCGCTGACCAACTCGGCGTCTCCCAGCCAACGGTGACCGAGAACATTCGCGCCGCCGAGCGAAAACTGGTGACGCTGCTTTTCGAAGCCAACTGAGCGGATTTATCAACATTAACCGCTGTCCCCGCTAGCAGTTATTCATACAGGGTAAACGACTATCCGCGTCTCTCTGGTTCTGTTTGTACAGCCATGAGTGGATCTGGTGCCCGCGAAGAGCCTGTTGTCGATCATGTACAAGCCGATGAATCGTTGTCCCACGCCATCCTTCGCGTCGTCGCCGACGCCCGTGAAGAATCTGTGCTCGAGTTATCTGACCCACTTTTCGACGCAATCGATCCTGACGCACTCGAGACCATCTTCCAGGAGCACTCGAATGGGTACATCGAATTCTCCTATCTCGATTGTACTGTCCGGGTTACCGCCACGGGCAAAATACGGGCCACCCAGGAACCCGCCGACGGTGAAGGCTAACCGTTAGACGGACTACTGTGTGTTACTCTGACACAACCGAAAACTGTTCTGCAACCGCGCTGATGGCTCGTCACCTCTATAGTAACAACTGAACCTGTGAACACACGACTCACACAGCCATCGTGCGAGTAGGTGTGCACTGACTTGCAGTGACTATTATAAACGGTCCTACGCGTTGGGAGTCGTCGCCAGCAGTAATGGGATGAGTACAGCACCAATAATGACGAGTAGTACCGAGAGACTAGCCCAGAGCGTCCCAATGTAGCCGTCGGGGATGAGTCCTGCAGTGTTGACCGCCCAGATACTGGCGTACGCAAGCGTCACGACCACAGCACTTACGTACAGACGCCCCATCCACCGCGCGGTGTGATACAATCGTAGTTTTGTCCGCGGAGTGGTGGCATGATCACTGACGGCCATTCGATGCTCTTGTTTACTGTACCTCGGCTAACAGAACTTAACTATTCCTACTCCTGCAAGACACGACCAGCAACTGTGGCTCGTCTGACGGGCGTCATACACTTGTCACGGTACAATCACTGATATTTATATATTGACTTGTGGCACCGAAGCATATGGATGGGGAGCAGTCGATCTGTTACAACGTCGTTGCAACAGTCGCCGAACACGAGGGGGTCGCACCCGAAACGATGCAGCCACCACTGCATACCGCAGTCGATACTGACGCACTCGAGGCCCTCTTTCGAAACACGACCGGTAGTTGGGAGACTCCAACGGTTGAATTCACCTACTGTGGATACAGCATCCGTGTCGACGGTCCAGACGCGATCAGCGTGACCGAGGCTGGCGTCACCGGGACCCAGACTGAACCCGTTTCTACCGGCCACTGATACGATTTCGTCGCGGCCACAGTACCTCCAGTTTCCGCCGCTGAACCCCCTCTCTTCGAGTGGAACACTCTCGTATAGCCGCTCTTTTCAGACACGACACACCCGATTTCAGGCGACGTTACGATAGGGTGTGTATCGCTTACGTTCGGATCCGCCTCAAGACTCGTGACTCACGAGGTGCTATCAAGCAAGCATTCAGAACCATGTTTTCGATCGCTGGCACTCAGTGAGTTACGTACAGCAGAAATATGGGATCGCCCGGATTTGAACCGGGGTCACGGGCACCCAAGGCCCGAAGTATACCAGGCTAACCCACGATCCCGTACATCTTGATTGCGTGCGGAGATTATAAAGGGTTTCGTTCTGCGCCGATAAACAGTATCCATCCGACAGATGTCGTCTCTGATCGACTGGGCCATCCTCTCGGTATCGTAGACAGTTCGCGAAAGAGTGGGTGTGAGACGAACATGATTCACTAATCAGCACACAGCGGGTGGCTGTGATGCAACCTCTGCAGTCGTGCGAACGGCGTAAGTAGTTGCAGTTGGTAGTATCGTGTCGCCCATGGTCACCGGACTCGAGATCCTCCTCTTGATCGTCGTGTTGGTTGTCGTCCTCGGCGCGTCGACGATTATCCAGACAGTCCGTCCGTTTATCGTGAACGCTGCAGTTGGACTCCTCGTTTTATTCCTTGCACAGGCGATGTTCGGATTACAAGTTGCCGTCACACCGATCGCCCTCGCAATCGTCGCCATCGGTGGCTTTCCTGGCTCCCTGCTGGTGATCTTACTCTCACTGTTCGGAGTCGCGTTCGTTCCGTAGGTCTCCTCAACCGTCTATACCTTCCGTAGTTACTTCGAACGACTGTGTCTAGGGGATGTCGCCAATACCTATTCACGCCCGCTACACCAGTCATTCCATGCCAAAACACTATTATTTTAGATATTACCGTGTAATTTAAATACTGTTGGAAAACAACCATTAACTAAGAGACATTTAGTATGTCCAAATCTGATTCGAACGGGAACTGCCCCGAATGCAATGGTAGACTACGACGGTTGAATACAGAAATTGTCTGTGAGAATTGCGGCCTTGTTTCCGACGAAGATGCAATTGATCGCGGCCCTGAGTGGCGATCATTCGATGATTCGTCGTCCAATCGTCGCCGAACTGGTGCCCCCCTTACCCGATCACGACACGACCGCGGCCTCTCGACCGAAATCGGCTACGGCAACAGCACAAACTCGAGCTATCAGACACGACTCACTGGACGGAAACGACGACAGATCGCTCGACTACGACGCGAACACAATCGCGCACGCGTCTCCTCGAAAACCGAACGCAATCAGGTGTTTGGCAATTCCGAGATCCGACGCCTCATAACCCGTCTCTCGTTGCCAACGTACGTTCGTGACCAAGCCTGTGCACTGTTTAAATCCGCACAATCTGCCGGACTCTTTCAGGGCCGCTCACTCGAGGGCTTTGCCGCAGCTGCCGTCTACGCGACCGCACGAACGCGTTCGAATCCTCGGACTATCGGCGAAGTGACGGCCATCGCCTACGCTGACGAACGCGAACTCAACGCCGCCTACAGCGCGTTGAATCGTGAACTCGGACTCGAGACCGGACCGATTAATCCAGTCAATTATCTACCCCGGTATGCCTCGGAACTCGATGTGGGTTCGACTGTCGAACGACGTGCTCACGGATATGCAAACGCCTTAGTCGATGCTGAACGCGTCAGCGGACGCAATCCCAGCGGTATCGCGGGTGGGTGTCTCTACAAAGCAGCCCAGGACTGCGACGACGCGCCCTCGCTCACGCAGGCAGCCGTTGCCGACGTTGCCGATGTTGCACCAGTAACGATTCGCTCCACAGTCGAACTGATACAGTCACTTTCTGCCTAATTCGAGACGATACACAACGTTCCACGACGGACCCGTGTTGCACCGGTATTGACTGCCAATCGTCCGCTTATGTCGTCCGCAAATTGTCCGTACTCGGCTCGTAGACCTCTCCTTTCTGTTTGAGCTTGTCAATTTCGTGCTCGGCTTTCGAGTGGTCCATCCCAACCTCTTCTGCGCGCTCGAGGACGATATCGACTGGCGCGCCCTCGTCGTACTCCTCTTCGATATCGCTAATCAGCTGTTTCAGGTTCTTGATCCGGTCGCGCTGTGACTTTGAGGTCCCCGCTTCGACGATATCCGCGTCGAACTCGCCCGTTTCGGGGTCGACACCGATATCTTGGAGACAGGAGTGGACGATCTCGATCACCCGTTCGGCATCGTGATACTCGACTGTATCCGAAAGACGAACCCGAGCGCTGGCTTCCGACAACCGAACCAGCGCCTCGAGTTTACGGGCTGTCACCGGCACCGCCGCATCTTCGTCGGTTCCCTTCGAACGAAGATCAACGTAGAAGTCTCGAATGGCTTCGCGGGCTTCCTCGGTCATCCGCGGGTGGCAGTTCTGCTTCGAGAATGCAATGTACTTTCGGAGGAGTTCAGCATCGATGACCGGATCGACCTGCTCGGTCATCTCCTCGATTTCGGCCTCGCTGACCTCGAGATTCGTCATCTGCTCGCGCTGGGTGGTCAACTCACCGGCGTAGTTCGTTGTCAGAATGTGGTCCGCCAGATTCTTGTCTTTTTCCTCATCGGGGTCGTCTGTCACCGTAAAGATCAGGTCGAAACGAGAGATAAGCGCTGGCTCGAGATCGATCTGCTCGCTAATCGGCTCGTAGTGGTCGAAGCGGCCGTATTTGGGGTTTGCCGCCCCAAGCAGCGAACAGCGCGATTTGAGCGTGGCATTGATCCCTGCCTTCGAAACCGAGATTTTCTGTTGCTCGAGCGCTTCGTGCATGGCACTGCGATCTTCGGAGTTGTGAACGACCATACCGTTCGCGATGAAATTATGAGTGCCTTCGACCGTGAGGTCATACACCCGCGGTTGGTCACGTCGTTCAATTTTCTCGAGAAGATCCGTAATTTGTCGTCGCTTTGTTTCGAGCAGTTCCTCACAGACGGATTGGACAGTCTCAAAGTTCCCGATGTCGACAGCTCCAGAGAACCACCGCGAGACGGTCGAGCCTGCGACATTCATCTCCGAAGCGACCTGCTGGAACGAGATTCCATACTGTTCAAGTTGCTCTCGGAGTTCGTTCCACGTTTCGGTGTGGTTGTCGTTCTCAATCAGTGATCGTGCCTGCTCTCTGACTGAATTAACGGTTTTCGTGCCAATTGTATCTGCGAGGTGTTGCTCGAGAACCTGCACCCTAGTGTCAGTATGCTCTCGCGAATTGATCTGTCGAACGGTTTCCACCCGTCGCCACTTCACGTCGCCTTCAATTAGCTTTTGAAGTGGGTCAAGATCGACTGAAGCTGGTGTTTCGAGTAGTTCACGAAGCCGATGTCGAACCTGCTCTCGAAGATCAGAATCCGTTCCCCAGCGACTCGAGAGTTGCTGCTGGGAGACAGCCATTTCTGTGGCTAACTCTCGCTGAGAGACGTGGTATCGCTCTCGAAGTTCAGCAAGTTGTTCCCATGATGTCTCCGTGCTGAGTTCAGCATAATGGACGTCTGCTTTTGCTTTCCGTTCTTTGAATTCGTTGAGTATCGTTTTTGAGAGTCGCAGTGATGCGTTCGCATCTCCATTTTCGAAGTTACAGTAGGTCGAATCATTTTCAAGGCCACATTCTGACTGGTGAAGACGAAGAGCTCCGCGGGCTTGTTCGAAGAGTTCACCACATTCTGGGAGTACATCAATGATAGTACGATCTCCTGTCGTTCGTTCGCAGGCGTGTTCTAACGCGCGCTGCTTTCGACCAAGTGTAAATCCGATGTGTCGTTCGAACGCATCGAGTGAGTGATTCGATGTAATCGCAAGTATGTACAGATTACGTCCTTCATCTCGAGTTCGAGTTTGAATCTGACTGGAAATTCCGAACTCGAGCAACAGCATTTTTGTTCCGAGCAGCAACTCGTAACTTGAAGAGTATATTTTGACGGCACGGTCATCGACTGTCCCTTCTGAATCTGAAAGCGCCCGAATAAAGGCAGCTTTTGTCTCCCGTGATGAGTTAGTTACTGCGTCTGGGAGTCGTTTTCCATCATAGATCTCGAGATTCGCTCCCAACTCAAGGAGTTCATCAACATATTGTTTTCCATGGACCCGTACTGTTTCGACACCATCATCTCGCTGTTCGCTTGGATGGCGAACGGCTTGTGTGTCAAACGCGCTTGTGCACGCATCTTCGAAGTCACGTAGCAACTCTGTTTCCTTGTTCGTAAAGCGGAATCCGTAGACACCTTCGGTTCGGTCATAGAAAATGTTACCATCTCCGGCAATATATCCTAAAATTGCACCGTGGGAGTGGGATAGTTGGTTTGTGTCTGTTTCGCCTGCGTTCGAAGGCAATACACTGGCTCCACCGTCCGTAATCCCGGTAGGTATCGTATTAGGTACGAAGATCCAGTCATCGTCGTTCAGATCTTGTGCCTGTCGTTCCTTCCGCTTTCCATCGTCTAAAACGAAGAATGGGTGATCGGCGGTTGTAGTCAGTTGTTCTCCACTTTCTAGTGTGATTTCGTGAAGTTCCTCAGGCGCATCGTACTCATGCACCGCCAATACGTCGCGTTTGGTGATGCGTCCGTCTTCGGTCATCGTCCAGACATCCATATCGATGTCCCGAATTGTCCGCCCAGTTTCGAGTTCTTCGACTGACCCATCAACTACTGCTTCGTGGGCGAACTCTCGTATTGGTTTAATCCCACTCCCAGTATGAAATAGTGTGTCTCCCGTGACACACCGCATCTTATCTAGCTCGTCAACTGCTGCGATCCCTTGATCAGCAAGAACGAGCGCGCCGGCCTCGAGCGTCCACTGCTGGCCGTCACCAAAGTCGTCCCGCACGGCCGCAGCGGTAAGTCCCGCCGAGGACGACCCCTTCCCGGACGTATAGACGGATCGTGGTGCAATATTCTGGATATAGCCGAGCATCTGGCTCTTTCCGGTACCAGGATCACCGATGAGAAGCATATGGAGGTCCCCACGAATCCTCGAGCCGTCGGGTAACTGCTTTGTAACGCCCGAGAACAACTGGAGGATCATCGCGAGTTTTTCTTGGTCGTAGCCGTAGATCGATGGTGCGATGGAGCCGACCATCTGCTCGTAGACGTCGTCCTGATTGGAGATTTCGTATATTTCCTGTTTGTCCTCCTCGGTGATGTCCATGTCTTCGAACTGTTCTTCGTCGATGTCGACGGACATGCCTTCCATGTAGAAGTCGAAGACGGGCGATTTGTCCTGTTCGTTGCCCTGTTGCTCGAGCCGGAGGACACCAGCGGCGGAGACGTGGTCGCCGGGGGTGACTTCGCCTGTGATGTCGTCTTCGACGTGGACGTCGAGGGCCTGTGGGGTTTCGCCGCCGCGCAGGCCTTCGGGGCTTTCCTGAATACGCAGTTTCTGGGAGTCGACGAACTCGGATTGGTCGAAGTTGACCTGGAAGGGGCCCTGTCGTTCACAGCCCTGGCACTCGTGGGGTTCCTGGAAGTTCCCGCTGGATTGGGGGACGCGAGTGAGGGTGCCACAGAGTTGGCACTCGAAGGCGGCGTCTTCGATTTTTGGGCGCACGTCAGTTGCCTTCCGGACGATGCCATGCACTTCGACGAGCGAGTTCATGTCCAGCGCGCGAATCTCCCGGATTTCGGGTGACTCCGTGTCGGGGAGGTTTCGGACGCGGACGTGTGCCTGTCCGAGGCTGACGTCGATTGGCAGGTCGTACAGTCGCAGCGCTTCTTCGGCGTAGCGCTGGAGTTGCTCTGGCTGGTTCAGAAAGTCATCGGCCAGATCCGGGTCGTACCGATAGAGTTCCTGCCAGTCGACGTGGAGCGACCGCTGTTCGTTGGGGTATCGCTGCGCAAGCTGCTTGATCTCGTTGTCGTAGTAGTTGCGGAAGAACTGCTCGAAGGAGTCGACGAGTTCTGTATTTCCCGCTTGCGCCATTGCACTGTTATAGGGTCGCCATGGCGTATAAATGGTCGCAAAGCAGGCTGAAACTGAACGCAGGCGATCACGACTGGCAGGCAGCGCTCAACGAGTCGCGACTGGCGAGAATAGACTGCGTACTCGGCAGTGACACCGGCCACAGCGAACACCAGTTGAACTCCTGTTCCGACCGACGGAACACACACGCCGCACGCTGTCCCTGTTGGTGTCTTCGTGGCCAGTTGCTATGTTCCACTGCATAGGTTATGTATCTGAGGCCAATTTATTTTGGTATTCGCCGATGAAACTATTGTTTGTTGTCGTTTATAGTGGTCTCTGAAGGATCCTCGCTCGAGTCCGTAAGATCGTCGGTCGCGACGCCGAGCGTTGCGATGGAGCGAATCGCTTCCTCAACGGTGATGTCGATATCATGGATGTTCTCGCGGGGGACGTGCATGACGAAGCCGTTGGTCGTCGGATTCGGCCCGAGCGGGACCATGATGGTCTCGAGCGAGCCGTTCGAGACGGTAGCTTCGATTCGGGGTGGCGTATCGGCAGTGAGAAAGCCGAGCATGTAGGCGTTCTCGTGGGGGAATTCGACGAGTTTGACTTCCTGGAACTGGGTGGTGTCGTCGTCGACGAGCATGTTCGCTGCGCGGCGGACGCTCTCGTAGACGGTTCGGATGCCGGGAATCGTCTCCATCGCGCGGTGGACGCGCTGGGAGAGATAGCGACCGGGCGTATACTCTGCAACAGCCCCGACGACGAGGAAGAAGGCAACGAGCGAGGCAAGCGTCACCGACTGGACGACCACTCGAGGTGGGTCGGTCGGCCAGAGATAGATAATCCCCTCGATGAGCGGCGAAAGGACACCAAGCACGACGTCGACGACGACAATGAGGACGAGCAGCGTCACGACCAGCGGAATCGTAATGGCGACTCCGTTTATCAACCACTGCTTGAGCTGGCTCCGAACACCCGCCATGCGTACGATATAACCACCGAGACGCTGGAAGGCGTTCGGCTTGCAGGCCCATCTCGAGCGAGGCGATACTCGAAGTAGCTGGATCGAGAAGAGGACGTATGCCACACGTTCGCGTGCTGAGTACCGGCGGGACGATTGCATCGACAGCAGGCCCAGGCGGTGCGACACCCGGCAAAAGCGGAACTGACCTCGTCGAGGCGGTCCCCGAACTCGAGGAACTAGCACCCATAGACGTCGAGTCGGTCTGTGACGAACTGAGCTTTCATCTCTCGATGGCGAACGTTCGCTCAATGCTCGAGGGGGTTGAGCAGGCGGCTGCCGACGGCGTCGATGGCGTGGTCATCACCCACGGCACGGACACCATGGAAGAGTCGGCATACTATCTCGATCTGGTGCTCGAGGAGTCACTTCCCGTCGTGTTCACCGGCGCACAGCGACCGGCCGACGCACCCGGTGCGGATGGGCCGGCAAACCTCCTCGCCGCCGTTCAAACGGCGGCCGACGACCGCTTCGACTCCGGTGTGTACGTCGCGTTCGCCGACCAGATCCACGCCGCCCGGTGGGTGACGAAAGCACGCTCGAGTCGGCCGAACGCGTACGCCTCGCCTGATTCAGGCCCCGTCGCGGAACTGACTGCTGATGGACTCTCCCTCACACGCGAGCCAAAAAGCGAGTCCGTCTCGCTGCCGGCCGTTGAACCGACTGCTCGAGTCGAGATCCATAACACCGGGTTAGGTGTCGATAGTCGCGCACTCGAGCGCGCTCGCGAGGATGACGTTGATGGAATCGTGTTGGCCGCGAGCGGCATCGGGAACACGACGCCCGAAATCGGCGATGCAGTTGGTGACCTCGTTGATTCGGGTATCCCTGTCGTCGTTGCGACGCGCTGTTTCGAAGGTGGTGTCGCCGCGCGATACGGCGGCTCCGGCGGCGGCCAGACGCTGCGCGATCACGGCGCGATTCCGGCTGGCGATCTCCCGCCCTGGAAAGCGCGGATCAAACTCATGCTGGCGCTGTCGGCAGCCGACGGTCCCGACGTACAGACGGCGTTCGAGCGCCAGCGCGGTGTCGCGGCTGAGTAAGTCGGTAGCCACGGCTCGAGGGGCAGTCACGCTGGCGGGAAAAACGGCAAAACATCGCTTCGACAGGTGGATCGACCCCCTGTCGTCTCGAGTCAGCCAAATCGGTGTCGGTGGGGCGTATGTTGCTGGCCGGACCAGTTACATCATGCCGCCCATGCCGCCACCCATACCGCCCATGCCGCCCATGCCACCGCCGCCTGGTGGCATCTCATCCTCGTCGTCGTTGTCTTGGACGGCGAGGTCGCCGGCTGCGATGACGTCGTCGATGCGAAGCAGCATGACTGCGGCTTCGGTTGCGGACTCGATTGCCTGGGTCTTCACGCGAAGCGGCTCGTAGACGCCTTCCTCGGACATATCAATCGTGTCGCCGGTGAACGCGTCGAGACCTGCGGCCTCGTTGCCGCCGTCGTGGTCGGCGCGCAGTTCGACGAGCGAGTCGATTGGATCGAGACCGGCGTTCTCGGCGAGCGTGCGTGGGATGACCTCGAGTGCGTCGGCGAAGGCTTCGACGGCGAGCTGTTCGCGGCCGCCAACGGAGTCAGCGTAGTCACGCAGTGCAAGCGAGAGTTCGACTTCGGGGGCACCGCCGCCGGCGAGGACCTTGCCGTCCTCGAGCGTGGTGCGGACAACGCCCAGCGAGTCTTCGATTGCGCGGTCGACCTCGTCGATGACGTGCTCGGTGCCACCGCGGAGGATCATCGTGACAGCCTGTGCGTCCTCGACATCCTCGACGAAGATGCGCTGGTCGCCGGCGATTTCTTTCTGGGCGACGCTGCCGGCGAAGCCGAGGTTCTCCTCGCTCAGGTCGTCAACGGACGTGACTGGCGTTGCGCCGGTTGCACGGGCCAGCTGCGTGACGTCGCTGGATTTGACGCGACGGACTGCGAGAATGCCTTCCTGTGCGAGGTAGTGCTGGGCCATGTCGTCGATACCGCTGCTGACGAACAGTACGTCGGCACCGGCGTCTGCGACCTGCTCGGCCATCTCCTTGAGCTGTGCCTCTTCCTGTTCGAGGAACTGCTCGAGCTGGTCTGGGTCGGTGACGTTAACTTCGGCGTCGATTTCGGTCTCCTGAATCTCGAGGGCCCCGTCGACGACGGCGACGTTGGCGTCCTCGGCGAAGTACGGCATGTTCTCGGAGACGCGCTCCTTGTCGACGATGACACCTTCGACGAGTTCGGAGTTCTCGATGGAGCCGCCGACAACTTTCTCGACTTTGATGTTGTCCGTGTCGATGCCGTCGTCGTCCGCGACGGTCTGGACGGACTGAACGACCAGATCCGAAAGCAGGTCTCGAGCGTTCTCTGCGCCCTTGCCAGTCATCGCCGTCGCGGCAATCTGGTGGAGGATTTCGTCATCGTCTTCGTCGACGTCGATGGCGATTTCCTCGAGTGCTTCCGTGGCTTCCTCGGCGGCCTGTCGGTATCCCTGTGCGAGCGTGGTTGCGTGGATATCCTGCTCGAGGAGCTCTTCGGCCTGACTGAGGAGTTCACCGGAGATGACGACGGCGCTCGTCGTGCCGTCGCCGACTTCGTCTTCCTGCGTTTCGGCGACTTCGACGATCATGTCTGCAGCAGGGTGGTCGATATCCATCTCCGAGAGGAGCGTGACACCGTCGTTCGTGACGATGACGTTCCCCGTCGAATCGACGAGCATCTTGTCCATCCCCTTGGGTCCGAGCGTGGTTCGGACGGACTCGGCAACGGCCTTTCCGGCCTGAATGTTCATCGACTGCGCATCTTTACCGGATGTCCGCTGACTGTCATCCGAGAGAACGATGAGGGGCTGGTTGCCCATCTGCTGTTGTGCCATAGTCAGCCGAAGGATTGTTTGTGATTCTATATAAATCTTTTGAGTCCGAGCGTCAGAAATCCCACGACGACAGTGTAGAACGGGGGTTCCCTCCAAGCCCTGTCAGTGGCATTTATACTCAGTTCCCGTGTGATGTGCGATGAAAGAGCGACTACACTTCTTGACATCCCGAAAGACCGCAAAAACAGCGTTAGTTCGTGGCTTAGGCCTCTTCGGAGCCCGAGCCAGGGAAGCGGTGGTAGTTGAGTCCCTGGTGTTTCATGTCGTTGTGCCGTTCCTCGAGGAATGAGTAGACGGTGCCGTGTGGGGCACCATCCAGCAGCATCTCGGCGGCCGTTCGGGCGGCGTCGACCTGCTCCGGCGTACCAATAATCCCGAGTGTCGTCCCGTAGATGACGATGTCGGCACCCGCGAGTTCTTCCATCAGTTCGCGCGTTCGACCGTCCTCACCGATGAGGCGACCTTTCTGTCGCTGCAGATCGTTCTTGTTTCTCGAGGCGGCGTCGATGTCGACGACGTCGAACATCATCATCTCGTCCTCGAGCAGTCGCAGTGCCGCGTCGGGGGCGAAGCCACGTCCAATCGCCTGGACGATTTCTGGCCCTTTGAGGCCGAGAACGGGATCGCCGACGGTTTCGACGGCAACGGAGCCGTTCTCCGAGTCGATATCGAGTCGCACCTCCGCTTCGGCTTCGATTTCGCGCATCGTCTCACCGCCTTGGCCGATAAGAACCCCAATCCGGTCCTGCGGAATCTTCACGTGTTGCATAGAAGACGCTACTGGCTGGGAGGGGTTAAGACCTTGGTCCTCACGACAGACTGTTGTTTTCGCTCGAAAAAACAGACGTAGAACGAGTGTCTTCGAACTTCTCGTTCGATCGACTCGATTACTCTTGGTTCCGAACGAGGTAGACTGCAACGACGCTTGCAAGTGCAGCACCGACAGCAGCCAGTACTGTATCAACAATCATTTCGCCAAACTCGAAGCCGCTTCCCTCACCCAACTGTTGAGTGATAATGAACGACGCGAGAATAAATGCGAGGACGTGACCAACGAAAGCGCCGGCACCGACGGTCGCAAACACTTGGTTATCTGGCTCAGACTGGAGAACACTCGACGCTCGAACAGCCAGTAAGGCACCGAGAATCGGCGTCGCGATTGCAACACCCATGAACGCAGCAATACCGATTATCGCTCCCGTCATTGCATCGACTCCTTCCTCCCCACTGGCGAACATATCGAAGGTGAAATAGCCAGTTATGCCCATACCGATCCCAACACCGGCGAACACACCGACGATAACCATCAACTGCGTCTTCGTTGATTCCTTGTTGATTATGTCGGTGACGCTTTCATCAGGTGTCTCTGTAACTGGCTGTTGGGACTCCTGTGCCACTCCGCCATCGGCGACGGATTCTGTTGACGTTGCCCCTTCCGATTGGCCGTCGTGTTCAGACATCGTCTCTCCATTAAAACTCATATGACTAAAAGCTATACAATCTCGAGCGCTTACGTAAGTAGTCGATAGAGTTCAGCTAGACCAGCTCAAAAAGGCGATTATTGGCCACAATAGCTAAATACAAAGGATATTAGCTACCATCTGATAGTTACATTAACAGTATACATAGTTGCTTTTAATCCCAATATAATATATCGACCATTACTCGAGGACCGACCGGAATCGAACTGACGCCTCGAGCGTGTCGACGAGTGCAACCGTCCGGTGCTCTGGCGGAATCGTCGGGAAGTGTCCGCCGGGATTGACGATCGTCGTTCGCCCCGTTTCCGTCACCTCGCGCTCGTGATGATGCCCATAGCAGACGAAATCGTACGTTTCCGCAGCCGCAAGCGCGTCGACTTCGCTCTTTGACTCGCCGTGTAACACCGCAAAGGAGAGGCCGTCGAACTCGAGTGTGGCAAATCGGCCGTGGAGTTCGCTTTCGTTCCCCAAAGCGTCGAACGCCGCCTCGAGCCCCGAAATCTCGCCGTCGTTGTTTCCGAGGACACCGTGGACCTCGAAGCCCTCGAGAGTAGAAAGCAGCGGCGGGGCGACGAAATCGCCGCAGTGGATGACGATCTCGACGCCCGCTTCGGTGAAGATCTCGGCCGCTCGCTCGGCCGCCTCGACGTTGTCGTGCGTATCGGCAATGATCCCGATGTTCATACGTCAACGCCCGCGGGCGAGCTACTAATTCGTTCGGACGGTGAGACTCAGCGAGTCAGAACGGCGACGGCGGAACGCCAGCACGCTCGAGTGCCTGTCTGCACTCCTCGTCAGTGAGTCGATAGGGCTCGAGTTCGTCCTCGAGGTCGCCCAGTTCTGCCCGGCGGCGCTGATGTGCCCCCAGAAAGTCCGTGATCCGCTCGATTGCAATCTCTTTCAACTCGCCGCTCAGGAGGTTGCCCGAGCGATACTGTTCTGCAATGCGCTCGAGTTCCTCGTCATCCGCCTCGAAGAAGAATCGCAGGTACTGGAACGGCACGTCGACGCTCGGGTCGCCACCCTGCTCGCGGTGGGCCTCAAGCGACGCCTGTCCGCCCGTGTAGGCGTGCGTGCGGATCGTCTCGGCAACGGTGTCAGGATCGTCAGTCAGGTCAATCGACGCCGCCTCGTCGGAGGCGCTCATCTTCCCCGGCCCCTCGAGACTCGGGAGAAAGCGTCCAAGCAACGCGCCGGGTTTGTCGACGGGCAGCGCCTCCTTGGCGGCCACGTCGCGACAGACGCGAACGTGGGGGTCCTGATCGATGGCGATGGGAACGAGCGTCGGCTGTCGGCCAGCCACAAGCTGCGGGAGCAGGAGGTGCGTTGCCTGCACGGCAGGATAGAACTGCAAGCCGACAGTGCCTTGCTCGCCGTAGACTGCTTCGACAGTTGCGGGCGTGAGGTGCTTCGCGAGGCGAACCGCAATCGGGTAGATCACATCTGCGTCGGCAGTGTCGACCACGATTCGCGTTCGCTCCGGGTCGAACCCGACCGCGAGGATATCGCGGAGGTTGTCGCGCGTGTGCTCGCCGATGGAGTCGAACGACTGCTCCTTTGCGAGGAGCTTCTCGTCGTCCGAGAGTGGGATGTAGACCGTCGCACCCGTCTCTCGCTGGAAGCACTTCGCGAGATATAGCGGCAGGACGTGGCCCAAGTGCATCGGCCCCGAGGGACCGCGGCCGGTCACGAGTGCGTGTGACTCGCCGGATTCAGAAGCCTCGAGATACCGATCTATGTCTCGGCCGGCGTAGAACGTCCGCCGACGGAGCATTGGGTGGTCGGGAAAGCGCTCGATCTGGCTGTCCGTAAGGGGATCGGCACCGAAGCGCTCGAGCAGTTTCTCGTAGTCGACCTCGCCGGAAACGGAGTAGGGCGTGACGATGAAGTCGTCATCGTCGCTCGAGTTTCCGTTCGCGGTATCGACATGTTGGTTCGAATTCGATTCGTCGTCGTGGGGTGGGTTCTCAGACATTCGTCTCGAGTGACTGGGGCTGCAGTGGCTGGCGCACAATACGGCAGAAAACGAACGGAGGGAGCAGCCGTCGCCGCGGTGACGGGTTAGGCCGCGTCGCCCGCCGCAACGATACTATCCGCTCTCGAGGATGGGGGCCAGCGCCACTGCCACTCGAGAGCGGCCGTCATCAAGTCGGTATCAGTTCGGACCAATAAAGAGTGTTTTGCCCCTGCTCGAGCGCTGTTAGGAGCCGGCTGTTCGGTCGTCGAGAAACGCTCGCGTGAGTGCGCCGACCTCGGCGCGAAACTCGCTCATCTCGAGGGTGCTCTCGCCGTGGGACAGCCGTCCATGAGCCTCCCGAAGGATGTCCTCGAGAACGCGCTCGTAGTGCGTCTCAAACGTCACTGGTCGACCGTTGTCCTCGAGTTGCGTTGCAAGGCGCTCGAGTCGTTCCCGGGTCGCGTACTGCGCCGCCAACTTCTCAGCGGGTGCATCGACTGGCGTCGGTGTGTCAGCGTCTCCGGCATCGGGATGAAGAAGTTTCGCACGCTGGCCTCGTTTGTCCCGGATCACGACGCCTTCGGCTGGTCCATCGTTCCACTCCGACTGCGGGATCGTGTACGACTCAGGGTCGAAATCCCGTGCGCGCCGTTCCCGTTCGAAGACGGTCACCGACTCGAGTCCAATCCCGTCGAAAATCGCATGCACTGCGTCCGGCGGGCGGAATGTTTCCGTGTCGGCCGACCAGATGTCGAACCCGAGAAACGACGGGATACGATCCCACTCGTAATCGATCGTCTGGTAGCTGGTCACCTCGCCAAAGAAGACGACGTCCTCGACGTCGTCGACTGCGTTCCGGAGCGCCTCGCGGTCGAGGTGTTCCCGGACGTATCGAACGGCGTGCTGGGAGGGATCGGGCACATCGTCGGCATCGTCGTAGACACTGTGTCGATCACCGAACCGGATAAGCCCTGACTGCTGGAGTTGAAATCGAAGGTGTACGCCGTCGATCTTCTCGAGCAGCCACAGGTGTCCGTCGTCGACGAGCCCGTCTGGAGCGGCCTCGACCGATGGAATGGTCGGATACTCCTTCATCGTCAGTCTCGAGAGGGATCAGGCTCCGGACTCGTGACGAACTCGAGCAGTTCGTCGGGATCGGTCTCGAGGCCCTGCCGCGAGAAGAAACTCGCGACGTTCTCACAATCGCGCTCGAGGAAGTCGCGGCTGTTGGGGTGGTGGACGGTGACGGCTTGGCCGACGTCGATGATGACGAGTTGGCCGTCGTCGAAGACGACGTTGTACTCGCTCAGGTCGCCGTGGATGATGCCCGCGGAGTAGAGTCGGCGCATGTACTCGCGCATGACCTCGTAGGCAGTTTCGGGATTCTCGATGTGGACCTCACCGAGGCGCTTTGCACGACCCTCCTCGTTGCCGATGTACTCCATGACGAGGACGTTGCGCTCGGCGGCGAGTGGCTCCGGAACGCGGACGCCTGCGTTCTGAGCGCGTCGGAGATTTGCTAGTTCTTTTCTCGTCCAGGCGAGGACGACGTCTTTCTTTTTGCCGCCAAGACCCTCGAATCGTGGGTCGCCCTCGAGATAGTCGCGCATCTGACGGAAGTTCGAGGCGTTGATCCGGTACACTTTGACGGCGACCTCGCGGTCGTCGCCCTGTGCGTGGTAGACGTTCGCCTCTTTGCCTGTCGAGAGCGGCCCGCCGAAGGCCTCGACGTAGCCATCTTGGACGAGTTTATACAGCGCCGCCAGTGTCGCGTCGTCGAACACCGATTGTTCAACTTTGAACTGATCGGCGTCTTTGATCCGCTCCTCGAACTGCTCGAACTTGCGGTCGCGCTTGCGGGCGATCCTGTCCGCTTCGGTTTCTGAAACGTCGATCTCTTCCCATTCGTCGCCTGGCGTGTCGACCTCCTCGAGATCGACCAGTCCGAATTGTCCCTCTCCCATTCTCTGCACGTACGGGGTGGGTGCGGGTAAAGACTGGGTATCTGGCGCTCGAACGCATCCTCTCGCTACCGACAGCTATGACGGCTGCAATCGCCACCTTCAGGCTTTTGCCTCCCGCTTCCAAAGTGGTGCTATGGACACCCACCTCGAGCGTCTCGCACTCGGAGGCGACCAATGACCGAGCACGAGCTCACCCTCGAGTGGCCGGACGGCCGCAGCGAACCGATCTCGGTCTCGCCTCGAGAGTCGGTGCTCGAGGCCGCCGGTCGCGAGGGTGTGCGATTGCCTGCAGACTGTCGGAAAGGGACGTGTATCACGTGTGTCGGGCAGGTAGTTGGACTCGAGGATGGCGATGAGAACGAGCGCGGCGACGATGACTCCGAATCCGCCGACGCGGCAGCAGCATTCGATTACCGACGCCGACCCGCAGCCCTGACGGAGCGCGAACGCGGCGCTGGCTACGTTCTCTTATGCATCGCTATGCCACAGACAGATTGTCGCGTTCGGGTCGGGCCGATGGTTCGGTCGGAAGTCGGCGATAGTCCGTGGAGTTAATCGAGAGTGGATAGTCGTCGGTCAGTGTCAACATAGCTTCTGCAGTTATATAGAGTAATCCAATACCATGATCACATGGATCAGTGGAAGAATACTGCGGTTCATCTGGCCAACAAAATATCAAACTTCCTGCTACAATTCGGTATCTGTTAGTAATATGGTGTTATAGTTCGTTTTCGAAAGTTCTATTGACCTTTCTTTGGTATTGAGTAGGCATGGAAGGTTGGCGACGCCGAAGTGCGGTTGCACTCTTTGTAATCTCTGCTATCGTCGTCACGTATTCGACGCTCTATCAATGGGCGATGGCCACGTTTGAGGGCCAAGAGGTTCCGTTCTACGAGGCTATCCAGGTCGTTATTGAATCACTCACTACTGCCGGATTCGGCGGTCATGCACCGTGGGAAAGCGCAGTGCTGAATCTCATGGTGATAGGGATGAACATCTCTGGTGTTCTGCTTGTCTTTCTTGGACTCCCACTGTTTGCTCTCCCACTTATCCGACAAGCGCTTGAATCTGGCCCACCAACGACGAGCGACCTGACCGATCACGTCATCATCTGTGGCCATTCCGCTCGAGATGATGTCTTACGAAAGGAACTCGGTGAAGTCGGGATCCCTTATCTCTTCGTTGAACAGGATCCAGACCTGGTGACGGAACTTACGAACGACGGTATCAACGCCATCTATGGTGATCCAGAAGAGATCGAAACACTTCGTGCAGCGAACGTCTCTGCTGCTCGCTCACTCGTTGCAGATGTAAGTGACGAAGCAAACCCAACGGTAATCCTTTCGGCACTTCGTGTGAACTCCTCGCTGAAAATCGTTAGCGTCGTTCGGGATTACAACAATGCATCCTATCACCGGTATTCTGGTGCTGACGAAGTCGTCCTTGCCCGCCAGCAACTCGGTGAAGCGTTTGGAATGCGAGCCATGACTTCGTTTGCTGAGCAACTTCGCAGTGTAATCCACGTCGAGAATTCTCACGAGATAACGGAACTGCTGATCGAAGAGGAAAGCGATTTCATCGGACAGACGATCAGAGAGGCAAATATCTTCGGTGGCGGAGACATGACGATTGTCGGCGTGTGGCTCGGTGGCAAATTTGTTGTCTCACCCGACCCAGATACAGTCCTCGAGGAAAATACGATTTTCCTCGTTTTGGGTGAACATGAAGATTTCGAACAGGTGACTGCTCGTTCGATTCCAACACATCACCACCCATCACACGTCATTGTCTGTGGATATGGTACAGTGGGGTGGTCAGTTACCGAAACTCTCCGAGAAGAAGGAATCACGGTAAGCGTAATGGACTATAACGATCGAGACGGCGTTGACGTTGTTGGTGATGCGACTAATCCACAAACGTATTCTGCTGTTGACCTTGATACTGCTGAAACAATCGTACTGTCACTTGATGACGATACGACAACCATCTTCGCGGCATTGGTCATTAAACAATTAGATCCAGACATCGAGATCATTGCTCGCGCAGATGATCCAGGTACCGTCTGGAAATTATACAATGCCGGTGCCGACTACGTCTTATCGCTTCCAACGATCACCGGTGAAATTCTCGCCTCATATTTAATCGATGAAATTGAAATTATCACTCCACAGGACGAGTTTGATTTTGTCCGAACAGAGGCCCCGCCGCTCACTGGGAAAAGTCTCAGTGACATAGACCTACGAGCGAAGACAGGATGTACAGTAATCGCTATTGAGCGAGGTGAGGAATTATTAACAAACCTTGATTCAGATGTTGTCGTCCAACAAGGAGATATTCTCATTGTAGGAGGGAGTGAGGAAGCAATCGAACGACTTGCAGCGTTTATCTCTGTGTGAGTGTACAGAAATCGTCATGCCTACATTCCTCAATATTGAGAGAATTACTCGTTCATTGACTCCTGGCGGTGTTTCTCTTGCTCGTTTCACTGTTTGGACCCCTCGTCTGTCTACCGCAGAATCGACGTCCGACAGTGGCGAGCGCAGCAGTTGACTCCCCCATGTCCTAGCGGCCCGTGGTATTGTGTCTGTAAACGGATGCCGGGAGACCACCACAAGCCAGGCCAGCCGACGACAGTAAGGTTAACCAGCCGGCAGCGAAATCCTCGAGCAACGAATGTCTCTCGCCGACGAAAACGCGGACGAGAATCCGTACCTGCGAGATCCGCCGACTGACTTCGACCCGGTCACCGAACTCGCTGACGAGGCGGCCCGCGAGCAGGTCGACCTGCTTCGGGCTGCTATCTGCGAACACGACCGCCGGTACTACGTCGAAAGCGACCCGCTCATCGCGGATCGAGCCTACGACGCACTCTTTGCCCGCCTGCAGGAACTCGAGGACGCCTTCGATCTTTCCCATCCGGATAGCCCAACCCGAAGCGTCGGGGGCGAGCCACTCGAGGCGTTCGACACCGTCGAGCACGTCGCGCCGATGCTCTCAATTGATCAGAGCGGCGAGGCCGCGGACGTCCGAGAGTTCGATGAGCGCGTGCGCCGAGAAGTCGGCGAGGTGCAGTACGTCTGTGAACCCAAATTCGACGGCGTCTCGATGGAGTTCGTCTACGAGGACGGCTCCCTCAAGCGCGCGGTCACCCGCGGCGATGGCCGTGAGGGTGACGACGTGACACAGAACGCCCGCACCATTGGCTCCGTCCCGCAGAAATTGCACGGCGACTACCCCGAGTTCCTCGCGGTCCGTGGCGAGGTCTACATGCCCAAAGACGCCTTCCAGGCGTACAACCGCGAGCGCATCGAACGCGGCGAGGAACCCTTTGCGAACCCCCGGAACGCGACCGCCGGAACGATCCGCCAACTCGACCCCGCCGTCGTCGCCGACCGCCCACTCGAGGTCTTTTATTTCGACGTGCTCGAGGCGAGCGACTTAGAAGAGAGCCACAGCGCCGAACTCGAGCGATTCCCCGAGTGGGGGCTGCGGGTGACTGATTACATCGAGGACGCAGACGAAATTGAAGATGCGATTGACTACCGCGACCGCATGCTCGAACTGCGCGATGACCTGAACTACGAAATCGACGGCACGGTCATCAAAGTCGACGACCGCGCGGCCCGCGAGGAACTGGGTCGAACCGCACGCCACGACCGCTACGCGTTCGCCTACAAGTTCCCCGCTCGCGCCGAAGTGACTCCAATCGCAGACGTGGCCGTCCAGATCGGCCGCACGGGTCGCGTCACACCGGTCGCCCTGCTCGAGCCGGTCGATGTCGGCGGCGTCACGGTCTCGAGAGCGAGTCTCCACAACCCCGAGGAGATCGCCGAAAAGAACGTCAACGTCGGCGATACGGTCCGCGTCCAGCGCGCGGGCGACGTAATTCCCTACGTCGAGGAGGTCGTCGAAAAAGGCAGCGAGGGCCATTACGAACTTCCCGAGCACTGCCCCGTCTGTGACAGCGCCATCGAACGCGACGGGCCGATGGCGTTCTGTACCGGCGGACTGGCTTGTGACGCCCAACTGCGACGGTCAATCGAGTATTACGCGAGCGACGGCGGCCTCGATCTCGAGGGACTGGGCGAGAAAAGCGTCCGCCAACTCGTCGATGCCGGCCTGCTCGAGTCGGTCGCAGACCTCTACGACCTCGAGCGGGAGGCACTCACCGCACTCGAGGGCTGGGGCGAGACGAGCGCCGACAACCTCGCGAGCGAACTCGAGGATGCTCGTGACCCGCCGCTGCCGGACTTCCTCTCGGCACTTGGCATTCCCCACGTCGGTCCCGCGACGGCCCGCGAACTCGCTCGCGAATTCGGCTCCTTCGAGGCGGTTCGCGAGGTCGCCGAAACCGAGCCTGAATCACTCGAGGGCGTCGACGACGTCGGCGAAACCGTCGCCCAGCAGATTCACGACTTTTTCACGAGCGAGGCCAACGCAGCGGCCGTCGACGACATCCTCGAGCACGTCTCACCCCAAAAGACTGAGATGGACGCGGGCGGCGACGAACTCGAGGGGCTGACGTTCGTCTTTACGGGCTCGCTCGAGGACGTGACTCGCAGTGAGGCCCAAGAGACGATCGAGGCCCACGGCGCGAACGCGACGGGCAGTGTCTCAGGCAACACGGACTACCTCGTGGTCGGCGCGAATCCAGGCCAGTCGAAACGCGATGATGCCGACGATAACGACGTCCCGATTATCGACGAAGACGAGTTTTGGGAGTTGTTAGGAGAAGAGGGGATCGAACTCGAGTAGCAAAGAACGGTTCCGTTTCGCACGAACGAGCACTACGAATTGCGCTCAATCCACGCACAGAACTCCTCGAAATCCCGCGCACCGGCACTGTCAGCGACTGATCTGAGGGTCCCCGTCCGAAGTTCGTCGTGCAGCGGAACCGTTACCCGTCGACGGTCGTCCTCGTTCGTTGGGTGTTCGTAGTACAGTTGCGCGTGATCGCCGGTTGTTTGACGCCACTCGAAGCCCCCGGCGTTGACCAATACTTTCACGACTTCCGCACCCGAGAACGTCCGTCGTGCCATCCTACTCGAGGACGTCGGGCGGTTCTTCGTCGCCGGTCGTATTGTCCGCAGGATCGATTCCCAGTTCGCGGAGGTCGTCCTTCGTCGGCTCTCGGCCTCGCTCGCCGTTGTGGAGCGCGAGCGCCTTGTCGAGGTTTTCCAGGGCGACATCGCGAGACGACCCCTGACTCGTCACGCCAGTCTCGAGATCTGTGGCGATCCACTGGTCGTCCTCTCGCCAGAGACGGATCTCGCTGTCTTGAACGTCACCGTCGCTCGCTGAACTGGCCATTACATCCCGTTCTTGGAGGACGATTTGCATAAGCGTTCGGCTCCCAATCCAGACACCGCGTAAACGCGACGATGCCGACGATAATGACGTTTCGATCATCGATGAGGGCGAGTTTCGGGAGTTTCTCGCATAGTGGGGAGTTGCTCTCGAGTAGCCGTTCTGCGCTAGTCATTACTCGCTCGCGTGAGAGCGTTCGGTTACGAAAACAAACTATCCTGTACAAGAAATTGGCCTAACCAGCCGATTCCGGCGACGACGAACGTAAAGAGCAGTAACGTTGGCTCGAGCCAGACTAACAGTGTCCCTACACCGACTGCGATAAACCAGTCGATGAACCGAGGAGTTCCCATACGATGGGTACAGAGTATGGTATTGAATAGTCTTTGAAAAAAGAGGCCTGCTCGAGTGGCTTCGGCTCGTTACAGGTCGACGCGATTGAACCGATAGATCGCGAGGCCAATTGGGACGACAATCCAGAACAAGAGGACAATAAACGCGAACCAGTCCTGCAGATAGAACGGAAGCGAGCCGTCGAAGAACATCTCGAGCATGGGGGCACCCTGATCCTCGAGATCGGGAGCCGACGTGACGAACGAGAGCGCGTTCCCGTATGCTGCATTTGGATTGACGCTTTGATAGAACATCGCGGCTTCAACGAGCGTGTCACTCTCGGGAAGGTAGTCATACGAGATCAGCATACCGACGACGCCGACGACGGTTCCCCAGAAGACGTAAAAGAGGGCGAAGACACCGAAGGCTGCGGCGGCTGCGAACGTCGTCGAACGAAGCAGCGAGGAGACGGCGATAGTGACGCTCGTGTAGGCAATGCCGTACAGGACCGAGATCAACAGCAAGCCGAGATAGTCGGTCACGTCGAACGTGCCGAGCAAGACGGCGACCGGAATCGCCGCGAGGACAAAGCCGATGATGAGCGAGAGCGAGAGGACGCTCGCCCGCCCAACGAGTTTCCCGAGAAGTACGTCGGTCCGGGAGTGAGGCAGCGCGAGCAGAATCTTGATGCTGCCGGACTCGCGTTCGCCGACGATTGCTTTCCAGCCAAGCACGATTGCGATTGCGGGGATGATGAACGAACCGGCGCTGAAGACCAGACTGACGAGCACGTCCGTCGTTGCTCCCTCGGCCAGAACTGCATCTCCATCGAAGTACGCAATTGTGCCCGTCAGCGTGACTAGCAGGATAAAGAAGAAGGCGCTGAGGACCCAGAACAGCCACGATCGAACCGAGTCCTGGAAGTCCTTTCGCGCCACGGCAAGGACGCTTTCAGGATTGATGTCAAGCGCGCTCGAGGACTGTGCTGGCTCCGTCTCAGCTGTTTCCGCGCCCGTTTCCGTTTCGGTACTCATCGTGCGTGCACCTCCGTTCCTGCGTCCGTTGTATATGACTGGAACACGTCCTCGAGGCTCGCCTCTCGCGTCGAGAAGTCTTGCACGTCGATTCCCCGGTCCTCGAGTTCACCGAGAACGGCGGTTTTCGAGCCCTCCACTTGGACGGTGAGCGTCGGCGGCTCATCGCGGTCAGCGGTGGCATCGGTCACGTCGGGCAGGCTTCGAACCGCTCCCAATGCGTCGTCATCGATCCGGTCGACGACGATCTCGAGTGCCGTCCCACCGCTAATCGAGTCGCGCAGTCCGGACACGGAGTCGACGGCGACCATCTCACCCTCGCGCAGGATGCCGACCCGATCACAGACGGCTTCGACCTGTTCCATGCTGTGACTCGAGAAGAAGACGGTCGCGCCGCGGGCGTTTTCCTCGCGGACGATCTCGCGCATCTCGCGTGCGCCGTTTGGGTCGAGACCGGTCGAGGGCTCGTCCAGGATCAGCAGGTCGGGGTCGCCGACGAGTGCCATCGCGAGCATCAGTCGCTGGGCCATCCCTTTCGAGTAGCCGCCGGCCTTCTTGTCGATGGCGTCGGCGAGACCGACCCGCTCGAGGAGTTCTTCGGGGTCGTCGTCCGCGCCTTTCGAGTCGATAGCGAACTCGAGGTGCTGGCGCGCGGTGAGGCGGTCGTAGGCCTCGACGCCTTCGGGGAGGACGCCGGTCCGCGAGCGAATCTCGCGGCTGCTGGTCTGGGCGTCCATCCCGAGAACGGACACCTGACCGTGTGTGGGGCGGATGAAATCGAGCAGGATGTTGATCGTCGTCGATTTGCCGGCCCCGTTCGGTCCCAGGAATCCAAACACTTCGCCCTCACGAACCTCGAACGACAACGCCTCGAGCGCGAGGGTTTGACCGTAGGTTTTCGTCACGTCATCGACCGTGATCGCGGGCATGGCTGTGTACTCTGGCCGTTCGCCGATAAGACTTACCACTTTTGGAGTCCGCTTGACTCTCAGATTGAGTCGTCAGGGTCGTACTGCTCGGCGGTCCGCTGTGCTTCTGTTGCGTACCGTTCACGAGTTTCGTGGTCCGTCACGTCCTCGAGTTCGCTTGCTGGAACCTCGACGGCGGCGGTGACTGGTGATCCAGTTCGTAGCGACGTGGATGAGCGCTCGCGCTGTTGGTACTGCGAGCCATCCGGCGTTGCGTAGATGATCGTCACGATATTGCGCGCCCCGAACTCTCGCTCGACGAGCCAGCACTGCTGCGTCGACTCACTCATAGCCAGTGCTTCGCCCTCGAGCACCGAGAAAGTACCGCGTGTCGTCGGTCTCTCCTTGCGAAACCCACCCGGACGTACTTAGCCGTCGCCGGTGAGCCACACAGCAGGACCGAACCCAATGGCTTGGACCAGTCACGTCGACGAACTGTTGTACGATGGTGAGACCGAGCGCCATCGCCTCGAGTTCGCATACGCGACAGCGGCCGTCACGAACCACCGGGTGTTCGTCTTTACTGACGGCGACGGGCCGGCATATCGCCACGTCGACCGCCCGAACGTCGGCCGCGTCGTTGTTGACGTGGGTGGTGAGCCACGGCACCTGCTTCACGCGCTCGTTCCTGGCCTGATCGGTGCGCTCTTGCTCGCCGTCAGCGCACTCGCCGCGTCGATCGATCTCGGTCTCCGGTCGGCCGCAGAGTCAGTGAGTGACGGCGGCAGCGAGACAACCGGTTTGCCATCCGCACTCGACAGCGTCTTCGAGGCGGCAGAAATGCTGCTTTCAGCGTTCGAACTCGGGCTTCTCTCACTCGGCGCGCTCGCACTCTGTGGCGGACTGTTCTTCTGTGCGCGCTACGCCCGCTCGAGGTCTCGAGCCGTCCGCCTCACTGTCCACGGTGACGACGACATTACCTTTCCTGTGAGCGATATCGACATCGAGAACGGGCGTGTAACCGCACTAACCGCCGCGATTGAACCGGGCGGCCAGAACCACGCACTGCTCGAGGAGCAACCGGACGGCCTCGAGAGCCGACGTGCCACACATGCAACTGAGCGCGACTCCGCTGGCGACCACGCGGATACGTTCGGGCCGGGTGAGCGCGGGCGCGAGGAGTCAGGCTAAACTTCGCGCACGCCCTAGGCCCGCCGATGAATGCCGACGGGGTTCGCGACCGAGCCAGCTCGTTGCCGCGAGAGCCCGGCGTCTACCAGTTTCAGGAGAACGGAACGACGCTGTACGTCGGGAAGGCGGTCGACCTGCGGAGTCGAGTCGGCTCTTACGCCGATCCGCGAAGCGCTCGCATTCGCCGCATGGTCGAACGCGCCGAAACGATTGACATCGCGGTCACAGACACCGAAACACAGGCGCTCTTGCTCGAGGCGAACCTGATCAAGCGCCACCAGCCCCGCTACAACGTCCGGCTGAAAGACGACAAGTCCTACCCGATGGTGCAACTGACGAGCCACGAGGCCCCGCGGATCGAGATTACTCGTGATCCGGACGGCGAGGCCAAGGGTGACTCGAGTACGGGCGGGCCGACCGTTTTCGGTCCCTACACGAACAAAGGGCAGGTCGAGACCGTCGTGAAAGCCCTGCGGGAAACGTACGGCGTGCGTGGCTGTTCGGACCACAAGTACTCGGGACGAGATCGGCCGTGTCTCGACTACGAAATGGGGCTGTGTACGGCCCCCTGTACCCGCGAAATCGACCTCGAGAGCTACACAGAGGACGTGACTGCGGTCGAGCGCTTTCTCGAGGGCGAGACGGGAATCCTCGCCGATCCGTTGCGCCGCGAGATGGAGGCCGCTGCCGAAGACAAAAACTTCGAGCGCGCTGCAAATTTACGGGATCGCCTCGAGACCGTCGAAGCGTTCCACGGCGAGGGCGGCGAGGCGGTCCAGTCGGTCGGCGACGAACGCGCAGTCGACGTGCTCGGCGTCGCCATCGAAGGCGAAGACGCAACCGTCGCCCGCCTGCGTGCGGAGGATGGCAAACTCGTGGATCGCGAGCGACACACGCTCGAGGCACCAACGGAGGATGCAAGCGAGGAGTCGACACCAACACAGACAGGCGGCGTGCCCGCGGTTCTCGCCGCGTTTATCGTCCAGTACTACGCCGAGCGCCAGTTGCCAGACGCCCTGCTCTTGCCCGAACGCCACGGCGACGACGAAGTAGCGGCGTGGCTCGAGGCCGAAGGCGTCTCCGTCCGCATTCCCGGTGCCGGTCGCGAGGCGAAACTCGTCGAACTCGCGCTCAAGAACGCCCGGCGAAACGTGGGTCGGCGCGACGAGTGTGGGATGCTCGCAGACGCCCTCGAGATCGACTCGGCTCGGCGGATTGAGGGCTTCGACGTGAGCCACGCCCAGGGGAAATCCGCAGTCGGCAGCAACGTTACGTTCGTGGATGGCAGCGCCGAAACGGCCGACTACCGCCGGAAGAAGTTGACGGATCAGAACGACGACTACGATAACATGCACGCGCTCCTCGAGTGGCGTGCCCGTCGCGCCGTCGAGGGCCGAGACGATCGGCCGGACCCCGGCCTGCTGTTGATCGACGGCGGTGAGGGCCAACTCGAGGCCGCTCGAGACGCACTCGCGGCGGTTGGGTGGGACGTGCCCGCGGTCGCGCTTGCGAAAGCCGAAGAGCGCGTCGTGACTCCCGACCGGGAATACTCGTGGCCGAGCGACGCACCCCACCTGCATCTGCTCCAGCGCGTGCGCGACGAATCCCATCGCTTTGCGGTCCAGTACCATCAGACGATTCGTGACGACGTGAAAACCGTCCTCGACGACGTTCCCGGTATCGGCCCCGAAACCCGCAGCCAACTGCTCGGCCGGTTTGGGAGCATCGAGAACGTTCGAGAAGCGAGCCTCGAGGATCTCCAGAGCGTGTCCGGCGTGGGTGAGAAGACGGCAGAGACGATCAAGTCGCGATTGTAACACCTCCTTACAGTGGCGACTATAGTATCTCGACCGCGACCGAGTGCTCGCCTCGAGCGAGTGTTCCCACCCCGCACCTGCCACAGCGCCCGAATTACCATCCACACCAGTAGATATAAGTCACAACAAGTCAACAAATTACACGGAAGCCGGTCTCCGCGGGGGCACGCAAATGCCCCGGGTGTCAGAGCACCCGAGGCGGGCTTCCAGCCGAACGGCTTGAAGCCATGAATCCGTACATTCTACCGGGATATAAACATCCCGCACGAGTGACGTATCGACACCAATCAACAGCGGCAGCTATCGCACTCGAGGAGCGATGACGACTGAGAACGACCAGGAGTCAGGACAGTCGTTCCCCAAGTGTCCCACCTGCGGCGAATCGGTCGTCGTCACCGTCGTCTCCGAGCCAGCGGTTGGCACCGCCAGACCGTGTGGCTGTCGCGTCGTTCCGCCCGCTCTCGAGTTCGACGAGTAGAGGCCGGCGGACCTGTGGGAGTCGGGATTGGACGGTGGCAATTTTTTCGGTTGGGTTGTTTTATCGGTTACTCGCTAACGGCTTCCTCGAGGATCTCCAGAGCGTTTCCGGTATCGGCGAAAAGACGGCCGAGACGATCAAGTCGCGATTGTGAGTGTCGTTGGTGAATGGATTCTACTTCCAATTCGTGAAGTCCTAGTGAGTGCAGGGTACACAGTTACTCCGATGGCAGGGAGGGATTTTTGTGTCACTCGATTATTGTTACCGATCAATGGTCGAACACTTCCGGTCACTGCGTCTCACCGAATCTGCGGTTCGCCGAGTCGTCTCCGACTGCAGAGACGAGTGGACGGTGACAGGCGTAGACGGCATTCCAGGGAGCGCGAACAGCCTCTATGCCGTCGACCTCTCGAGTGCGAACCGTGAGCGGACGGTGATCTGCAAGTGCAGCCAGAACACCGCTCCAGTGGCTTTCCGACCCGAGCCGTATCTCCTCGAGGCAATCAGCCGTCGCACGACCGTCCCCGTTCCAGCGGTGCTCGCCGTGGTCGAAGACGACTCTGAGGACGCTGGTCCCCTGTTCGTGATGGAGCAGTGCGATGGAGAGGGCGTCGCGACGCGGGCTCGAGAACTCGAGCCCGCCATCCGCGAGCGGATCGCCCGCGACGCTGGTCGGTATCTCGGTCAAATCCATGACCTTGGCTCGTTCGACCGGTTCGGCGCTGTCAGGCTCGGACGGGACGTCGACCACAACGGGAGCGGACTCGAGACGCCCAACGTGACGCTCACTGTGGCCGAAAACGCCCACGACGAGTGGGCTGATGCCTTGGTCGGGCTGGCGACGTTCTTTCTTTCGAATCTCGACGACCGGTTTGTCGATCTCGAGGGTCCAATTCGAAAGACGCTCGACGAACGATGCGACGTCCTCAATGACCCGAACCCGGTATTGATGCACGACGAGTACACCTACTGGAATACGCTCGTGGACCCAAATACCGGCGAGACGACTGCCGTCCTCGACTTCGAGGACCAGCAGGTCGGCTGTGCGGAATACGACCTCGCGGCGGCAATTGACAGTCTCAGCGCGCTTGCACCGCTCGGTTCGGCCCGACGCCGCCGTGTCCGGGACGCTGTGTACGAGGGGTACGAAGAGACGAACGGACTGATCCGCGACAGCGCATTTGCGGCGCGGCGGGACCTATACCGTCTGGTCGCTCGACTGCCGATGCTTGCGTTTTTCAAGAGCGGGATGGTCGTCGGCCCGGACAGCCCCGAAACCCTCGTTCGCGAACACAGGGCGTTTCTCAGTGAACTCCTCTGACCGCACCACGAATAGGGACGTACTGCTTGACTGTTCGATATGAACTGCTGGGACAGTCCAGCTCTCGTGACACTCGCGGTTTGCCTGCAGAACTGATTTACTGTCGATCAATGCAGTGACCGATATGGTAGAGACGTGGTCTCGACGACACGTTCTCGGTCTCGCTGGGACAGTCGCACTTGCTGGCTGTGCGAATCTGGATGACTCGCGCGATGAGTCTATCGGCGACCCGGGCGCTGATGGGGCGGTCGATGACACGAGCGACGAGAGTGCAAGCGAGGGTGACGGAGACGGTGACGACGACGCTGAGACAGACGATGAGGACCTGCACGCCGAGTACGATACGACCGAGGTGCAGGCGGTTTCAGCCGACGGCGACGACCTCGAGTCCGTGACCGCAGCGATTGCCGAAACCGACGAGGAACTGGTGCGAGGATTGAGCGAGACTGAGGACTTGCCCGACGACCGTGGCATGCTGTTCGTCTACGACGAGGCGGACGAACGCCAGTTCGTCATGCGCGACATGGACTTCGGCATCGACATCATCTACGCCGATTCAGATGGGACGATCACCGGCATCCACCACGCGCCCGCGCCCAGAGAACGTGAGGAGGGAAGCTATCAGGTCTACGTCGGCTACGGCCAGTACGTCCTCGAGACCGTCTACGACTGGACCGTCGACCACGACGTCCACGTCGGCGATACGCTCGAGTTCGATCTCGAGTCGTGATCACTGTCTGCAGCGGTGACACCGGCACGCGCAAGGACAGCCCTATCGACGTGTCCAATCTAATGCTAGCACGTGTCAAACGACGACGACCTCGACGACTTGCTCGATGAACTCGACAGCCAGGGCGACCTCGAGACCTCCCAGCAGGTCCTGTCCATCCGAACCGAGAGCCGACGCTACAACAAGCCGGTGACGATCATCGAGGGCTTTGACCTGTCGAAATCGGAGCTCAAATCAACCGCCTCCGAACTCAAAAGTTCGCTTGGTACCGGCGGCACGGTTGGCGACAACCGAATCGAACTGCAAGGCGATCATCGCGACCGTGTGCCCGACTTACTCCGCGAACGGGGATTCGACGTTCGCGAATAACGACGACTCCCTCACTCGCAGCCGTCAGCACACATCGTGAGTTTCCAGTCGATTCGTCCGGCAAAATCGATCGCGTGAGCGTCGTAGTACTCAATTTCACGCCGCTCGAGAAACTGCTCGAGTGCGCGTGTTGCGTGCTTGTAGGCCGATCGATTCCCCCAGTGCAGTTGTGTCTCAAAATCCAGTCTGGCAAAGAGGTTTGCTGCCCGCTCGTAGTGTACTCGAGCGTCGGCGTTGTCGGTCATCACCAGCGCATCGGCGAGCCATTCACAACCGAGTCCGCGCACGATTGCAGTATGGCCTTCTGAGATGATCGAGCGACACCGATCGCAGACGAATCCTGCTGTTCGGGTCGCGCGTTGTTCGTTTCCCGCCCGGTCATCGAGTTCGATCGAGCGCAGTAGGTTCCCGACGCCGTTGCGGTACGTTCGGGTGTTCCGGTACATCTCAGTGGCGAACTGATACATCCCGAGTGTGAAAAACGACGCCGCGGCATCGGTGTAGTTACCGTCTGATTCAGCAGTGTGTGCTCGAGTGTGAAGTACATTCATTGCATCCCCCAGTGGTGCGTTAGTGTTAGTACGCTGAATAACACATAAATATTTACTGTAAAAGTAGTTAGATTTTTCGCACACTCGAGTGTCTCGTTGACGCTCCCGCTTCGGGGCAATGGTGTAGGAACCTATACACCGGATCGCGAAAACGCCGCCTCGAGTAGCTAGAACTCCTCTGACGGCGGCACCACGCCCTCATCCTCGTCGCCAGCAACGTCGAACTCCTCGCGAACCTCGCGAATTCGATCTCGAATATCTGCTGCCAACTCGAACTCGAGGTTGCTCGCGGCCTCCTCCATGCGGTCCTCGAGTTCGGCGATGTAGCGGGCGGCTTCCTCGTCGTCCTCGAGTTCGCGGCCAGAGACCTGCGTGGTCTCAGTCTTGGAACCGGGGAGGTTGGTCTCGCCGACGGCTTTCTCGATGGTCGTCGGTTCGAAGCCGTGTTCTTCGTTGTACTCCTGTTGGATCTCGCGGCGGCGCTTGGTTTCCTCGATGGCCGACTCCATCGCATTCGAGGGGTCGTCGGCGTAGAGGACGACCTCGCCGTTGACGTTGCGGGCCGCTCGGCCCATGGTCTGGACGAGCGTCGTCTCGCTGCGCAGGAAGCCCTCTTGGTCAGCGTCGAGAATGCCGACGAGCGAGACTTCCGGAATGTCCAGGCCCTCCCGGAGGAGGTTGATCCCCACGAGCACGTCGATTTCCCCGAGGCGAAGCGAGCGGATGATCTCGTGGCGCTCGAGCGTGTCGGTCTCGTCGTGCATGTACTCGACGTTGACGCCCGCCTCCTCGAGATACTCGGTGAGGTCCTCGGCCATGCGCTTGGTGAGCGTCGTCACGAGCGTTCGCTCGTCGCGCTCAATGCGCTCGTCAATTCGGGCCATCAGGTCGTCGATCTGGCCGGTGGCCTCTGACACCTCGATTTCGGGGTCGACGAGGTGCGTGGGCCGAACGATCTGTTCGACGATCTGGTCGCTCTCGTCGCGTTCGTAGTCGCTCGGCGTTGCCGAGACGTACAGCGTCTGGTCGGTCTTTTCCTGAAACTCCTCGAACGTGAGTGGTCGGTTGTCGTACGCTGTCGGCAGGCGAAAGCCGTTCTCGACCAGTGAGTCCTTGCGCGATTTGTCGCCGGCGTACTGCCCGCGGATCTGGGGCAGCGTCTGGTGAGACTCGTCGACGACGGTCAGGAAATCCTCGGGGAAGTAATCCAGCAGCGTGTACGGCGCGTCGCCGGAGTCGCGATCCGAGAGATAGACTGAGTAGTTCTCGATCCCCGAACAGTAGCCCGTTTCCTGCATCATCTCGAGGTCGAACGTCGTCCGTTCCTCGATGCGCTGGGCGGCGATCATGTCGCCTGCGCGCTCAAAATAGGAGATTCGACTATCGAGGTCGGTGCGAATCTCGTCCATCGCCCGCTCGAGTTTGGTTTCCGGAATCGAATAGTGCTCTGCGGGGTGGATCAAGACTGCTTGCTGGTCACCCTGCGTTTTCCCCTCGAGCGGGTCGACTTTGACCATGCGGTCGATTTCGTCGCCCCAGAGTTCGACGCGGACGGCATAGCGGCCGTACATCGGGTAGATCTCGACTGTGTCGCCCCGGACGCGGAACGTGCCCTGCGTGAAGTCGACGTCGTTGCGCTCGTAATTGAGGTCCACGAGTTGCGCGAGCAACTCGTCGCGGCCGATTTCCTCGCCGACCTCGAGTCGCAGCGACATGTCGATGTAGTTTCGCGGGTCACCGAGGCCGTAGATCGCGGAGACGCTCGCGACGACGATGACATCCTCGCGGGTCAGCAGCGAGCGCGTCGCGGAGTGGCGCAGCCGGTCGATTTCGTCGTTGATCGAGGCGTCTTTGTCGATGTAGGTGTCGCTCTGTTCGACGTAGGCCTCGGGCTGGTAGTAGTCGTAGTAGGAGACGAAGTACTCGACGGCGTTGTCCGGGAAGAGATTCCGAAACTCCTCGTACAACTGCGCCGCAAGCGTCTTGTTGTGGGCGATGACGAGCGTCGGCTTCTGGACCTCCTCGAGTGCCCACGAGACGGTGTTGGTCTTTCCCGATCCGGTGACACCGAGCAGCGTCTGGGTGTCCATTCCCTGCTGGAACCCGTCGGCTAACTGCTCGATTGCCTCGGGCTGATCGCCCGCCGGCTCGAAGGGCGCATCCACCGCAAACGGCTGGGCAGCATCGGGACGATCCGGCTGCAGCGGGCCTCGAGAATCGGAGTCGCTCATTATCCATAGCAGGGACTCGAGACACTTGACGCGCTCGCATTACTCGACGGAATGTTTGGAATCGATGTCGGAAGATGCGGGACGACCACCAACACCCCGAAAGCCCCTGACACTCTCGAGTCAGGCGACTCGCTGCGCGCTTCGTTCACTTCGTTCGCTCCAGTGCTTGCGTCGTCGGCCTTCCTCGAGAGTGCCAGCCCCTTTCAGTCCCACCCTGCAGTGGCTCGACCGGCCAGCCGACACGGGTGGGACTGAAAGGGGCTGCCGTGGTCGATCCATCCCGGGCGATGTAAGCACCGCAACGGAGTGAGGAGCGCAGCGAGACCCGGATGGTTGAGCACGGCAGGGGCTTTCGTGGTGATATTGGCTAGTACAGACTCGAGAAGAAGCCAGTAAACGACATCTCCAGTAGAGCCACACGAGCGAACGTAGACAATGCCCGCCCAACCGTTATGGGTCGCCTCGTGATGCATTCGACCATGACAAAGCACCTGCAACAGGCTCGAGACGACTTAGAGGAAGCCGCGAAATCGGCGGACGACGACGTTCGCGACGATATCCGCGAGACGACTGACGCGTTCGCTGATTACGTCATGGGCGACACGACACCGGATCACGCGATGCTCGACGAGCGACTCAATACGCTTCGACAGGTGAGCCAGCAGGCGGAGGGCAACACCGAGCGAAAAGTCGAGTCGGCCATCGAGACAATCGAGGACTATCGCGAGCAGGTTGATCAGGCCTGAGAACGGTGGAACCGGAGTCGTGTGGGATCCAAGGTATTTTTCGCCAGTACGACGTACGAGGCGTATGCTCAACAGCCTCGTCGTCTTCATCGCCAGTTTTCTGATCGGTGGACTCGGGATTCACATCGGCGCAGTCGTCATCGCCGACGTGAGCGACTACACATACGCCTTTTTCACCGCGCTCATTGGTGCAATCGTCTGGAGCGTCGTCGGCTTCCTGTTCGGATGGATTCCACTCCTTGGGCCAGCGATTGTCCTGCTCGCGTACCTCGCGGTGATCAAGCGACGCTATCCCGGCGGCTGGATCGATGCTGCCGGCATCACGCTCGTCGCGTGGATTGCCGTCCTCGTCGTCCTGTACGCCCTCGCTGCCGCCGACATTACGACGTTCGACGCAGCGGGCGTCCCCGGGACGTAATCAAAGCTGGTGCTCGAATGAAACGCTGTAGATGAGACGAATTGGCTGCGGTCCATATAGGAGGAGTGTCAGTTACGAAATTTGGCTTTAAGTTTCTTGTTCTGATTTCTTGTTTCGAGGTCTGACTCGATGAGTTCGCCGCATGCCTCAACGAATTCTGTGTGTTTTATTCGGCCAGTGAAGACGTGGGATTCGTCCTCAGTGGTTCTGATAGTGATGACAACAATGTCGTAATCTTCACCGTTGAAGTAGTCATACGTGGTGGAAATACCGCCGATAATCAGGAGCGACACAAAGACCGTAAAGAGGTCCACGTCTGGGTCTGTGAGTCGACCAGCGAATGACAGCATGTAGATACCGAAGATGAGTCCGACAGTGATGATCGCGAAGAACCATCCGAGAAGGTTGTTACGGTACAGCGATGTGTCACGCGTGAATGTGACGCTTGTAATGTCATCTGTTGGGAGAGATACTGCCGACGATGTGTCCGTATTTTTCGGGGTGTACGTAATATGGGAGTCATCTCCAGCAAAGATACCAATATTTTCGCCATCAATGACATATTCGTCGATAAACGCTTCAGTTTCAAAATACATTATGTGTGATTTTGAGAGGCCCCTCTTTTGAGGCTTTTGGCCCTGTGAAATCTACAATTGGAGATCGGTTTGCCAGACGGTGCTGCTATATCGACTCTCTCTTACACTGACCACTTCCCAGTTTGTGCATAGATCGTCAATCCCGACCATATACTGTTTTCCTGTACCGACCACCCCCTCACCGACAAAGCAGTCTACCAAGAGCAACACAACTTCCCACTCGGTTCCGCACACCTGGCTCGAACTCCTCGGCGTCATGTACTCGAGAATCGCATCGACGACGGTTCGAATAGGGCTTACTCGAGGCGCTCGAGAATCGCGTCTTTTTCGTAGGAAAGCGTCAGCGAGCGCGAGCGCCCACGGCCATCGACCTCGGCGTATTCGGCGTCGATCAGCCCCAACTGATCGAGTTTGTTGACGATTTCGGAGTATCTGGTGTAGCCAAGGTCAGTCTGGTCGTGGAACGCCTCGTAGATGTCGCCGGCCTGCTTGCCGTCGTGGTGAGCGATCACCTCGAGGAGTGCCTCCTCGGTGTCGGCCAGCCCCGACAAACTACGCGAGAGATTGATGTACTTGGATTTCTCGTAGGCTTCCTCGACATCTTCGCGCTCGACCGTGCGACTTGCGCGCATTTCGGCGTTGAGTCCCGCCCGGCGCAGGAGGTCGATTCCCACCCGCAGGTCGCCGCTTTCGGCGGTGAGTGTCGCGACGTACTCGAGGGTCTCGCGTGAGATGACGCCGTCGTGAAAGCCGCGTGTGACGCGTTCCTCGAGAATGCCGACGATTTCAGGCTGGTCGTAGACCGGGAAGTAGACGTCTTCGGGCCGGAAGACGCTCTGGACGCGCGAGTCAAGTTCGTCGATCACGTCGAGGGCGGGATCGGAGGAGACGACGATGACGCCGATTTTCGCGCCGGGGTGTTCCTCGTGAGCGCGAAGCAGTGAGTACAGCGTATCGGAGGCTTCGTTTTCATAAAAGAGGTAGTTCACGTCGTCCAGCGCGACGACGAGTACCTTGTCCTCCTCGACGAGTTTCTCGGCGATCTGGCCGAACAGTTTCTTAAAGGAGATTCCGGACGAGGGCGGCTCGTAGTCGAACGTTCCTTCGAACAGCCTCGAGAACACCGAGTAGCGCGTGGCGTTGACCTGGCAGTTGACCCGGATCGTCCGCACGTCGCTGGTCTGGGCCCCGACCTCGTCGAACAGTTTCTGTAGCGAGGTCGTCTTGCCGGTGCCGGGTGGTCCACGGACCATGACGTTCAGCGGCCTCGAGCCTCGGACTGCCGGGCGAAGCGCGTAGGTCAGACTCTGCATCTGACTATCGCGGTGTTTGAACGTCTCGGGGACGTAGTCGATCTCGAAGACGTGCTCGTCTCTAAACACGGATTCGTCCCACGACAACATCCCGCCCTCGGGATCGTCACCCATCACTTTCACCACGCTCTCGAAGCTACTTAGTTGTTCGTAGCGAACCCGAGATTGGTGGCTTGACTATCACCGCGACTCCCTCACAGAGTTGGCACAGCTATGTAACCGATTGATTATTTTCTCCGGCTGAAACTGTTATCATACAATTAGTCGGATGGATAAACTCACACTTATTATCAATACCGACTAGACATCCTATTCTTGGGAAGCTCGGTATCCTTGATGAATACAATACATTATTACAATAGAGATAGCTGCGAATGCGATAGCGAAGATCAGATACGATAATTGATTGTCGATTTCATAGGAACCCATCCCTACAAATGTATGAACACTACGCCAGATCCACCATGAAGTAGGCGTAGCGACTACTACTATTAGAGTCATTAGAAGAAAAGTCGGTTTCAATATTTTTCCATATTTAGTTACCATTATTCCTATTGGTTATTCTTGTTGAAAGACTATAATTTTTATCGAGACGAAGACGTGGATAGATGGGAACCGAAGCGATCAGGACAAGCGGAGTCCCGACGAGAACGTGTCGGTGAAGGAGTGGCATCAAGTTGGCCGATAAGAGGACGACCACATTACCATAGATGAGCATGGGATTCACTATCCCAACGCCGAGTGAAATTGAAGTTCGTTTCAATATTGCGTAGTTTTCTATTCTATTCAAACATAATCTCTCTCGAATCAAAAGTGTTGAAACACTGGTGGCAGCCAGTGACCTGACTGGCGTCCGTCACTATACGAATGGGTTCACTTTACGGCATCGAACGGGAACGTGAGTGCATGACTCTCACCGCCGCCGTCGTCGGCTGTGGCAACATCGCCGACGCTTACTTTGCCGAAAAAGACCGAAATGATTGAATAGTGTCTTATTCTGTTCGAGTGTGTTCCTCGGCGGTTAGGAATAGAGAGATATCAATTACCAGTCCCAGTGCTGCAATTATGAAGGCTGCTAGCATTATAGAATGAACTTGTGACACAGACATTCCGACGCCACTAACAGATGACTGTGCCATTGTTATTCGTTCAAACCCGCCAAATATCAGTAAAAAGATTGCAAAGCGTTGAAGCGAGGGGCCAATCATTTTGTTCCTATTTTTATTTCAGCCACTAAAGTATGTTGATTAGATATCATCACACACGCAATAGGAAGTGGCTGAGTATCATTTTGAAGTATACTATCTACTCAGTCGAGATGTGACCACCGTCCGCCACGAATCGAATCGGTTCACTTTACCGCACCGAACGGAAACGCGAGCGCATGACTCTCAATGCCGCCGTCGTCGGCTGTGGCAATATCGCCGACGCCTACTTTGCCGCGAAAGACCGCTTCGAGGACTACGAAATCGTCGCCTGTGGCGATCTGCAACAGGACCTCGCCGAACAGAAAGCCGACGAGCACGGCCTCGAGGCCCGGCCCGTCGCAGACCTCGTTGCAGGCCCCGATATCGACATCGTGATCAATCTGACGCCGCCGAGCGTCCACGCCGACGTGCTCGTCGATGCGCTCGAGGCCGGCAACCACGTCTACACCGAGAAGCCACTCGCGACGACCGTCGCGGACGCCGAGCGGATTCTCGAGGCCGCCGCGGAAACCGACAAGCTGGTCGGCTCCGCGCCGGATACGGTCCTCGGTGCGGGTATCCAATCTGCACGCGCAGCACTCGAGTCGGGACGGATCGGCCGGCCAATCGGGGCGACGGCCCACTGGATGACCGGCGGTCACGAGGTGTGGCACCCGAATCCGGATCTGTACTATCAGGAGGGTGGCGGGCCACTGTTCGATATGGGGCCGTACTACGTCGGCGCGCTCATCACACTGTTGGGATCGGCGACAACCGTCACGGGGGCCGTCGGGCAGGCGTTCGACGAGCGCACGATTGGCAGCGGCGACCGCGCTGGCGAGACAATCGACGTCGAGGTGCCAACACACGAGGCTGGCGTCGTCACCTTCGACAACGGCGCAATCGCGAATCTCCAGTTCAGTTTCGACGCGACGGGTGGCTCCTCGGGGCCGTTCCCGCTGTTCGAAATCTACGGCACCGAGGGCACGCTACAGGTCCCCGATCCGAACAACTTCGATGGCGAGGTCCGCGTTCGAAACAGCAGCCGCGACGCGTTCGAGACCCTCGAGCACACCCACGACTACACCGCCGGTCGCGGCGCGGGCGTCGCCGACCTCGCGCGAGCGGCTCGAGACGACGACTGGAGTCACCGCACCAGCGGCCAGCGCGCGCTGCACGGCCTCGAGATCATGGCCGGGCTTCGGACGGCCGCGGAGCAGGAGAGTCACGTCACGCTCGAGCATGGCTGTTCGCAGCCAGCGGCGCTGCCAGAGTCGTTCCCGAAGTAAGGCGTCGACGCACAACTCGGTACTGGTCAGGCCGGTTCGATGCGCTCGATACCGCGCTCGAGGTCAGCCGGGTCGATCCGGCCGCCGTGGGCCATGCGGACGTGTGCGCGAACGAGTCGTTCGATTTCGTCCGTGCTACTCGAGTGGACCAGAAACGCACAGTTGTGATCAGAGCAGACGAATCGGTATGGCATATCCGTATTTCGGTGTCTCGGGAAGTAGGCGTGATACTTGCAGGTGTCGGCTGAAAAAGGGAAACGCGGGTGCAAGCAGCGTTAAAGCCAGCCGGTCTCAACGCGGTCGACGAGCGCCGAATCCGCCTCACGCCATGCGTTTCCGGCCCGATCGAACACGGCCGTTGCTCGCTCAGTTGCCGTCTCGAGGACGTGATCCTCGTCGATCGTCTGTACGGTGCCATCCTGTACGAGAAGTTCGCCCTCGACGAGAACCGCATCGACGAGTCCAGTGTTTGCTCCGTAGACGAGATTCGGGACTACCGTGTGCAGTGGGTCGCTAACAATTGGGGCCGTCGAGGGATGCTCGAGGTCGAGCAGAAGAATGTCGGCTCGTTTGCCTGCCTCGAGCGAGCCAACGCGGTCGGCAATGCCGAGCGTTCGTGCGCCCTCAATTGTAGCGACGCGAAGCGCGGCCCATGCTGGGAAGGCTGTCGGATCGCCGCGGTTCGTTTTCGCGAGGAGTGCTGTTGTCCGAAGCTCCCGCAAGAAGTCGTGACCGCCGCCACCAGGTGCTTGGTCCGTGCCAAGTCCTGCAACACCGCCGTACTCGCGGTAGTCGACGAGCGGCGGCATCACCCCATCGATGGCGGCAATCGAACTCGGATTCGCGGCCATCCGGACGCCCGCCTCGGCCAGTCGTTCGCGCTCCGCAGCCGTCGCACCGTGGAGATGTGCCGCCAGCAGGCGATCCGAGACGAGGCCGAGATCAGCGAGGACGCTCACCGTCGTCTCGCCCGCCCCGTAGCGAGCCGCAATCTGGCGGGCCTCACGCTCGCCCTGTGCGACGTGCATGTGGATTCCGCGATTATGCTTGGCTGCCCGGTCGCGAATCACGTCGAGCAACTCGGGAGGAACCATATCGACCGCCTGCGGCCCGTACAGACACGAAACGCGGTCGTGGTCGGCGTACGATTCGAACAGCCGCTCGTTTCGCTCGAGTGCCTCCCGACCCTGCGTCTCATTGAACGGATATGGCTCGTCCGGGCCGAGGTCGGCTGCTGCGTCATCGACGGCGTTGATGGTCTCCGCGGCGACGACACGAACGCCCGCCGGTTCGTAGACTTCCTCGACGAGACGGTCGACGTTCGCCGCGTACTCGCCAACGGTGGTGACGCCCGAGCGCAGCGCCTCGAGAACGCCCAGACGCGCCCCCGCGATTCGATCATCCGGCGTCAGTGCCTCCGTCAGCGGGCCGAGCGCCCGGTTCATCCACTCGATCTCGGGGACGTCCTGTGCGCCGCCCCGCAGCAGCGTCAGGTCGGTGTGGGCGTGGACGTTCACCAGTCCCGGCATCGCTACGCGGCCGCTGGCGTCGATCGTTCGATCTGCGTCGCCGTCGAACTCGGCTGTCGGTCCGACGAAGGCAATCTCACCGTCTTGGATAGCGATTGTCGCGTTCTCGAGGATGCCAAGTCGGTCGTCTCGCATCGTCAGCGCGAGTGTGTCCGTGATCGCGAGGTCCATACCCTGACGACGGGTGGCGCGGCCGAAAAGATGCCCGGTCGGTCGCGCTGTGAGCAGGTCGCAGGTCGTGAAACGCGGCGACATCGCTTTGCCGTCGGACGGATTCTCGCCATACGTGTTACCGCCAGGGCACTTCGGTGTTGCCTACCTGTTGTACTCGCTGTACGCCCATGGACGATTCCGCCGAGCGCCGGGAGCGGAACCCGCGCTTGCGGTGCTCATCGGCTCGCAGTTCGCCGACCTGATTGATAAGCCGCTGTGGTGGCTCGGCGTCTTTCCGACCGGCCGCGACCTCGCGCACTCGCTGTTTTTCGCCGCTGCGCTGATTGTCGTCGTCTACGCCATCGGGATCGCTCGAGGACGGACCGAAACGGCGACTGCGTTCGTCATCGCCCACCTCTCACATCTAGCTGCAGACATCCCGCCGCGAGCGCTGCTTGGCTATCCATTCGGCACCGAGTTCCTGTTCTGGCCGGTGCTCCCGCACTTTACGTTCACCTTCAGCGAGCGGTGGTTCGAACCGCCCGCACTCGTCGAGACAGTCGTTACCCCACTGACCGATTCGACGACGTTCCTCGCACTCGAGGGTGTCCTCTTCGTCCTCGCACTCATGCTCTGGTACCTCGACGGCTGTCCCGGCCTCGAGTATCTCCGACGTGGATCGAAGGCCGACAGCCAGCAGGTTGTTAACTGAACCGCTACAGTTACCAATACGCGGCCGAAAGCGTTCGTATGGGAACGATTGACGCAAGCGACTTGCTGCCAGCCGACCGACTCCAAACCGCCGCTCTCGAGGGCGAGGTCACCCAACTCCACCGCGGCGACAAACACGCCAGCGAGGGCGATACGTTCGACATCGAGAACACAACGTTCGAAGTCGTCGAGGTCCGCGAGGAACGACTCGGCGAATTGACTGACGAAGATGCCCAGGCAGAGGGGTCGTCCGATCTCGAGGCGTACAAAGACCGAATCGAACGAACGCACGACCTCGAGTGGGACGACGACCGAACTGCAGTGTTGCATCGATTCGAGCCGGTCTCGTAGGCAAGGATGAAGACGCGCTCAGTCGAACTTCTCGAGCAGTCGCTCGTAAAACAGTGGCTCTGACGGCCCACCATCTGCAGGCGAGCCACCGTTTGTGTGCGCCGCTGCACTCGCGTCGCCGCCAGCACCGGCTTCCGTCGCCAGTTTCTCGACGATTAGCTCTGGTGTCGAGCGAGCGAGGTGATCTTTGACTGGTGAGCGATTCACCTCGAGTTCGCCGTCGACTAACCCGACTGCTTCGATGCCGTCGACGGTCACCTCGTAGTTCGCCATCTCGCGGATCTCGTCGGCCAGGTGCGAGACGAACACCGCCGTCGCATCGTTTTCCGCGAGCGCCTCGAGAATTCCTGCGATGATCTTCGCAGAGGCCCCCGGTTCGGTGATGCTCTCGAGTTCGTCCACGAGGACGAGCGAGCCCTCGCCGCCCTGCGCGAGGTCGGCGAACTCCCGGACTGTGGACTCGAACGCACCTGCGTCGAGGGTCCCCTGCGTTTTTGCGTGGTAGTGCAGATCGTCGAATCGCCGCAGTTCGGCGTCCTCGGCGGGGACCGGCAGCCCCATGTGTGCGAGGACGACGACGCTCGCGACGAGGTCGAGCAGCGAGGTCTTGCCACCGCTGTTGACGCCCGACAGCAAGGCAACGCCTGAGACCTCGTAGTCGACGGGGTCGATCTTCTCGAGTGGCTCTGGCAGTAATGGTGAGCAGCCGGCGTCGATGTCGAAGCCGGTCGCGGTGGCCGTCTCGTCCCAGACGAACTCGGGCATTTCACACTCGTATTCGTCCGCAAATCGGGCAACCGCGAGTTCGACATCCAACTCGAGGGCGGTGTGGACGAGATCGCGGGCGTCCGCGCGCTGGTCGGCCAGATCGGCTGCGAGGTCGCGTTTGAGCCGTCCGGCGCGGCGCTCTTTGGCAGCGGTGAGTTCTTCCCGAAGGCGGCTGACGGCATCCTCGTCGCGCTCGACCGGAAACGTCGGCTCGTCGCTGAACGCACGTCGGGCGATTTCTGCCTCGCCGGTGTCAAGATCCAGCGCGTCGATCAGGTGCTCACGGGCCGCTTCGATGGCTGCGGCGTACTCGTCGGCCAGTTCTCGAGAGAGGAGCGAATCGACGCCAGCGCCGCGTTCGACCAGCGAGAGCAGGTCTGCGCCCTCGATGGTCACGTCCTCCTCGCGGATCGCCTCGCGCAGGTGGTCGTTCGCGACACTTTCGGCTGCGCCTGCAGCTACGTCGAGGTCGTCTACAGCCGTCGTCAGCCGATCCAACTCGTCGTCGCCCGCGACAGTTCCGTCGTCCTCGAGTCGCGAGAGGCCGTCCTCTAAGGCGTCCAGATCGCAGTCGGTCTCGAGGTCGGCCACGCGATGGACGTCAATCGCGGCGCGCAGTCGGCTTCGGTTGCGCGCGAAAAAGGCGAGCGGGCGCTCGGGAACGACCTCGGCGGGCGTCTCGAGGGCGTCGGGGCGAACCTGTACGTCGCCGTCGATGGTGACGCCAGTGAAGGACTCGTCGAGTGCGATTACCGTCGAGTAGCCGCGTGCGAGTTCCGCAAGTCCCTGTGCGTCCTCGATGACCTCGACGGAGAGTTCCGGCACCGCCTCTCGAGCCTCGGTGTAGCGCTCGGCGTCCATCGTCGCCAGACAGCGCTCGCGGACGCGCACGTCGCCCGGGTCTCGGAGGGGTTCAACGCCCTCGAGTGCTGCGAGGACGTCCGGATCTGGATCGCGCTCGAGTGCGTCGCGGGCGAACGTTCGAACCTCCTCGATGCGCGAGCGGCAGGGACTCGGATAGATCGTCTCGAGGCGGGCAGCGGCGTAGTTCGTGACGGTTCGGTCTTTGAGCAGTCCGAGGACCTCGCGGTAGATCTCGCGCGCGCGGTCGGTTGCGAGGAAGCCGCCGGGGTCGTCGTGTTCATCCCGAATTGCGCCACGGGCGATGCGGGCGGCCCGCCCCTGGCTGATCCCGGGTGCGGTCGCAATCGTCGCCACGTCGCCCGCGCGCAGCGCGTGCTCGGGGTCATCGAGGTCCGACAGCGCCCGCGCGGTCTTTTCGCCCACGCCCGGGATCGACTCGAGGTCCATTGCTTCTCGCGGAGCTATCAAACCGAAGCGAGAAAAAGTTCCCGCCCCAATTCGCCCAGTTGTTGTGTGTTAGCAGTTATAGCGTTCATTATTCACGGCCGACATATAACCTACTTCATTGGTTACGTAATCCAACTGTTAGGGTGACTCCACGATACTGAGGATTGCCGGTGCTCTGTATACCTGATATCGTTCCGAACCCGAGATTTCCTCGATAATTTCTGCTGCTTCGAGCGCTTTGATCGCGTCGTAGACAGCCTGGCGTGACCGGTTGGTGACGTCGATTGCTCGAGGAGCCGTGAGATACGGTTCCTCAAAGATGAAATCAACGACGTCTCGAACAGCAGGACTGTTCGGGAACGGAGAGTAATACTGTTCCCGAAGACCGACGAGTTTTATGCCGCAATTATAGGCATCAATCGCTTGTTCAGCGATTGCGTTCAGGACGAACGTAATCCACTGCTCCCAGTTACCATCACGACTCACCGCAAGCAAGTAATCAAGGTACTGTTGCCGGTATCTGTTGAAGTACGCACTCAGATAGAGATACGGCTTCGGCAGTAGTCCAGCATCATACAGTTGTAACATGATCAGCAGTCGTCCAAGGCGACCGTTCCCATCCCGGAACGGGTGAATCGTCTCGAATTGGTAGTGCGTAATCGCCACGTCAACTACCGACGGATACGACCCGCCGTTCATGTAAGATACGAGCTGTTCCAACAGGAGGTCAACTGTCTGAGGATTGGCTGGAATGAACCGGGCAGACTGCGCTGATCTATCAGGAGAACCAATATAGACCGGCACATCTCGTAGTTCTCCAGGGCGGTTTTCCTCACCACGAACGTCTTTCAGCATCGTCTCGTGGAGGTCGCAAATTAGCTCAACCGAAAGCGACTCCCCAGCCTCAATTCGCTCAAAGCCCTCGTGGATTGCGTCAACGTAGTTGTACGCTTCGCGAACATCAGCTGACTCAGCAGCAGATCGTTGTGGAGTCCCGTCGACATCGTGAAGGACGATATCCGAGACTGTAACGTTCGTTCCCTCAATTTGTGAACTCATTGCTGCTTCACGCACCACGAACGGGGCGATCAATAGGTTCTCGTTATCTACGTCCCGGTGAAGTGTCGCCAGCCGCCCTAATGCGTACTGAGCATCCCCGTATACCCGGATGATATCATCGGTGTACTCAATCTCCGGGGGAAGGCTTGCTGGACGATAGCAGGGAAGCCCTTCATACGGGGTGATCGTCCCCGGTCCATCCTCAAAATCGTCTGGATCCATTTGACTTAGAGTTGTACTCACTCCTATCTAAGTCTACTGAATGGGTTATGAATTGACTTAGAGTAGTTTCAAAATGCGCTGCGTCATCGGCGGACAAGAACTCTTGACTGGGAGAGTGTCACTGATCGTTTCAATCCGTGAGGTTGTTTCGATAGTAAACAGTTCCAGTTGTTACTATAGTAGCCACTGCAACTATTTACACACTGACCGCCGACCTGTCTGGCGATCAGGTGTGCATTGACTTGCAGTGGCTACTATAGACGCAAGGGTCCACACGCTGAGGCAGGTCTCGCACATTTATGCCACTCGAGGTTGCGGTGAGAGACATGCAGCGACAGCGCGATCCTCGAGCGGCGGGCTCGAGGCGATGGAGCCGACTGCGTCAGCGCCAGGACGAACCCATCGGGGTCCCGGAGTACACAGATGGGGTATGAGCGCGTCGACCTCGTCGTGGATCGCTTGCAACTCCTCCGGTCGTACGGCTACGGGCTCTGTATGGGCACAGCGGACGCCCTACCCGGCGTTTCGGGCGGTACCGTTGCCCTCCTGCTTGGCTTCTACGGCCAACTGCTTGCCGCGATTACGGCGCTGACGCCACGACGTGCTGCGACCGTCCTCTCTGGTTATCAGCCCGACCGGCGCGAGGAGGCCCGCGAGGCACTCCTCGAGATGGATCTGCAGTTCCTGCTCCCGCTCGGGGTCGGAATGGTCACCGCCGTCGTGCTCATCGCCGGCGTCGTCTCTTCGCTCGCAGAGTCGAATCCGTATCCCATGTTTGGCTTCTTCGCCGGCCTGATTGCCGCCTCGGCGATTGCACTTGGGAAGAGCCTCGAGTTTGCCACGTGGCGCCACGTCGCGGTCGCGGCGGTTGGCGGTGGACTGGCACTGCTCGTCGCCGCAGACATCGTCTCGTTGCCGGGCAGCGGTCCGGCCGTCATCTTCGTCGCGGGCGCAATCGCGATCAGTGCGATGATCCTTCCCGGCATTTCGGGCGCGCTCATTCTGATCCTGTTCGGCCAGTACGTCTACCTCTCCGATCAGTTGAGCGCGTTCGTCAGCGCACTCGGCGGACTTCCCACAGGTGGCGAAGTCGCTGCCCTCGTCGACCCCGGAACGACCGTGGTCGTCTTCGTCACCGGCGGCTTCGTCGGCCTCTTTACGATTGCCCGCGTCGTCCGCGCCGCGATGGCTCGCCAACGCGAGTTGACGCTGATTTTCCTCGTCAGCCTCATCGCGGGGTCGACGCCCGCACCGTTGCACAATATCAGCGAGCACACCGCGAGAGCGACCGTCTGGACCACTGATACGGCCGCAATCACCGCCGGCTGGATGCTCCTTGGCGCGCTTGCGCTGTTCGCCCTCGAGTATCTCGTCGGTGGGTTCGATCCCGAATAGGGCGCTGAGTCGTCGATTTCATTCTTCGCGTTCGCGTTCAGTCGTCGAGTGCGCTCTCGGCTTGCGCGCTCCGGGTCTGGCGTTATCCCGTCGCCGTCACAAGGACAGGTATGCTCAAAAAACTCATCGGCTCGAGTGCAACGCGCTCGCTGGCGGTCGTCTCAGTGCTCAAGGAAGCGAAACGCTCGTTGGACCGCGGGAAGCACCTGCGTATGCTCGTCTTTCTCGGCATCGCTGTCCTTGCCTGGAAGTGGGCCGTGATCGCGCTGGTCGCACAGGGACTGCTGTCGCTGATTCGCGGCGGCGACTCCAACTCAAGGAACGCGGACTCGAGTCCGGTCTAACGACCTGATCGGCAGTCAACCGGCGAATTTCGTTTTCAGCGGTCGTTAGTCGACTACCCGTGTCTTCGTTCTGCAGTTCATGGACTCAATCATTCAAAAAAGCTACCATGAGTGGTTACTATGGGTAACTATCACTGGCCCTTGTCCGGATTCGCAGCGGCTCGAGCCGACCCTCACTCGAATCGGTGGTATGTTGGTGGCAATCGTGGGGCTGGCACTGCTGCTGATCTATCCCCTGGCGCGGCCCGTCGTGTATCCGCTCGTACCCGCCGAGTGGATTCCGGGGTACAGTCACTCCCTCGAGCCGACGCATCCGTTCGTTGTGTACGTCAGTGCGATTGGTGGGGCACTACTCGTCACCTGGGGCGTGTTCGCGGTTCGCCATCGAGCAGTTGCGCCGTTAACCGTTCGGCGGGCGCTTCTGGCACCGGTACTTGGCCTGTTCGCCATCGGCGCTGGAGTCGCGGTATTCACGTATGAGTGGGTTCACGGGCTGCCAATCGGCTGGTGGACTGCCGAGGCACCGCTTGAGTTCCACGCGTCGCAGGTCGTTCACGCCGAACTAGGGCCACCGCAGTTCGGCGCGTTGGCTGCCGTTCTCGCGATGGTCGTCGGGACTGTCGCGGCCCGACACGGCTGGCACCGCGCCGTCGTATGGGCACTTCTTCCAGCCGCACTCATCGTCGGGCCAACTATCTGGTACGAGACGTCTCTTGGAGTCAGTCTGGTCGTTCTCGCAGTGTTTCTCGGCGGTCCCATCGCGTTCGGATACGGTACCGCAAAGTCAAGCTAAGACAGACTGTTGTCGGCGGCGGCAACAAGAGTGACCAGACGTTCTCGAGCCGACGATGATCCGCAATCACTGAACGAACTCATTTCCCTGTTGCCGGTGAGGCAAGCGTATGCCCATCCGACCGCCGACTGTCGACGAGTTGCAGGACCTGGGTTCGGAACTCTTTCTCGAGCTGACAGACGACGAAAGCGAGTTCTTTCGCGAGCAGATCGTCGAGAGCCTCGAGGACTACGAAACCGTCCGTTCGTACCACCCCGAGCCGCGTCTGGGTGGCACTGAGCCGCGCGTCCGAGCGGCTGGCTCCAGGCCCGATGACGAGGACAATCCCCACCAGCTGTGGGTCTCACGATGTGAGGTTCATGGCGACGACAGCGGCGACCTCGAGGACTGGGACGTTGCCATCAAGGACAACATCTGCGTCGCTGGCGTCGAGATGACCTGTGGCTCGCGCGTCATCGAGGGCTACGTTCCCGACGTGGACGCGACGGTCGTCAGCCGCCTGCTCGAGGCTGGCGCGGATATCGTCGGCAAGACGAACATGGACGAGATGGCAGTCACGCGTACTGGCCACAGCGCCTTCGGGACGATCACGAACCCACACGACGAGGATCATCTGGCAGGCGGCTCGAGCGGCGGCAGTGCGGTGGCGGTCGTCGAAGACGAAGTTGACATGGCGATCGGCTCCGATCAGGGCGGGAGCGTCCGCATTCCAGCCGCACTCTGTGGCATCGTCGGGCACAAGCCGACCTATGGACTCGTGCCGTACACGGGCTGTGTCGGCCTCGAGCATACGATTGACCACCCCGGCCCGATGGCCAGTGACGTCGAGACGGTCGCTCGAACGCTGTCTGTCATTGCGGGCAGCAACGAACGCGATCTGCGCCGGCCGGAACCGGTTCCCGTCGAGCGCTACGAGGACGCACTCGAGGGTGACGCGAGCGAGCTCTCGATTGGCGTGCTCGAGGAAGCCTTTGGCAAGCCAGACGGTGATGCAGCCGTCGAGGAGCAGATTCTCGATTCGCTCGACCTGCTCGAGGAACGCGGTGCGACAGTGGAGGAGGTCTCCGCGCCGCTGCACGATGAGGGCTCGGCGCTGCACTCGGTCTGTACGAACGAGGGGTTAGTCGCCGCGCTGTCGGGCCAGGGTGTCGGCCACGGCTGGAAAGCCTGGTACAACGTCTCGTGGATCGAATCGTTCGGCAAGTTCCGACAGGCCCAGGGCGATGACTTCCCAGCGGCGCTGAAACTGTCGCTGTTGACGGGCGCGTACATGGCCACGGAGTACCACTCCCGGTATTATGCCGCCGGGATGAACCTCGTCGTCAGCCTCGCCCAACGCTACGACGAATTACTCGCCGACTACGACGTCCTCGCGATGCCGACCGTCGACGTGACCGCCCCCGAGCACGACCCCGACCGAAGCGAGTTCGACCGCATTCAGAACCTCGAGATTCCGGGCAACACCTCACCCTTCAACCGGACCGGCCACCCCGCCGTCAGCGTCCCTGCAGGCGAGGTCGACGGCCTCCCAGTTGGACTCATGTTTGTCGGTTCGAGATTCGACGATGCGACGACCCTCGACGCGGGCTACGCACTCGAGCAAGCGCAAGCTGAGACCGCACCTTGACTGGTCACAAATCGGGGTGGTCAGTCGAACTAGCCTTAGTAGCGATGTTTTTGCTCACCCGTAACGTATGGACGCCGATTAGCCATGACCCGATCGAGCCGCCGTCAATACTCTCCGCGAGATCGAGCGCTCGTCGCTGAATTCGACGCGCTCGAGCGCCGGATCGCGAAACTCGAGCACGAACAGTCGCTGCTGTACAACACCCTGTCAGGGCTGGCCAGAGAGTCCGATCTCGAGGTATCGATCGGAAGCGTCTGCACCCGCTGTACCCGCTCGTACGTCCTCATCGGGAACGGGACGCTCTACTGCCCGAAGTGTCACAGTCGGCGCACTGTGTGAGTCGCCAGCCGTTCGCTCGAGTGCTCACTCGCTGCCCGACCATGCGAATACAGGGGTCATGTAGCACCGTCTGGAGCGTGAACGACCCGTATCGGCGGCACCGCGCTGCTCGATTCCGTCGCGTCCACTGAGACGTGACGTCACTTTCACACCACACCATGAATCCGACTGTGAACCTGCGCCCACTCGAGGAACAGACGATCGTCATCACCGGTGCCTCATCAGGTATCGGACTGGAAACTGCACGGATGGCTGCCGACCGTGGCGCGAACGTCGTGCTCGCGGCCCGAAGCGAGGACGCATTGCAAGACCTCGCCGACGAAATCACTGCTGGCAATGCAAGCGCCGAGTACGTCGCCGCCGACGTGAGTGATCGTGACGATATCCGCGAGATTGTCGCGACTGCCGAGGACGCCTACGGTGGCTTCGACACGTGGATCAACGGCGCAGCCGTCTCCATCTACGGCCGCCTCGAGGACGTCCCAATTGAGGACATGCGCGAGCAGTTCGAAACCAACGTCTGGGGACTGCTCTATGGCTCGATTGCGGCCGCCCAGCACTTCAAAAATCGCGGCGAGTCAGGCGCGATCATCAACATCGGGAGCATCGTGTCCGACCGCGCGATCATCCTACAAGGGAGCTACTCCGCGTCGAAACATGCCGTCAAGGGCTTTACTGACGCCCTCCGGATGGAACTCGAGGAAGAGGGCGCGCCGGTCTCTGTGACACTCATCAAACCGAGCGCGATCGACACGCCGTATCCGGAACACGCGAAAAACGAGATGGATGCCGAGGCGACGCTCCCAGCTCCCGTCTACGCGCCGGAGACGGTCGCCCAAACGATCCTCGACGCCGCTGAGCACCCCGAACGCGAGATCACCGTCGGTGGCGGTGGGAAAGGCATGATTCTGCTCGACCGCATCGCGCCTGGTCTACTCGACACGCTGATGGAACGAGTGTTCTACAACCAGCAGCGTACCGACGAGGAACCAACCGCAGAGCACAGCCTCGAGAGTCCGTCCGAAGACCTCGAGACACGCGGCGGCTACGAGGGTCACGTCGCGGACTCGAGTCTCTACACGCGACTGCGCCAGCGTCGTGGACTGACGGGAACAGCCCTCGCCGGTCTCGCAGCGACGGCGGCGTACGCGGGCTACAGAGCGCTTCGTGGCCGGCGAGACGGCCCTCCGGATGAGCGCGAACGTGATAACTCGAGCGAGACGACGACGCGGCCTCGAGTGCTGCGCTGACTCCGAACCTATAGTAACAACTGAAACTGTTTACACACCAATCGTATAGCAGTCATGCGATTGGGTGTGCACTGACTTTCAGTGGCTACTATACCTGCCGCGAAATATGCGTTGTCCGCTACTATTTTGCGCTGTTCAATCTCACTGGAATCCAATGAGCGAGCCGACGCTGATCGTCGTCCGTAACGAGGTCAACCCCGAGAGCGAGTACCACTGTGACGCCCTCGAGAGTCTCGTTCCGAACGCTCGAGCGCTCAACTTTCCAACGGGCGAGCGACCGGACCTCGAGTCCGCCGACGGGGTCGTGCTGACGGGCAGTACGGCCGGGGTTTACGAGCGTGCCAAGCACCCGTGGATCGACGATCAGCTAGTGCTCGTGCAGGAACTGGTCGAACGTGAGATTCCGGCCCTCGGCGTCTGTTTCGGCCATCAGGTTGCCAACGCAGCGCTCGGTGGGACCGTCGAGGCGCAGGAGACGACTTGCCGACCCGTCGAGATGGCGGTCGAAGACGGGGAGCCACTGTTCGACGGCGTCTCACCTATCGTCCCCGTCGCCCACGGCGATGTCGTTACTGAGGTCGGCGACGGAATGGAGGTTATCGCCTCGAGCGACTACTACCACGCCTTCGCCACTCGCCACCGCGATGCGCCGCTGTGGACCGTGCAGTTTCATCCCGAGTTTACGTCCGAGCTTCGAGAGCGACTCGAGGCCGATTTCGGCTGGACCGAAGACGAGTACGGTTTCGAGGACGTGACCGCGGCACGAGTGGTCGAAAACTTCGCGTCGATGGTCGCGGGCAACATGGGAACGACGCGCCCGTAACGCCGTCACAGTTCTCGGAACGTGTGCTCGACGCCGCTGACGTCGTCGATTGCTGTCTTCACCACCTGAAACGTTGCATCCGCCGAGAGCGTTTCCGTGTCGATCACGAGGTCGTAGGGCGACAGATCCGTGATATCGATATCGTAGTACTCCCGGTAGCGTTCGGCGTCGCTTTGCTCGCGTTCGCGGAGTTCCGCGGGCGCCTCGTCTCGATCACCGAGTCGATCCGCACGCACCTCGAGCGGCGCATCGAGCCACACCGACAGCGTTGCGCGGCCATCGGCGTGCCACCCTGCAAGCCGGGATTCGACGAGCAGCCCTTCGCCAGTCGGGTCGCGCTCGCCAGCGAGGTGGGCGTCGATGGCGGCCTCGAGTCGACGATCCAGTTCGCGGTCGATATCGGGGTCTGATTCGGCGACGGCGGTAAACTCCGCAACAGACAGGTTGCGTTCGGCGGCGAGCGCTCTGAAACTGTCGCCACCATTGAGTACTTCGTAGCCAAACGCCATCGAGAGCAGTTCCGAACACGTCGACGTTCCGGCCGCGGGCGGTCCAGAAAGGGTGATCAGCGGTGGCGTAGCCATGGTGTCACTACGCTGTTGGTGGTGGTAGTGTTTTCCGTCACCGCACATGCTGCGAGTGGTCGTCGTCGAACACGCTTGAGGGCGCTACGCCGGTGGAATCGTGATCGAATCGCCGACTGCGAGGTCGTCACCGCGGTCTGTCTCCGGAATCTGCATGATGACCATCAGCGTGTAGTAGTGGTCGAACGCCGCCTCGTCGGCCCATTCGGGGAACGTCGCCTCGCGGCGCTCGATAAAGCGCTCTCTGAAGCCCTCGAGTGTCTCGCCCGTGTCGGGGTCGCGTTGGGGGACGACACAGCGCCCGCAGGGTGTGACGCCCTCGAAACAAATGCCGTCGACCTCGAACGCGGGCGCGTCGTCGCCGACAAACCGGTCCTCCCAGAACGGCTCGACGCCGCCGACTTCGACATTCGCTCGCATCCGTCGCCGAACGCTGTCGACGGTGAGGTCCGCGTCGTCGAACCAGGAGGCGACTTCGCGGAGCGTGGCCGTACTGATCACCGACGGTCCCATCTCACGGCGATCCACATAACCGAGCGAACGGTCGCGCTCGAGCGTGACCTCGAGATCGAAGAAGTCGCCGAACCAGTCGGCAGCGCGTTCGCGGCCGGACGCTGACTCGAGGTCGAACGCGAGGCTGTCGCCGTCGGGAGGTGCGACAGTAAGCGTTGTCGTCTCAGGATCGAATCCAGTCTCGAGGTCGTGAATTCGGTCGGTTCGCTTGCCGTTGACAACGTCGCCGTCCGCATCGAACAGGGCGAACTCTCTGTCGTACTCGAGCGTGCCACCCTCGAGTATCGACGTGTGCTCGCAGTCGATACCGTCGAGTCCCTTCACGGGATAGACGGTGAGTCGGTCGATGTGGGTCATTGATGAGGCTAGCGTGGCAGTTAACCTATAGGTAGGTGTTCGCCTGATTGTTTCCGCGTCGAACTGTGTTTTGACAGTGAGTGATTGGGCGGATAACTGCACGCGGGCAGGCGGTCGTCATCTGCAGGCTCCACTACTATGTCGTGGATGCCAGTAGGAGGGGGACGATGAATCACACCGACAATGCCGATGCGCGACACTCGCTTGCCGTCGGAGAAATCACCCAGTTATTCGAGGACGCAACGTTCCCGATGACGACGGCGGACGTGCTCGAGCGGTATGCAGACGTCGAAATCGTCTATCCACACGAATCCGATCCACTCCAGACGGTGCTCGAGACCTCCGGCCACGAAACCTACGAAAGCCGGGATGACCTCGAGCTGGCGATCTTCAACGGTGTCCGGCGCGATGCCGTGGGACGACCGCGATACAGCGACCGCGGCGACAGCCCACACGACACCGACACGACCCGGATGCAACAGTCGTTCTGAGACTTCTCGAGAGGTTCTGATAATGACTCCAAGAGACATGACGCCACACGAGACGCTTGCGGCTGAACTGGCGCGCCTCGACGCGCTCGAACAGGGCATTGACACCGCACTCGAGACGCTGTCAGCCGATGTTGCGATCGACACGCTGGATACGGTGCGCGAACTTCAGTGCCGCGAGCAGTTACAGTACGCGATTGACCAGCGACGAGAGCAAACGGCCGACCGCCGCAGACACCTCGAGGAGGCGTTCGACGTCCTTGATCACCGTCTGGATACCGGGCCTGTGCCCGAACTGGACGGCCTGATCGCGGACAAAGAGAAGTTCAACAACGTCGTCTTAAACGACGAGTTGCGGCCGCTGTACTACGTCGAAACGATGCTGAAACTCGAGGCGCTCGAGTGTACGCGCTACGAGCGGGTCATCGGTCTGGCTCGCTCACTCGACGACGAGACTGGCGAGGCTGTCGCGGATGCGATTGCACCGAACTACGAACACGCCTGTGACGTGCGGACAGAACTCGAGTCGCTCGCCGATGGCGCGGCTGTTGACCGACTGCTGGCAGCGAGTCAGATCGACGACGCCGACCGCGCGTCGCTCGATCCGTACCAGTGAGCGCACTCGTGAGACCGACGGCGACTCGAGTGCCCGTCCCGGCCAGCCGCGGTTGGCTCCTGACGCGCAGTGCCACACCCGATTTATCACCACTTCAGCTATGAACATCGAAACTATCGAGGATCTGTTCGGATTCCAGCTACAGCACGCCTACTACGCAGAGCGAACCCAGGTCGAACTCCTCTCGGAACTCGCGACCGACGCCGCTGACGCCGGCAACGACGCCCTCGAGCAGGCGCTGTCCACCCACCGCGAGGAGACTGAACAACACGTCGACCGCCTCGAGCGCGTGTTTGCCGCACTCGGGCGTCGGCCGCGAGCCAGTCGCTCGCAAATAGTGGACGAACTCGCAGCGGCCCGACGCGATGACCTCCACCCGGAATCCGACGCCCCTGACCCGCCCCCACTCGAGACGGCGTTGCTCGCCGAACGATTCGAGAGTCGGACCTACGAGATGCTGGTTCGACTCGCCGGGCGGCTCGCCTACGCCGACGACGTGGTCGACCCGCTCGAGGCGATACTCGCCGACGAACGAGCGATGTGTGCCACCCTCGAGGACCTCGAGGATGGCTTTGCGATGGCCCAACCGAGACGCGAGGAGGCATGACGATCCGTTCGCATGCAGCTGCGACTTGCCGCCGACTACTGGGTCGTCGACCGCGACGGTGAACTCGTCTCGGCTACTCCGCTGATCGATGCCGCCGCACAGGCCGGAATCAGCCACGGCCCTGCTGATGCGCTGGTGACGGTCAAGGGCCCCCTCGAGTCCGCACCGTCGGCTGCGAGCAGCCCGATCGCTGATCGCTTCTCCAGTGTCTGTGCGACCGCAGCGACGTTGGATCGACGGCTCGTCCCGCTTGCGACGCCGATCAACAACGGGCCAGTGAGCAAGCACGGGCAGGACGCCTCGAGCACTGACTCGGTGCCCGCAAGCGCTGGTGCGCGCCTCCGGTTCGACGCGCGCAATGGGTGCGAGCAGTGGAACACGCTTCTTGCGTTGACGCCCGCGCTGGCGTTGGTCAGTTCCGCCCCATATTGTCGAGGTAATCGTGTCGCAAACAGTGCGCGTGCTCACGGCTATCGAACACATCACGGAATCCCGACGGGAGCGCGCGCGTTCGAGTACATCGACAGTCTCGCAGACGCCGCTTCGCCGGCGAACTCGAGCGATCCGTCCGACGCGGCAGCCATCGAGTGGCCAATTGCGTTCACTCCCGCCGCGGACTCACGCACCAACTCGAGCATGCTCGAGTGGCGACTACCGGATACAGCACTCCCCAGTCAACTCTGCCGGCTGGCAGCCGATCTCGAGGCCATCCTCGAGCGAGTCGCCCGCGGCCACGTCCACGTTGGCCGATACGCCACGTCGTCGTCCTCAGTCGCCGCAGGCAGTGCCGACGACATCACTGTCGGGCACGTCACGAACGCCGAGGTCGCCTTGCCCCGGGCTGCAATCGTCTCACAGCTCACGGAGACGGCTATCGACATCGGACTCGATGCGACAGGAGTCGCCGCCTACCTCGAGCGAATGGGCTTCGATATCGAAAACTACCACCCAATCGCCAGCCGAATCGACGGCCGCCAATTCGTGACGCAAGCTGATGCCCGTGAACTCCGCCTCGAGTATGCCGGCCGACTCGAGGAGGATGTTCAAAATCTCACGAGTGCAGACGTCCTCGAGTAACGACCTGCACCCCTCAAATGAGACCACTGATGAACGCCAGCCCCATCCCAACGAGGACAACTGCCGTAATCGTCGGCAGGTATGGCGTGATTCGCTCGACGCGCTCGCGATGGTGTTCGTAGCCCGCGATCAACAGGAGCGTTGGGATGACGATGGCGACGATAACCGCGAGTGAGTAAATGAGCATCAACTCGAGGCAGGCCTCAGTCCCGACACAGATCGCCAGAATCTGAATCGGCTCCTCGTGGGCAAAGCCAAGCAGCAGGGCAGTCACGCCCAGTGCGGTCAGCCCGCGCTCGGCGTGTTCCTCGGTGAGATGCTGGTGGCCGCCGCCTGGGAGAAACGACCGAAGGCGCTCGAGGAGGCCGCGATCGTCGGGTTTGGCGTTGTGGTCGTGGCCGTGACTGTGGTTGTTGTAGTCGTCGTGATCGTGGCTGCTGTGGTGGTCGTGACCGAGGTCATGGTCATGGCTGTGGCCGTGCTTCTGACCGTGGTCGTGGTCCCCATGGCCGTGTCCATGATCGGGGTCGTCCTCGTGGCTGTGATCGTGTCCGTGACCCACGTTCCCGTGTCCCCCGTGTCGGTACTCGTGAATGCCGAGCAGAATCAACAACGTGCCGGCGATATAGCGCATCCACGGCCCCTCCGCGAAATCGGCGAACGCGCTGAACCAGAAGTATGCGAGGACGAGGACGACGCTGCTGATGAGATGTCCTACGCCGAGAATCAAGGCAGCGACGAACCCGTACAGCAACCGGCGCTGGCGGTTGAGCGCGTACGTCGCCGCAATAGGCCAGCCGTGGTCCGGCAACACGCCGTGGACGAACCCGATAACAACCACGCCGATAACGACGCCGAGTTCCATACCTCAATTCCATCGCTACCGGCCTAAACAGGTTGTTATGAGCGAGATCAGCTGTTCGTAATACCGCTGTTAACGCTTGGTAACTTGGACTCGAGTAGTGTTAAAATTGACCGGCGCAGTCGTCAGTTGCCGTCGTCGTACTCGTACTCGTCTTCGGGGTCGTCGACACCCTCCGTCCGGGAACCGACCCACGCGCCGAGTGCAAGTCCATAGACGAGATGGCCCGCGTGAAACAGCGCAAGTTCGTTCGCCTCGAGTCGGATATCGAGCATTTCCTTGAGCATGATCTGAGACCCAAACGCCGATAGGGCCATGCCGTAGACTGACCCCCAAACGAGCCCGCGCTGTTCGGGTTCGATCGAGCGCTCAGCGTCTTGCAGCGCAAAAAGCCCGCCGAAGATTGCTCCGGCCTGAATGCCGTAAATAAAGTGTAAGACCAAGCCTGCAAACGGGTGATTGTCCGGGTCACCGCCTGAAACGTACTGCGACCAGAAGTTCGCCGACGGCGGGAGTGAGCGGAGGATCGGCAACCGGAACGCCGTCATAATCAGCGTCGCGACGAACCCCGCCTGAACGCCTCGAGCGGTCGCAGCGACGACGTGGTCGGCGCTCGAACGGCGCTCGTCCGAATCGAGGGGATCAGTCGTCTCGGTATCGGGTCGCAACTGACGCAAGCGGTCTGAGACGGACATTATGGGACCATACAACGAGAACGCTCTTACCGGTCCGGCATGCGTCTGACGGGTCAGTACGATGATACGCGATGGCGCTCGGTATCAAACTACTTGGCAGTCGGCGACAACCGGACCGATATGACCGACACGACGGCACTCCTGATCGGCGAGACGACGTTTCCATTTCACTCAATTGACGAGAAAGGACCCGAACTGGCCGCCGCTATCGGCGACGCCGCAGACGTCACGACGACGACCGACCGCGACGCCCTCTGTGATCTCTCCGAGTACGACGTCGTAATCGACTATCTGACCGACAGCGACCTCTCCGAGGACCAACTCGAGAGCGTGCTCTCGTTTGTCCACAACGGCGGCGGCTACCTCCCGCTTCACTGCGGCGCGGATCTGATGAGCACGGCTCCCGACGACCCCGACGACCTGCTCGACACGCGTGACGAACCCGTGCCTGAACTGCGCGAACTGATCGGCGGCCACTTCCTCACCCACCCCGAGGAGTCCGAGTTTGGCGTCGACATCCTCGAGGACCACCCAGTCACCGAAGGCGTCGAGGACTTCCAGATTTTCGACGAACCGTACCAGTTGGATGTTGACGAGGGCGAGGACAGCGACCTGACGATTCTCGCCCGCATGGACCACCCCGACCTCGAGGAGTACCCAATCGCGTGGACTCGAACCGAGGGTGACGGTCGCGTCTGTTACATTTCGCTCGGCCACACGGACGAGGCGCTGCAAAACGACAGTTTCCGGACGCTGCTGCGCAACGCCATCGGCTGGGTAGCATAGCCCGAATACGGCTCGACGTGTGGACCGGCTAGTTATTTATAGCGCATTCAGCAATGCCCTACCATGGATTTTGGCGTTCTCAGCACGGCAGGCATCGCACAGGGATCGTTCCTTCCGGGAATCGAGCCGACCGAGCACAACGTGACGGCTATCGCCTCCCGCAATGCAGCGGACGCACAGGCCGTCGCTGACGAACACGGCATCGAGACGGTGTATGAAGGGTATGAGGACCTCCTCGAGAATGCTGGCGTCGACGCGGTCTACATCCCGCTGCCGAACGCACTTCATGCAGAGTGGACGAAAAAGGCGGCTGATGCTGGCATCCACGTCCTCTGTGAGAAGCCACTGACCGTCGACGCGGCTGAAGCCCGCGAGGTCGTCGAGTACTGCGCCGACCGAGACGTGGTCCTGATGGAGGCGTTCATGTACCAGTACCATCCGCGAACCGAACGCGCCCTCGAACTCGCCGACGAGGAACTCGAGGACATTCGCTCGGTGACGGCCTCGTTCAAGTTCGGCCTGTTCGACGACCTGGACAATATCCGCCTCTCACCGGACCTGTCCGGCGGCAGCCTGATGGACGTCGGCTGCTATCCGCTTTCGTTCGCTCGGCAAGTCCTTGGCGAACCCGACAGCGCCTACGCCTACACGACAGACACCAAAGACAGCGGCGTCGACACCGAACTCGCCGCCATCCTCGAGTACGACGAGGCCTCCGCCCGCATCGCCTGTGGTTTCGATACGACCCACATCCAGCGCTATCGCATCGAAGCGAACAACGGCTGGATCGAAGCCGACGACGGTTTCAACCCCGGTAGCGGCTCCGTCGAACTCGAGCACAAAATCGATGGCCGCCACGCCGTCGAGACGTTCGATCCGGTCGATCAGTACCGTCTCGAGATCGAGCACTTCGTCGAGTGTGTCGAGACTGGCAGCCAGCCACGAACGGATGGGGCAGAGGCAATTGCGAACATGGAAGTCATCGATGCAATCTACGAGAGCGCCGACAGCGACCGCGCGGTCGAGATTGAACGCTAAGCCGGCCACTGGAGGCAGTTCACTGGGTAGACCACGTGAACTTCGATACCCTTCTGCCACGTACCTGCACTGTATCACGAACGATTGATGGGTATATTTTTAACAGTGCCTGTATATTGGCTGACCAATGTCTGATTCGATCCGGGTTTTGTACGTGAATACGAAATCGGATACCCTGGATCTGCCTGACACTCGAGCACCCCACGAACCCACTCGATTCGAAGTAGTGACCGAATCGACCGCTCAGGCTGCACTCGAGCGGCTCAAATCATCGGACTCGCCGATTGACTGTGTCGTCTCTGAGTATCGACTGGCTGACCTCGATGGGCTTGAACTGCTGGAGTGGGTTCGACAGTGTGACCCCACGATGGCGTTTCTCTTGTACACGGACAGCGGTTCCGAAGCCATTGCGAGCGAAGCAATCTCGCGGGGCGTCAGCGAGTATCTCCCGAAATCAGCCACCGACGAGGCCACGCTCGCCGAACGAATCGCGGCCGCCGTCGAACAGGCACGAGACGACCGACAGCGCCGCGAAGACAGCAATCTGCTGGACGAAATTTTTGACCAGATTCCGATTCATCTGTTCGTCAAAGATACAGCGGGACGCCACGTTCGGGTGAGCAGGCACCTCACCGAGGAAATCGAACACGAAGGGGACACCCTCGATGTTCCCGCGTTCACACGAGCGAATATCTTTGGCAAGACCGACATCGAAATCGGTGACAGCGAACACGAGCGCCAGTCCTACGCCGACGATATGCATGTTATCGAGACCGGTGAACCGATCATCAACAAAGCAGAGTACAGTCCAAACGCCGACGAGTGGAACCTCACCTCGAAAGTCCCGTGGTACGACGAAAATGGCGAGATAAAGGGACTTTTCGGCGCGACAAAACGGATCACGGACCGGAAACGCTACCAGCAAGAACTCGAGCGACAGAACGACCGACTCGAGGAGTTTACGGGCATCGTCTCACACGACCTTCGTAATCCATTGAACGTCGCGCAGGGCCATCTCGAGCAGGCCCGACTCGACTGTGATAGCGAACACCTTGCTGCGGTTGCACAGTCACACGACCGCATGGAGACGCTGATCGAGAATCTGCTGACCATTGCTCGAGAAGGAGAAGCAGTCACTGAGTTTGAGACGCTTCGACTGGCGGCTCTTGCTGACGCCTGCTGGGCGACTGTCAAGACGGACGAAGCCGAACTTCGCCTCGAGTCGGATACGATGCTTCGAGCCAACCGGAACAGAGTCAAACAGTTGCTCGAGAACCTACTATGTAACGCTGTGGCACACAGCAGCGGCGATGTCACGGTGACGGTCGGCGCAATTGACGGCGGCCCTGACTTCTATGTCGCCGATGACGGTCCCGGCATTCCGGAAGCCGAGCGCGAACGGGTACTCGAGCGAGGCTACTCGACGGCGACGGATGGCACCGGCTTCGGACTCTCGATTGTCATGCAAATTGTCGAAGCCCACGGCTGGAAACTGACTATTACCGAGAGCGACGACGGTGGTGCGCGATTCGAGATCACCGGCGTCGACGACCCAACACAGCCACACGGGTGAGTGTTCACGGGCCTGTGGCTACGACACGACTATCTGTCACTGAAACAGCAACTAATGGGGTGCTCCTCGAGCGCCCGCTCTGGCTCGACGAGCGAATGGACGCCGCTGACGTTCCAGCGGCCGCACCCGAGGCGCTGGCAGCGTCGATTCCAGAATAAGCGAAACGGCCGACGACGACAACGACCTTTTGCCTATCCGGGTCGAACGGGTGGCTATGACCACGCTCGAGGCGAAACTCGAGGCCGCCCGCGAGGACCTGGCCACCCATGACGGGGTTGTGATCGCCTTTTCCGGCGGTGTCGACTCGAGTGCAGTCGCCGCACTCGCCTACGACGCACTGGGCGAGGACGCCATCGCCTGTACCGCACGAAGCGAGACGCTCCCCGAGGCCGAACTCGAGGATGCGAAAGCGGTCGCCGAGGAAATCGGCATCCGCCACGAGATCGTCTCTTTTTCCGAACTCGAGAGCGATGACTTCGTCGAAAACGACGATGATCGGTGCTATCACTGCCGGACGATGCGGTTGGGTGAGATGCTCGAGACGGCTCGAGACCTCGGCGTCGGGACGGTCTGTGACGGGACGAACGCCGACGACCCCGGCGCGGGCCACCGACCCGGCCTGCAGGCCGTCGACGAACTCGACGTGCACTCGCCGCTGCTCGCTCACGATATCTCGAAAGACGAAGTGCGCGAAATTGCGGCTCACTACGACCTCTCCGTGGCGGACAAGCCCTCGATGGCCTGTCTGTCCTCGCGGATTCCGACCGGCCTCGAGGTCACCGAAGAGCGCCTGACGCGAGTCGAGCGCGCCGAAGCCGTGTTACGCCAGTGGGGTTTCGAGCAGTTTCGCGTACGCGATCACGACGGCCTCGCGCGCATCGAAGTCGCACCTGCGGAACTCGAGCGTGCGCTGACTCGTGAGTTCGCCGAAACCGTCCGCGAGGAACTCTCTCGGATCGGCTTTGACCACGTTACACTTGACCTCCATGGCTATCGAACTGGCAGCGTCAGTCCAGCAGGCGATGGGTCGAGCGAGGGCAGCGCCTCGGCTGGGTCAGAAACCGGGGACTGACGCGGCTGCCGCGTACCGTTTCTCCCGGCTCACTCGAGTGGCGAATTCGGAATCGTCGCACTCAACCCAGTTACCGAAGACAATCTTCCAATATATAACCACATTTTCGCCACCAAATCCGCCATTAGTACATTTACTGAACCAATGTTTGGTAATATTGCGTGTTGCGATACGAACGTAGCACTTGGGTTAGTATCTGTACTCGATGGACGTCGACGTGCCGCTCGAGTGGCAAACGGAAGCGTGTCGGTCGTACACCCCCGCAAACAGCAACCGAGAGATGGAATACCGGACGTATCGTCACGAATCGGGTGATCTCCGGCTCAAAGTCGCGCCAGCATCGCTCGACGGCGAGAGCCACCCTGGCTATGCCCTGACGGCGACGAGTTATCCCGGACTTGAGTTTTCGGAAACGATTCGTGTCAGAACTGTTCTCACCTTCGAACGGTGTAATCGGATCGCACACGATTTCATGGATCTGTTCTCGGCGAGTTACGACGGTCCCGGCTCGCTCGAGGATGCCCTCGAGTACGCCTACGAACGAACGAGAGATCACCGATGAGCTGACGATCCCCCATCTTTCTGGGAGAGTCGCCGTCCCCTGACTGTTCACATATTGTTCTATTATTGATACCAATGGACTTTTACTCATTCTCGAGTAAGCGGTGTTGATGATGTGGCAAGACCTCGTCTTTCTCGCCGGTAGCGCCCTCTCAATCGTCTTTCTCGCACCGACGATTCGAAACTCGACCGCCAGGATCCCGCTTGGCTCGAGCGTCCCCTCGATGACGATTGGGACCGTGTATGCAGTCACGTATGGAACGCTTGGGATGACCTTCTCTGCGGTCGGCTCGCTCGGCGTTGCGATCATGTGGGCACTAATCGTGAGTTACCGTGCGCCGCGGCCGGAGACGGGACCGCAGAACGTGCGCTACTTCGTCGCCGATCTGTTCGAGCGCGCTCAGCGACTTCCAGCCAGCATTCTCGAGGACGAACCAACGACGTCAGCCCAGTCCGGACACGAGCAGTCCGCCGATTGACGCAGCGCTGCGTACCAGTGAATCAACGATAAAAACGAGTGTGAATTGAAACCGACTGTGAGTGGTGACAACGGAGCCGTCGTCGACCGTCAGTCGTCCGATGGAGCAACCGACTCAGCAGTAGGTGCTGACTCGGTTTCTGCGAACGGGTACCAGGACTGTTTGGCGTCGCCCATATACGGGGCTTCAAAGTCCGTCTCCTCGGGTTCACAGAACTCGATCAACTGTTCGGTGCCCGTCGCCTCGACCCACTGGCGGAACGTCTGGCCTTCGGTGCGGTGGGCCGCAAAGGCCTCGAGCAGGTTCTTGATCGCGCCAGGTGCCTCGTCGGCGGGCACGCGCTGTTGGACCCACTCGACGAACGATGGCTCCTCGCCGATGCCGCCGCCGACGCCGATGTCGAAGGCTTCGACCATCTGGTCGTCCTTGCGGGCGCGCATGCCCTGCAGACCGATGTCCGCAGTCATCGCCTGCCCGCAATCGGCCGTACAGCCCGAGTAGTGCATCTTGATCTTCTCAACATCGTCTGGCAGATCGACGTTTTTGTTGAGCCAGCGCAGCATGCGGGCCATGCGCCCTTTCGTCTCCGTGAGTGCAATCGAGCAAAACTCCGTCCCGGTACAGGCCATCGCACCGCGTTCAAACGGACTCGGCTCGGGCTGGTACTCCTCGAGCAGTGGCTCAGCCAGCAGGTCCTCGAGTCCGTCCTCGTGAACATCGACGACGACGGGGTTCTGGCGACGCGTCAGCCGAATCTCGCCGGAGCCGTACTCATCAGCCAGATCGGCGAGTTCGATAGCGTCCTCGGCAGGAATGCGCCCGACGGGGACGTTCAGGCCGACGTACTTCAGACCCTCCTGTTTCTGGTCGTAGACACCGACGTGGTCGTGTTTGCCCGCGTCGGTCGACTTGCCCGCGTTGTAGGTGTACTCCTCGCGGAAGTCTTCGCCTGCGGTGTGCAGTTCGAAGTCGACGTACCCCGCCTGCAGCGTCTTGCGGATCTTCTCCATGCCCCAGTCTTCGGCGAAGAAGCGTGCGCGATTCTTCGAGCGGTTCGTCCGCCCGCCGTGGTCGTGATAGAGTTCAACGAAACCACGGCCGACCTCGTAGGCCTGCTCGGGCGTTACGAAGACATCGAGTGGCGTCGCAGCACGGGGCTGGCGACCACCGAGGCCGCCACCGATGCGGACGTTGAAGCCTTTCACTTCTTCGCCGTCAATTTCCTTGCGCGCGGGTTCGAACCCGATGTCGTTGATCGAATCCTGCGCACAACCCGACTTGCCCCCGGTCACACTGATGTTGAACTTCCGGGGCATGTTCGCGAGCGCGTCGTCGCCGCGAAGTTCGTTCTGGAACTTCTCGAGCAGTGGTCCGGACTCGACGTACTCCTCGACTTTGCCGTGGAGTGCAGTCCCCGAAATGTTACGCATCGTGTCTCCGCCCGCAGAGCGCGAGGAAACGCCGGTACTCTCGAGGTGGTCCCAGATTGCCGGCACGTCCTCGAGTTTGAGCCAGTGCAGTTGGACAGATTGGCGAGTTGTAAAGTCGACCCAGCCGTTGCCGAATTCGGGGTTTTCGACGGGCCCCGTCGCGTAGTCGCGAGCGACTTCGGCGATTGCACGCAGTTGCCCCGGCTCTAAGATGCCACTGGCGTTCGTCAGGCGCATCATGAAGTACGACTCCTGACCGCTGCGCTGGTGGAACAGCCCCCAGAACTTGAATCGGGTGAACCAGGTGTCGCGTTCGTCCTCCGGAATCGCCTCGTAGCCCCCGTTTTCGGCGAACTCGAGGATGTGCTCGCGGACGTCGTCCCCGTAACAGTCTGCTTTTTGTTCTTCTTTCTTATGCACCATCGACGCTCACCTCACGGTCGCCCCGACGACCCGTCGCAAAGACGCGGAATTCCACTCCAAACATTTCGCTATTCACGTTTTCATGCAATGGTTCTAAACCATATAACTTGTACTGTTGACATATGGTTAAATTTGGGAGCGTTTTAGGAACAGAGCCGAAGTGTACAACCAAATATAACGCATATTAGGATATGTCCGTGGAGAACATTGACTCGAGAATGGACGTCTTTCACTGAGTTGACTCGATGAGGTACCAGGCCGGTCGGGACGATAGCGCGATGGAGACAACAAGCGCGGACGAGAAAACGCACCTACTCGAGTGACTCGATTCAATCGTCAGCAGGTGCCGGCGTCTGTGACGGGGCCGCCGTCTCGCTTGAACGATACAGCGAGCCCGCGATGATAAGCGCGAGGAGACCGAGTAGGAGGTAGACGACGAAACCAGTTGCGTAGCCCGAGACACCCTGAACGTCGACGAACAGGCCGAGGATCGGTGGGACGACGAAGCCGCCAAAGCCGCCGAGTCCGCCCACGAGGCCAGACGCACCGCCGACTGCTTCGGGGACGTATCGAGGCAGCAACTGATAGATTGCTGCACTGGCGATTCCCATGCCGGCGCCGAGGACGACCGTCGCAGCGATTGCGAGGTGGAGATGTGAGACGAATATCAACACGACCGTCGAACAGACGACCAGCACGAAACTCCCAATTGTTGTGATCTCGCCGCCGAATCGGTCGCTGATCGCACCTCCGCTTGCGCGAAACAGCGGCGATGAGAGCGTAAACGCAAGCGCGGTGACGACACCGGCAGTCCGGAGATCAAGCCCATGGAAGTTGTGCCAGTACGACGGTAGCCAGGTCGTCAGTGCGAGATAGCCGCCGAAGGAGACGAAAAACATCAGCGTCAACAGCCACGACCGCGGGAGCGCCGCCGCCTGTTTGATCGACTCGAGTGCATCACCGTTCGGGAACAGTTCTTGTCCAACGTCTTCGGCGCGAGCTTTCGCTTCGGCTTCATCGAGGCCCTGTTTGCGCAACTGGAAATAGGGTGAGTCGACGGCGAACGTGACGAAAATCGCGGTCCCAACGAGGAGGAAACCAAACCACAGCGCGTACGTCCCCGTCAGCTGGATGGACTCGAGGGCAAACGGCGAGACGATGGTAAACAGGCCGGGTGAGAGCGTCCCGAGGCCGGCAAAGAGCGCGAGCATCGTCCCGCGGCGACGTGACTCGTACCAGTAGGAGATGTCGGTAATGCCGACGGAGAACGCCGCGATCCCACAGCCTGAGAGCGCGCCGAAGAAGAAGATGAGCGGGTAATGGACCATCGTCAGCCCGTCGGGGTACGTCGTCATCAGAATACCCAGCAAGCCGCCCATGCCGACTACTGACAGCCCAAGGAGGATGCTAAATGGCTTTTTGGCGCCGACACTGTCGGCCCACGCGCTGAAGGGAATTCGCAGTAGCGAGCCGGTCAACTGTGGTGCAGCGACGAGCAGGCCGAGCAAGACGCCCGACAGGCCCAGGACGTTCTCGAACTCGCTTGCGACGGGCCCGTAGACGACCACACCGGCGAATCCGACGAAGTAGCCGAACGTCAGGATCGAAAGCGCCTGCTTTGGCGTTCCACGAATCGTTGGACCGCTCGATTCAGACGCCACGGCCGACCACCTCAGCTAAACGATTCACACGAGAAGCGGCATATCCCTTCTCGAATATAACGAACGTCACGAATCATCGTCATGCTTGTCCAACATATAACAGTATTCGTTTATGAACTCGAATATTTCGCTATTTTCTATCCAACCTGCGTGGTCTTCAATCGAATAAGGACTATATTAGGACGTTTATTCGGCGAGACTGCGGCCGGAATTGTGCATCTTCAACGGACCAGCGAGGCCGCACTCGGGACAGTCATCGACTCTCGGAGCCACTACACGTTGTGTGCACAACCGCACTATGCTCTCGCTTCTGCGATGGCTATCGCGTCAGCATCTTGCGGTGGCTCGAGGCGAACGGCACACTGCTTGTAGTTTGGTTCTTTCGAGCGAGGATCGACATCAGAAACTGTCAGTTTGTTGATTCCAGGGTGGTGAATCGGCAGCCAGACGATGCCATCGGGAATCGCCTCGTCAGTGTCGACACGAACAGGTACCGACGCGCGACGAGAGACGACGCGACCGTACGTCGTGGATGCGTCGTCCCCGGCCTCGAGACCGGTCGTCTCGATATGCTCGAGTTCGTCGACCAGAGCAGCTGCCGTCGCGGGACTGACACGAGCAACTGGTGGGGCTGATTCGCGCGTCCGAACGCCAGTGTTGTACGCGTCCGGTTGTCGCCCGGTCGTCAGCGTCAACGGATATGAGTCGTCGGTCGACTCCGGGAGCGGGTGGGCGGTCCCACTCGAGAATCGCGCGCAACCGGATGGCGTTGGGAACGACCACGAGTCGCCTCCGGCCGCGGTCTCTGTCGCCGAGTCGCTCTCCGTGTAATCCGGCCCCTCGTAGTATCGGTAGCCAGCCGACACATCCGGGGCGGGTGCTGGCCAGCGAACCGCCGACTCAGCCTCGAGTCGCGGGTAGCTAATGCCCGACAAATCCGCCGGCGTTCCCGCAGTGAGGGCGGCAAGTTCGTTGAAGACTGCTTCAGGCTCGAGCCCGTCGTCGAACAGGCCCGGAACGGTTCGGGTTGCAAGCGCGCCGATCAGCTCGAGGTCCGTCTTGATGCCACCTGGCGTCTCCGTCGCGGCGCGAACGCGGGCAACGGTTCGTTCCATATTGGTCGTCGTTCCCTCGGACTCTCCCCAGGTCGCTGCCGGCAGGACCACATCTGCGAGTTCGACTGTCTCGCTTCGGAACGAGTCCTGGACGACGAGGAACGCATCCTCGAGTTGGTCGCGCACGTGTGTCGTATCGGGCATCCCCGCAACGGGGTTCGTCGCGACCGCGTAGACGGCCTCGACATCGTCACCGATTGCGTCGACGATGCCCACGGGGCCGGGACCCGGCGTTTCGGGCAGTCGGGATTCGGGTACGTCCCAGGCGGCTGCGACGTCCTGGCGGTGCTCCGGGTCGTCAAACGGTCGGTGTCCGGGCCAGGTTCCTTTCGAGGAACAGACGCGCGTGCCCATCGAGTTCGCCTGCCCAGTCAGCGAGAACGGGCCGGAGCCGGGGCCGAGATTCCCCGTCGCCAGACACAGATCGATCAGCGCGCCCGCGGCTGCGGTGCCGTTGACGCTCTGGTTGATTCCCATTCCCCAGTACAGCAGTGTGGGGTCCTCGAGTGCAGCCGCGATGTGTTCGACATCGGCCATCGAGACGCCAGCACGCTCCGCGGCAGTTTCGGCGGCTGGCAACGACGCTTGCAGGTCCGCAAAGCCCGTAGTTTCCTCATCAACGAACGTCTCATCGACGCGGTCGGTCTCGAGTACGTGTGCGAGAACCGCTCGAGCGAGCGCGAGATCGCCGCCGGGCTCGAGTGGCACGTGGTGATCTGCGACCTCGGTCGTCTCGCTCGCGATGGGATCAACGACGATCAGTTCCGAGTCGTCCTCGTCTGCGGACTGATTGATCCAGCGGAACATGACCGGGTGGGCGGCGGCCGGGTTCGCGCCCCAGACAAGGTGCGTGTTCGCCTCGGGAATATCGTCGTACGTCGGTGGCGGCGCGTCGCTCCCGAACGCATCGTAGTAGGCGGTAACCGCCGAGGCCATACACAGCGTCGTGTTGGCGTCGTAGTACGGTGTCCCGAACCCGCCTCGAGCTAGTTTCCCCAGCGCGTAGGCTGCCTCGTTGGTCTGCTGGCCGCTTCCCAACACCGCAACGCGTTCTGGACCACCCTCGAGTGCGCCGTCGAGCCCTTCCGCGGCGCGCTCTAAGGCGTTCTCGAGCGTCGTCGGGACGAGGTCGCCGTCACGGCGAACGAGCGGGCGGGTGAGCCACTCGCCGTCTGGGTCGGCAGTCTCGCGAATGCCACGCTGGCAGGCGAGACCGTTATTTACCGGATGTGTCGCATCGCCGCGAACGACGTCAAGACCGTAGCCCTGCTCGACGGGCCGTTGAACGTGCCCACAGCCGACCGCACACCGCATACACGTCGTCGGGACGAGATCAGTCACGAACGACACCTCCGACCGGCTTCGAACGGGCCACCAGAGAATACTCGGACCCGGACTCGAGAGCGTACAATATCATACGATTGGTCGTATAGGGTTGGAAAGTGTGTGGCTACTAAACCGTATTCGTTTATATTCCACTACATTTCGATCTATTAGATGATGTTCGTCCAGTGGTGGTACGCATTAGGACAATATAAGGACGGACACATGGCTAACGGATTCACTAAGTGACCGAGTGTCCACACCGAATTCTCTCGAGTGGGTGGCTCTTATCGTGTTTGGGCATTCGGTGGGTTGGCACCAGAAGAACGAGACGCTCGCGCGCGATTATTCCTTACCGACCCATTTCAGGATCAACAGGGTGCCTTCGAACAGCAAGATCATGGTGATCGCGACGAAGATGGGTGCCATCATGGTCGGGTCCATGGTGAACATAAAGGAGAGCCCGAAGAAGCCAGCCCAGAAGTACAGACGCTTGTCTGCGAGCCAGCGCCGGGTCGTTACACCCATCATGATCGCGAGCATCATGAACAGCGGAATCTGGAAGACGATTGCGAGGAACCCAGTCAGCGTAATGACCAGATCGAACGTCTCACCGAGCGCGTAGGCGATGTCTGCGCTTCCTTCCGCGTAGAACGTGAAGTACTCGAACAGCAGCGGCAACACGAGCACGTACGAGAACAACATCCCAAGTGCGCCAAGGATGACACTCGTCGGGACTGCCGCGAGGTAGTACTTGCGCTCGTGGGGGTACAGCCCCGGTTTCATGAACTTATAGCACTGGTAGACGAAGGCCGGCAAGCCGACCATGATGCCAAGCAGCGCCGAGAGCTTAATTCGGGTCAGCCACAGCTCGAGTGGGTGATAAATGTGTGGCGGGGGAGCTTCATCGGCTGCAGCCGGGAAGATATCTGCCCAGATGTAGCCGATGGCATCCGAGGCAAACAACAATCCGACGGCCGTGCCGGCGGAGGCGAACAACAGGACGAAGGCCATCCGAAGCACCATCTCCTCGATGTGGTCGGCCAGCGGCATCTCCTGGTCGTCCGGCGGCGTCTCGAGACCGCCGAGGTCGTCGTCTTCGTCGGGGTCCGGATAGTCCGGATAGGGGGGCTCCCCGGTTTCTGCCTCCGGACTCACGACGCCTTCGCCGTCGGTTTCGACCGGCGGAGTTTCGTCGCCGTCCGCGCCTCCGTCTGCATCGAAATCCTCGTCCGCGTCATCATCGGATTCGGGTTGCCCGCCGTCGGGGAGTACACGCTCGTCAGCCCGTTCATGTGGCTGGGTGCGTGCGCTCGCTGGGTCGGGATCCCCCGAAGCCGCCAACTCATCCGACATCTATCGGGATATAGATAGGCCACTGGTTATAGGCCTTTTTCTTACGACCATCTCACGCGACCCACAATGACTCCCTACCCGACGCCCTCGAGGCGGCTCACCCACACCGATACAGACGCAAAAACGTATATGGCTCATTTCCAGGGTACGGGACTCGAAAGGTTGATAACGGGATGTCAGTTACCCATGGACACCAAATGAGTTCTGCCGTCGACGAGGATACCGTCCGCGCAGTTCACTCCGGGCGGGAGACGCTCGGTGCGATACTCTCGAGTGCGCAAACACACCTCCAGAAG